>NZ_SZYE01000059.1 GCF_005239125.1 Cellulomonas hominis | reverse complement strand
CGCGCCGGCCGCGGGGCCGGGTGGTCACGCCGGCCACGCGCCCGCCCCGGCCCCGCCCCCCGCGCCCGGGCCGACGCCGCCGGTGTCCCGCACGATCTCCAGCGGCTCCACCGCCCGGCCCGACCCGAACCGCGACCAGTACCGCGCCGTCGCCCGCACGACGTCGGGCTCCAGGTAGTCCCGGATCCCGACCTGGGACGCGAAGCAGGCCAGCATCGCGAGCTTCGTGCCGAGGTGGTCGTCGACCGTGACGAACCGGTTGGGGCGGAAGTCCACCGTCGCCGACGGGCTCTGGTAGCAGGCGACCGTCCCCAGCCCGCGGGTGCCGACCATCGTCGCGTCGTGCACGGCGCGGTGGTCCTGGTGCCGGTCGTTCGCGCTGTGCGTGTAGACGACCGCCGGGCGCACCTGGTCGACCACGCGCTCCACGATCTCGAGCGTCGGCCCGGCGACCGGGATCCGGGTGTCCGGCAGGTCCTCCAGGACCAGCCGTGCGCCGATCAGGGCGGCCGCCGCGCGCGACTCGCCCTCCCGGTCCGTGACGTCCCCGCCGCGCGCACCCCGGGACAGGGTGAGCACCACGACGGTGTCACCGGCCGCCCGGTGCGCGGCGAGGATGCCGCCGGCCCCGATCTCCACGTCGTCCGGGTGCGCGCCCACCGCCAGGACCACCGGCCGGGCCGCCAGCGCCGCACGGCGCCGCTCGCCGAGCCGGCGCACGACCTCGACCAGCTCGCCGGCGGCGACGGGCTTGGTGAGGAACTCGTCGGCGCGCTGCCGCAGTGCGCCGACCGCGTACTCCACCGACACGTGGGCGGTCATCACCACCACGCCCACGTCCGGGGCGCGGTCGCGGAGCAGCCCCGCCAGCTCCAGGCCGGACGTGCCGGGCATCTCGATGTCCGTGACGACGACGTCGGGGTCGAACCGCGCGAGGGTGCCGGCGATGTCCGAGGCGTCGGGCAGCACCACGACCTCGCAGCCCGCCCGCCGCTCCAGCACGGTGCCCGTGTACGCCGCGACGTCGGGGTCGTCGTCCAGGACGACGACCCGCAGTGCAGTGCCGGTCAAGCGGTTCCCCCAGCGTGGATCGGGTGCCGGGCGGCCCGACCGGCGCGCCCCGGCCATGCTCCCAGATTCACCCGTCCGGCGGCGGGCGAGGCGCGAGGGCCGCGCGCATGATGCCGTCATCGGACGGGGAGGCGATGATGCCGCACCACTCGGACCTGCCGCGCCTGGCAGCGCTCGACGACACGACGCTCGCGCGGGCCCGGACCGTCCTGGTCCACTCACCCGACCCGTCCGGGGACGGCGACCTCGTCTGGACCCTGACCGTCCTGGACGACACCGGGGACCCGCTCTGCCGGGAGCGGCTCAGCGCGCCCGACTGGCCCACGCCGCTCGCGGAGATCATCGCGCCGCACCTGGACGTCGCCGGGCTCCGGGTGGTCGGCGGCTGGCGGACGGACCTGGGCGAGGACGACCTGCCGCGGCACGAGGCGCGGGTCCGCCGCGAGGCGTGACCTCGCCGGGGCCCCGCGCGCGGGTCGTCGCACCTGGACGCGGGCGGCGGGCACGCCCGCGCGTGCCTAGGGTGGGGGCGACCGGCGGCGCACGCCGGCGGGGCGCGGCGGAAGGGGCGGACGTGGAGATCGCGGTGCAGCGGATCGGGGGCCCCGTGGTGGTCCTGCGTCCCCGGGGACGGCTCACCGCGGGCGACGCCCCCGAGCTGCGCGCGGTCGTGGCCGACCTGGTCGAGCAGGGGCGCACGAAGCTCGTGGTCGACCTGGAGGAGACGACGTTCCTCGACTCCTCCGGCCTCGGGGCCCTCATCGCCGGGCTGCGCGCGACCCGCACCGCCGGCGGCGACCTCACGATCGCCCGGCCGACCGGCCAGGTCCTCGACGTGCTGACGCTGACGACGATGATCCGGGTGCTCCCGCCGCACGAGACCGTCGCGGACGCGTTCGCCGCCCTCGCCTGAGCCCCCCGCCGGTCAGAGCGGGTCGAACTCCGTGACCCGCGTCCGCCAGTACTCCGCGCCGTCGCGGGTGCGGGTCACCAGGCCGGCCTCGACCAGCTCGCGTCGCAGCCCGACCGGGTCGCGGGCCAGCTCGGCCAGCCGGTCCGTCAGCGCCCGCTCGCCGACGGGCTCCTCGAGCGGCAGGACGCCCTGGGCCACCCAGCGCAGGACGAGGTCGCGGTCGGCGCGGCGCCGGGGCAGGTGCTCCAGCCGCCCCCGCACGAGGAACCGCTCGGGGTCCGCGGGGCGCCCGCCAGCCGGCGCGTCGTCGTGTGCCATCCCGGCAGCGTAGGCAGCGAGCGGCCCGGGTCCCCAGCCGATTGTCGCGGGCCCACCCGATCGCCCGGGTGGGCTCGCGACGATCGGGAGGGCACCCGGCGGGTGCGTGCGGTGGCGGGTGGCCCGGGGGCCGGTGATCCTGCCCCCCCGGCGGGGCGGGCGCGCCGACCGGTGCGCACCGGGAACCGGGGAACCCGGACGCGGGCCGGGGCGTTCCACCCGGGTACCGACGACGAGAGGTGACGACCATGGGCTTCCTGGACCGCCTGCTGGGCCGCGAGCCCCGTGGGTCGCAGCCGCGCCGGCAGCCGGCCGCGCCGTACCCCGCCGACCGGAGCCCGGCCGACCCGGACCAGGCCGCGATCGAGCGGTACCGGTACCTGCTGCGCACCGCACCGCCGGACGCCATCGAGCAGGCGCACGCCGAGGCGTTCGCCCGGCTCACCCCCGAGCAGCGCCGGCAGGTGCTCGACGGCCTCGCCGCGGAGGTCCCGCCCGGCGAGCGCGCCGCCGACGACGACCCGCGCTCGCTCGCCCGGATGGCGACGCGCGCCGAGCTGCGGCAGCCGGGCACGCTGGAGCGGTCGTTCGGCCGGGGAGCGGGCGGCGTCGGGATGGGCGGCGGCGTCGGGATGGGCGGGATGATCGCCGGCTCCCTGCTCGCCAGCGTGGCCGGGGCGTTCGTGGGCACCGCGATCGCCGACAGCCTGTTCGACCTGTCCGACGCGGGCGGCTCCGGCGACGCGGGCGCCGAGGGCGCGGACGCCGGCTCCGAGGCCGACGCCGGTTACGACGGCGGCGACGTCTCCGCGGACGACGGCGGCTGGGGCGGCGACGGCGGCTGGGGCGGGGGCGACTTCGGCGGGGGCGACTTCGGGGGCGGCGACTTCTGACGCCGCGCGGCGCCCACCGGCGTCGTCCCCGCACCGGGTGACCCTCACCCGGCGCGGATGACTCCCCCGGGGTCCGGGCGCGACCTGCGCCCGGACGCCCTACCGTGGCGCACATGGCACCCGGCGGGGGTCGTACCGCACGGCGCATGACCGTCACGAAGGCGGTCGCGCTGGTGCTGGCGTTCGTCCTCACCGCCGTGCTGGGCGGGGTGCTGACCGCGGGCCTGCTGCTGCCGACGGTCGCCGTCGCGGACGGCACGACCGAGCTCGCGGTCGAGGCGTTCGAGGACCTGCCGACCGAGCTCGAGCGGCAGCCCCTGTCCGAGCGGTCGACGGTCCTCGCGGCCGACGGCACCACCGTGCTCGCGACGTTCTGGGCCGAGAACCGGGTGGTCGTGCCGCTGACGGCGGTCGCGGAGCCGCTGCGGCAGGCGGTCGTCGCCATCGAGGACAAGCGGTTCTACCAGCACGGCGGCATCGACCCCGAGGGCATGGTCCGGGCGATGGTGCGCAACCTGCAGTCGTCGGGCCGCACCGAGGGCGCCTCGACCCTGACCCAGCAGTACATCAAGAACGTCCTGATCGAGCAGGCGGTCCGCTCGGGCGACCCCGCCGGCGCGGAGGCGGCCCGCGAGGCCGACGGGCCGGAGGGCTACGCGCGCAAGCTCCGGGAGGCGAAGCTCGCGATCGCGCTCGAGAAGGAGATGACCAAGGACCAGATCCTCGAGGCGTACCTGAACATCGCCCAGTTCGGCGTGAACACCTACGGGGTCGAGGCCGCGGCGCAGCGGTACTTCAGCAAGCCGGCCGCCCAGGTGTCGTACCTGGAGGCCGCGACGATCGCCGGGATCACCCAGAGCCCGACCGCCTACGACCCCGTGCGCAACCCCGCGACCGCCCAGGAGCGGCGCGACCTCGTGCTCCGCCTCATGCACGACCAGGGCTACCTCACCGCCGACGAGCTCGCGGCCGGGCTGGCGACACCGATCGCGGACACCCTGCACGTGGACACCCGGCCGGTCGGCTGCATGGCGGCGGAGGTGACGGTGCCGGGCTCCGGCTACTTCTGCGACTACGTGACCAAGGTGATCCGGAACGACGCCGCGTTCGGCGCGACCGAGGCGGAGCGGGTCGACCGGCTGTACCGCGGCGGGCTGACCATCACGACGACGCTGGACCCCCGGGAGCAGGCGCTCGCCGCGGACTCCGTGCTCGGCGGCGTGCCGGCCGAGGACCCGTCCGGGGTCGCGACCGCGCTGGTCACGGTCGAGCCCGGGACCGGGAAGATCACCTCGATGGCGCAGAACCGCCGGTACAACAACACCGAGGAGCACGGAGAGCGCGAGACCGCCGTCAACTACAGCACCGACTTCGCGTACGGCGGCGGCAGCGGCTTCCCGCCGGGGTCGACGTTCAAGCCGTTCACCCTGGCGCAGTGGCTGAAGGAGGGGCACAGCCTGTCCGAGCGGGTGAACGCGACCCGGTTCTCGTACCGGTTCAGCGAGTTCCGGACCTCGTGCACCCGCCTGGACCCGCGCACGGAGTACCGGTTCGCCAACGCCGAGGGCCCCCGGTCGGGCGGGGTGATGACGGTGCTCGACGCGACCCGGAACTCCGTGAACTCCGGCTACATCGCCATGGCGTCCCAGCTCGACATCTGCGGGGTGTTCGACACCGCCACCGCGCTCGGGATCCACAAGGCGGGCGGCTCGTCCGGGGAGGGCCCGTTCGACCCGCTGCCCGCGAACGTGCTGGGCTCGAACTCGGTGTCCCCGCTGTCGATGGCGGCCGCGTTCGCCGCGTTCGCGAACGGCGGCACGTACTGCGTGCCGGTCGCGATCCTGTCCGTGACCGACACCGACGGGCAGGCGCTGCCGGTGCCGCCGGGCGGCTGCACCGCGGGGGCGCTGGAGCCGCGGGTCGCCAACGCCGTGACCTACGCGCTGCAGAACGTGTGGAGCGGCACCGCCGCGACCGACCCGCCGCCGTTCCCGTCCGCCGGCAAGACCGGCACGACGTCGCACAACGAGCACACCTGGTTCGTCGGCTACACCCCGCTGCGGGCGACCGCGGTGTGGGTGGGGTTCGCCGACCGGATGGTCCCGATGCAGCGCATCACGATCAACGGCCGGTACATCCGGAACGTGTTCGGCTCGTCGGTGGCGGTGCCGATCTGGAAGTCGTTCATGACCCGGGCCCTCGAGGGCCAGGCCGTGCCGGGGTTCGCGGCGCCCGAGCAGGACGAGGTGCTCGGCCGGCAGGTGGCGGTGCCGTCGGTCGTCGGCCGGGACGTCGGCGCGGCCCAGGCCTCGCTGCAGCGGGCGGGGTTCCGGGTGTCCGTGGCACCGGCGGAACCGGACCCGGCGGCGGCGGGCACGGTGCTGCGGCAGAGCACGTCCGGGACGGCGCTGCCCGGGTCGACCGTCACGCTCGTGCCCTCGGCGGGCCCGGCGCCGGCGCCGCCGGCTCCCCCGCCGGCCGCACCACCCGCGGCACCGCCCGCGCCGCCCTGAGCGCGCTCCGGCACGGCCCGTCGGGCCCGGCCCCGTCGGCACCGGCGGGGTGCGGCCCCGCACCCGCACGACCTGGGGCGGATCGGCGGTCCACCCGCGGGATGACCGGCGGCGCGGCACGACCGTCCCGGGAGCCGACGCGCACCCGCGGGCCCGGTCCCTAGCGTCGAGAGCATGGACCGCACCCCGCTCACCAGCACCCCGCCGCGGACTCCCGAGCGCCGGCTGCTGGGCGTCCTGTCGCTCGGCGCGGCGGCCGTCCTCCTGCTGAGCGCGTGCGGCGGTGCGGTCGCGGACGCGCTGGGCCGGCAGCCCGACCCGCGGGCGACGACGTTCGCCACCGGCGCGGACGCGAAGGCCGGCGCGGCGCTGCCCGAGTGGGCGCCCGACGGGGCCACCGACGTCCGGGTCAAGCAGCGGCCCGGTGGCTCGGAGCGGATCGTGACGATGCGCGCGCGGCTCGAGGACCTGCCGGACGACTGCGTCCCGGTCTCGGCCGAGCGTCCGCTGGCGCCGCACCCGGCGGACGGCGGCGACCCCGGGGACTTCCGCTCGGTGTCGACGCTGGCGGCGGACTGGTGGCCCGCGGAGGCGGAGCAGGACGCCACCGTCATGTGCGGGGCGTGGTGGGTGGGCGAGCGGGACGGCGTGCTCTACGCGTTCACGCCGGAGCGGCGCACGGTCCCGGTCGGCTGATCCCCGCCCGGAGGACGGGCCTCAGGCGGAGACGGCCAGCTCCGCCCGCTCCTCCACCGTCGCCACCACGACCAGCTCGCCCGTCTCCTCGTCCACCACGGCCACCGCGCGGGTGCCGCAGTCGCACAGGAGCTCGACGCCGTCGCCGTCGTCGAACCAGATGCACACGTGCCGCTGACTCCTCATGCCCACGACGGTACGCACGACCACCGACACGGCCGGTGCTCCGCACCCCGCGTGTCGCGATCTGCCGCGGGATCACGCGGGAGGCGTCCTCGCCGGCGCGACCGGCGGCCTCAGTTCGCGCGCCGCGCTGCCGATGGGGAACGGTGCACCCCGGGGGAGGAACCGCACCGCATGAGCCTCGACGGCATCGCGTCGATCAACCAGCGCATCGCCGCCATCCAGGCGACGATCGGGACGCTGGCACCGACGCCCACGACCACCACCAGCGGCACCGCGTTCGCGCAGGCGCTCGCCCAGGCCGTCGACGGCTCGTCGACCGCCTCCGGCGCCGCGTCGTCCGGCTCGGCCGGGACGCCCGCGTCCGCCGCGACCAGCACCGCGCGGAACGCCGACGGCGTGCCCGTGGCCCTCGCCGGGTACGGCAACGGGAAGATCCCCGCCGAGGCGCTGCACGAGGTCGGCGGCACGGGCCACCGGCTGTGGGCCCCCGCCGCCGACGCGCTGGACACGCTCATCGCGGACGCCGCGCGCGACGGCGTGACCGTCGGCATCACCGACTCCTACCGGTCCTACGAGGCGCAGGTCGACGTCGCCGCCCGCAAGGGCCTGTACTCGCAGGGCGGGCTCGCCGCGGTGCCGGGCACCAGCGACCACGGCTGGGGCATGGCCGTCGACCTCAAGCTGGACGACGCGGCCCAGTCGTGGATGCGCGCGAACGGCGGCCGGTACGGCTTCGTCGAGGACACCCCGCGCGAGCCCTGGCACTGGGCCTACACGGCCTGACCCCGGCCCCGTCGCCCGCCCCGCCCGGCCCGGGCGGGTCAGTCCAGGATCGCGCGGGTGACGGCGACCTGCTCCGTCAGGACCCCGCCGATGGTCTGCTGCGTCTCGTTGATCCGCTCCACGACCCCGCCGATCTGCGCCAGCGACGCGATGACCCCGTCGACCTGCTGCTGGATGGTCCGCACCTTGTCGCCGACCTGCGTGGTCGCGGCGGCCGTCTCGTTCGCGAGCTCCTTGACCTCGTGCGCGACGACCGCGAACCCGCGGCCGGCGTCGCCCGCGCGCGCCGCCTCGATCGTGGCGTTGAGGGCGAGCAGGTTCGTCTGCGCCGCGATGCCCTGGATGACCGTGACGACCTGGCCGATCTCGGCGCTGGACACCCCGAGCCCGGCCACGTCCCGGTTCGCGTCCTGGGCGAGGCGCTGGCCGTCCGTGGCGACGGTGGTGGCGGCGAGCACGTTGCGCTCGACCTCCTGGATGGACGTGACGAGCTCCTCGCCGGCGGTGCGCAGCCGCGCCGCCCCGGCGTGCCGCTCGAGCGCCTGGGCCACCAGGAACGCCGTGTTGCGCAGCGCGTCCGCCCGGCCCGGCGACAGGGCGAGCGTGGTGGTCGCGAAGAAGTCGAGCGTGCCGACGACCCGGCCCCCCACGACGATCGGCAGGCACACCCCCGACTGCACGCCGGCGCGCTGCGCGGCGGGCGCGCGCACGCAGTCCGTGAGCTCGCCGAGGTCCGGCACGAACACCAGGTCCCGCGCGCGCCAGGCCCGGCCCGCCAGGCCGACGCCCTCGCTGAACGAGGCCGCGCGGGTCACCTCGCGGAACTCGGCGCCGGCGTCCCCGTCCTCCTGGACGAACACGAGGGCGCGCTGGACCTCGTCGACCCGCCAGTACGACCCGTACGCCCAGCCGAAGCCGTCACGGATGGCGGCGAGCGCGCGGCTCAGCGCCTCCTCGGCGGACGGCGCGCCGGTGACCTCGTGGATCACCCGGTTGACGGCCTCGATGTCCTGCAGCGCCTCGGCCTGGCGCTCGGCGGTCGCGACGCGCTCCAGGGCCTGGCTGACCAGGACGCCGATGCTGCGCAGGGTCGCGAGGCGCTGCGGCGAGGGCGTCAGCGTCTCGGTGGTGAAGAAGTCCATGGTCCCGGCGACGACGCCGTTCTCCAGCAGCGGGAAGCAGATCCCGGACCGGACGCCGGCGCGCTGCGCGGCGGGGGCGCGCACGCAGTCGGTGAGTTCGCCGAGGTCCGCCACGAACACCAGGTCCCGGTGCCGCCAGGCCCGGCCGGACAGCCCGACGCCCTCGCTGAACGACGCGGCGCGGGTCACCCGGCGGAACTCCTCGCCCGCGTCGCCGGACTCCTGGACGAAGTGCAGGGCGTGGTCGGCCTCGACCCGCCAGTAGGAGCCGTAGGCCCAGTCGAACCGCTCCCGGACGACGTCGAGCGCCGCGCGCACGGCCTCCTCGGACGTCGTCGCGCCGGCGAGCGCGTGCACGACCGCGGTGACGGCGTCGATGTTCGCGCGGGACTCGCTCAGGTCGGTGGCCGCGGTCGGCGGCTGGGGGCGGGTGCGGGTGAACACGTGGCTCCTCGTGGGTCGGTACCCCTGGTGAGGACCCCATCGACGCCCACGGGACCTGCGTGAGCGGATCGCGCGCCGCGAACCGGGTGATCCGGGCAAACGCGGCCGTTCGGACTCAGGCGCCGGGCGGGTCGTCCGCCGGGTCGTCGTCGGGGACGATCACACGCGCGCCGAGGTCCCACGGCTGGAACACCCGCTCGCCGTCCATCCGGAACCGCAGGGTCCGCTGGGTGCGCACCCGCGGGCCGGGCGCCGCGTCGTCGTCGGGCTCGACGACGTCACCCACGGCGGGTGCGGCGGACGGTGCAGGCCGTGCCGGCGCGGCGGGCTGCGCGGCGACGGTGCGGGGCTCCCCGCCCTCGGGCCGGTCCGCGCCGTCCCCCAGCAGGACGTCGTCCAGCCGCCGGTAGCGGAACTCGGCCTCCCGGCGGTTCCGCTCGATCCACATCGTCATGAGGTCGAGCACCTCGGTCTCCAGGTGCGCCGGCCGGCGCTGCGCCTCCCGCCGGCGGCTGACGAGCCCCGCCCTCTCGAGCACGCGGAGGTGCTTGGACACCGCCTGCGGCGACACGTCGTACGGGGCCGCGAGCTCGCCGACCGTGGCGTCCCCCGTCGCGAGCCGCGCGACGAGGTCCCGGCGCAGCGGGTCGGCGAGCGCCGCGAACACCTGGGTGAGCGGGTCGGCCACGAGTCCTCCAGACGGGTGGGTGGGTGACGGCCGCCGTAGCGTGCCACGACCGGGCCGCTGACCACAACCGCACGGTTGCACAACCGCTGCGTCGGTTCCCACCGGAACCGGCCGCGCCCGGCTCGACGCGCGCGCCGGGCCGCTCCCGCCGATACTCGGCCGGTGACGACCGACACCACCACCGAGAAGCAGCCCGGGCTCCGCCGGGCCGTGACCGGGCCGCTGCTGTTCCTGTTCATCCTCGGCGACGTGCTCGGCGCCGGCGTCTACGCCCTCGTCGGCGAGCTCGGCGCCGAGGCCGGCGGGGCCATCTGGCTGCCCCTGCTGGTCGCCCTGGGGATGGCGCTGCTGACGGCGGCGTCCTACGCGGAGCTCGTGACCAAGTACCCGAAGGCGGGCGGCTCGGCGGTGTTCGCGCAGCGGGCGTTCGGCAGCCCCCTGGTGTCCTTCCTGGTCGGCTTCTGCATGCTGGCGGCGGGCGTGACGTCCGCGGCCGGCCTGGCCCTGGCGTTCGGCGGCGACTACCTGTCGGTGTTCCTCGACGTGCCGCCCGTGCTCACCGCGATCGTGTTCCTCGCGCTGGTGGCGGCGCTGAACATGCGCGGGATCAAGGAGTCGCTGCGCGCCAACGTCGTCATGACCGCGATCGAGCTGTCGGGCCTGGTCCTGGTCGTGATCCTCGGCGCCGTCGTCCTCGGCCGCGGTGACGGCGACCCCGCCCGCGTGCTCGAGCTGCCCGCGGAGACCTCCTGGGCCGCCGCGGTGCTGGGCGGCGCGCTGATCGCGTTCTACTCGTTCGTCGGCTTCGAGACGTCCGCGAACCTCGCCGAGGAGGTCACCGACGTCCGCCGGGTCTACCCGCGCGCGCTGTTCGGCGCGCTGCTGGCCGCGGGCGTCGTCTACCTGCTGGTCGGCCTGGTCGCGCCGGCCGTGGTGGCGCCCGAGGACCTGGCGGCGTCGAGCGGCCCGCTGCTCGAGGTGGTGCGCGTGGCGGGCGGCGTCCCGCTCGAGGTGTTCTCCGCGGTGGCGCTGGTCGCGGTCGCGAACGGCGCCCTGCTCACCATGATCATGGCCAGCCGGCTCACCTACGGCATGGCGCAGGAGGGCCTGCTGCCGCCGGTGCTCGGGCGCGTGCTGCCGGGCCGGCGCACCCCGTGGGTGGCCATCGTCGTGACGACGGTCGTCGCGATGGTCCTGGCCGCGACCGGCGAGCTCGTCGACCTGGCGTCGACCGTCGTCCTGCTGCTGCTGTTCGTCTTCCTCAGCACCAACGTCGCGGTGCTCGTGCTGCGGCGCGACCGCGTCGACCACCCGCACTTCCGGGCGTGGACCGCCCTGCCGGTGCTGGCGGTCGTCACCTGCCTGGTCCTGCTGACCCAGCAGGAGGCCCGGCACTGGGCGCTGGCCGGGGTGCTGCTCGCCGTCGGGCTGGTCCTGCACCTGGTGACGCGCCGGTCCAGCCGCCGGGCGCACGACGAGGCCGCCGCCGAGCCCGTCGGCTGACCCGCACGCGCCGCCGCCGCCGGGCCCGGGACGATGGTCCCGGGCCGCGGAATAGATCCGCGCACGCCCTCGTTGGGGCGCAAGTACATGCAAACGCATTGACTTGAGGAGCGCGAGATGCAGTTCGGAGTCTTCACGGTCAGCGACATCACGCCTGACCCCCACACGGGCCGCGCGCCCGACGACACCGAGCGCGTCCGGTCGATCCTCGCGATCGCCGAGCACGCGGAGGAGGTCGGCCTCGACGTCTTCGCGACCGGCGAGCACCACAACCCGCCGTTCGTCGCGTCGTCCCCGACCACGATGCTCGGCTACCTGGCCGGCCGCACGAAGAACATCGTGCTCTCGACGGCCACCACGCTGATCACCACCAACGACCCGGTGCGGCTGGCCGAGGAGTACGCGATGCTCCAGGTCATCTCCCAGGGGCGGATGGACCTCATGATGGGCCGCGGCAACACCGGCCCCGTCTACCCCTGGTTCGGCCAGGACATCCGCCAGGGCATCCCGCTCGCGATCGAGAACTACGCCCTGCTGCGCCGCCTCTGGGAGGAGGAGGTCGTGGACTGGGAGGGCAAGTTCCGCACCCCGCTGCAGGGCTTCACCTCCACCCCGCGGCCGCTCGACGGCGTCGCGCCGTTCGTGTGGCACGGCTCGATCCGCAGCCCCGAGATCGCGGAGCAGGCCGCCTTCTACGGCGACGGGTTCTTCCACAACAACATCTTCTGGCCGATGAGCCACACCCGGCAGATGGTGCAGTTCTACCGGCAGCGGTTCGAGCACTACGGCCACGGCCGCGCGGACCAGGCGATCGTCGGCCTCGGCGGCCAGGTGTTCATGCGGAAGAACTCGCAGGACGCGGTGGACGAGTTCCGCCCGTACTTCGACAACGCCCCGGTCTACGGCCACGGCCCGTCGCTGGAGGACTTCTCCGCGCAGACGCCGCTCACCGTCGGCTCGCCGCAGCAGGTCATCGACCGGTACGCCGCCATGCGGCACGACGTCGGCCACTACCAGCGCCAGCTGTTCCTCATCGACCACGCCGGCCTCCCGCTCAAGACGGTCCTCGAGCAGCTCGACATCCTGGGCGGCGAGGTCGTCCCGGTGCTCCGCAAGGAGATGGAGTCCGACCGCCCCGCCGACGTGCCGTCCGGCCCGCCGACGCACGCCGAGCGCGTGGCGAAGGCCCGCGCCGCCGGCCAGGTGCACGAGCAGACCGTCGCCGCCGCCGACCACTGGACCGGGAAGACGGCCGAGGACGACGCCGCGGCCGCCGACGCGGTCACGGGGCGCCAGGGCGCCGCGTCGGGGATCTGACCCCCGGAACATCCCCGCCCGGTGGCGGGTTCCACCCGCCACCGGGCATCCGCACCACCCAGCACGAGGAGCACCTCCCATGACCGAGCGCCACATCGTCGCGCTGTCGGCCGGCCTCGGCCAGCCGTCCTCCACCCGCCTGCTCGCCGACCGGCTCGCCGAGGCGACGGCGACCGAGCTCGCCGACCGCGGGCAGCGCCCGGAGGTCCGCGTCGTCGAGCTGCGCGACCACGCGCACGACATCGTGAACGCGATGCTCACCGGCGTGCCGAGCCCGACCCTGGCCGACGTGATCGAGGCCGTGACCGGCGCGGACGCGGTGATCGCCGTGACCCCGCTGTTCACCACGACCTACTCCGGCCTGTTCAAGTCGTTCGTCGACATCCTCGACAAGGACTCGCTGACCGGCATGCCCGTGCTGCTCGGCGCGACCGGCGGCACCGCCCGGCACTCGCTGGCCATCGAGTACTCGATGCGCCCGCTGTTCACCTACCTGCGGGCGGACGTCGCCACGACCTCGGTGTTCGCGGCGACCGACGACTGGGCCACGGGCGCCACCGCCGGCGAGCCCAGCCCGCTGCCCGCCCGCATCCGCCGGGCCGGCGCCGAGCTGGCGACCACCGTCGCGGCCCGCGGCCCGCGCGGCCCGCAGGACCCGTTCGCCGACGCGCCGTCCTTCGCGGACCTGCTCGGCGGCTGACGGCCGCCACCCGGGGTCAGTCCCGGGCGAGCAGCACCACGGTGGCGTCGTCGTCCGACGCCGGGTCCCGCAGGCGCGCCACCAGCGCGTCCAGGTCCCCCGGCGCCGGGCGGCCGACCGCCGCCAGCGTCCGGTCCAGCGCCACCCGCAGCGACTCGCGCCGCCGCTCGACGACGCCGTCGGTGACCAGCAGCAGCGCGTCGCCGGGGTGCAGGGTCGTCCGCCCGGAGGCGGGCTCCCCCGTCAGCAGGCCGATCAGCGGCGAGCCCAGCACGGGCTCCCACGCGGCCGTCCCGTCCGCGCGCACGACGAGCGGCGGCAGGTGCCCGGCGCCCGCGTACTCGACGGCGCCGGAGGCGGGGTCGAGCACGGCGACCGCCATCGTCGCCATCTGGCCCGGCAGGGTCCACCGCGCGAGCGCGGCGACCCGGGACAGCACGACGGCCGGCGGCGCGGCGTCCAGCAGGTAGGCGCGGGTCGCGTTGCGCAGCTGCCCCATCGCCGCGGCGGTCGCGAGCCCGTGGCCCGTGACGTCGCCGATGGTCAGCGCCAGCCGGCCGTCCGCGAGCCGCAGCACGTCGTACCAGTCGCCGCCGACCTGCCCGGTGCCGGCGGGCTCGTAGCGGGCGTCCAGCGACCAGCCGGGCACGAGCGGCAGCGACGTCGGCAGGAGCGTGCGCTGGATCGCGCGCGCCGCGTTCACCTCGGCCCGGCCCCGGTGGAACAGCGCCTCGACCAGGTAGGTGCGCAGGTCGGCGGCGTTCTGCACGTGCCGGTCGTCCCAGGGCAGCGAGCGGCCGCGGACCTGCTCCCGCCACAGGTCGAACGACTGGCGAGGGCTCAGCCGCACCCCGTCGCCGTCCGGCACCGCGAGCACCTTGTGGTGCGGGTCGCCGCCCCAGTCGACCGTGCGCACGACCTCGCCCCGCAGCCAGACCACGGTGCCGCCGTCGGGCAGCGGGAGGGCGACCGCCCCGGCGACCCCCGGCACGTCGGGGGCCCCGGGCTCCTCCGCCAGCCGGTCGGTGGCCAGCACCTCGCCGACCGAGGACGCCCACGCCGCCAGCGCCCGGAGGCCCGCGCCGTCCGGGACGTCGCCGAGCGTGAGCACGTCCGACCCGATGCTCACCACCACGCCGTCGGCGGGCACGAGCGCGAGCAGGTCGCCGGTGCGGGTGAGCGCCTGGGCCAGCCGCACCTCCTCGTCCCGGCTCGCGCCGACCAGCCGGGCCAGCACGCCGGACGCCCGCCGGGTCTCGGCGACCGCGTCCTCCTCGACCTGCGCGACCAGCCGGGCGGACAGCGCGACGCCGAGGAACTCGGCGGCGGCACGGACGCCGTAGGACGGCGCGTGCGGGCCGCTGTAGTGGTGGCACGCCACCATGCCCCAGAGCTTCCCGTCCCGGAGCAGCGAGATGGACATGGACGCCCGCACGCCCATGTTGCGCAGGTACTCGCAGTGGATCGGCGAGACCGAGCGCAGGGTCGCGAACGTCAGGTCGAGCGGCCGGCCGGACAGCGGGTCCGCGGCCGGGAGGACCGGCACCGGCACGTAGTCGACGTCCGAGATCAGCCGGATCCAGCTCTTCTCGTACATCGCCCGCGCCTGCGCGGGGATGTCGGACGCCGGGTAGTGCAGGCCGAGGAACGGCTCCAGGTCGTCCCGCCTCGCCTCGGCGACGACCTCGCCGTTGTACTCGGCGTCGAACCGGTAGATCATCACGCGGTCGAACCCGAGCAGCCGGCGCGCGTGCCGGGCGGCGATGTCGTACAGCTCGGTGAGCTCGCCGGCGCGGTTGAGGTCGGCGATCGCGTCGCGCACGCTCTCGTAGGTGCTGCCGTAGGTCAGCGGGCGCGGCCCGTCGGCGGGCTCCAGCTCCACGACGAACACGGGGCCGGGGTCCGCGAGGGTCGCCGGCGGCGGGCGGTGCACGACGACGTCGAGCTGCACCGGGCCGTCGGGCGTCGCGACCTCGACCAGCCCCGGGTTGCGGGTGCGGTGGTCGGGCACGGCGGCGAGCTGCTCCAGCACCACGCGGGCGGCCGGGACGCCGAGCACGTCACCGAGCGGCGCGCCGAGCACCGCGTCGACCGGCCGGCCGAGGACCGTCGCGACGTTGGTCGAGGCCTGCAGCACCACGCCGCCGTCGTCCTGGACCACCAGCAGCACCCCGCGGGGCTGGACCGATCCGGGGATGTGGATCGGCTCCCGGGCGCAGTTGTCCAGGTCGATCGGCGCACCGGGCGCCACGAAGGCCTCGCTCAACGCCGTGTCCTTCCGGTCGGAGGACCCGACCAGGTGGGCCGAGCGACCCGCGCGCGGCGACGCGGTCCCCGGCGACCCTCGCAAACCCGGACGACCCGTGGCAAGTGGGTCAACCGGCCCACAGGGCGGTGAGGCCGAGCCCGGCCGCCGCGGCGGCCACGGTCAGCACCATCGTGCCCAGGAGGTTGGCCAGCGCCCGGCCCCGCTCCCCCGCCTGCGCCAGCCGGACGGTCTCCACGGCGGCGGCGGAGAACGTCGTGTACCCGCCGCAGAACCCGGTCGCGAGCAGCAGCTGCCAGGTCGGTGCCAGGCCCAGGTAGAGGTGCGCCCCGGCGACCAGGCCGATCAGCAGCGACCCGATCACGTTCACCGCGATCGTCGCCACGGGCAGGATCGTGCGCCCGCGCGCGCGGATGGTGCCGTCGACCCAGAACCGGGTCGCGGCACCGAGCCCGCCCAGGACCGCCACCAGCAGCGCGTCGGTCACCGCGCGCCCGCTGCCCGGCGCGTGCCGCGCCCCGCGGCGACGGACACGGCGGCGACGCCGGCCGCCGCGCACAGCGTCCCGCCCACCAGCGACGCCGCCGCGTAGGCCAGCGCGGTCCCGACCGCCCCCGAGGCGAGCAGCCGCTCGACCTCCAGCGCGAGTGAGCTGAACGTCGTGTACCCGCCCAGCACGCCCGTGCCGAGCGCGAGCCGCACCCGCTGGACGCCCGGCGTCTCCGCTCCGCGGCGACCGAGGACCTCGAGCAGCACCCCGAGCAGGAACGCGCCGGTGAGGTTCGCGGTCAGCGTCCCGACCGGCCAGCCCTGCTGCGGCGGCAGCGCCTGGGCCAGCCCGTAGCGGCCCAGCGAGCCGACGGCACCGCCCGCCGCGACGAGCAGCGCGAGCCCCGCGCGGTGGTGCGCCGGGCGCGGGGCGGGCAGGGGTGCGGGTCGCGTGCTCGTGCGGGCCTCCGGGGCGGGTGGGGGTGCGGGCCGCCGCTCATCCTGCCGCACCGGGCGCCGTGCCCGTGCGGTAGGCGAGCGCCGCCAGGACCCGCGGGCTCACGTCCGGCCCGGCCGCCCCCAGCGCGCGGTAGACCACGGCCAGGTGGTTCTCCACCGACCGCGGCGACAGCCCGAGCGCCCGCGCCGCCGCGCGGTTGGACAGGCCCTGCGCCACGAGTGCGAGCACCGCGCCCTGGGCGGTCGTCAGCCCGGCCACGGGTGGCGCCGCCCCCGCCCCCGGCCCCAGGACCGCCTGGCCGTCCGCCGTCGCGACGACGGCCCGGGCCAGCGCGCCCGGGTCCGGGCACGCCCGCCGGGACACGTGGCTCCACGGTCGCGGGGTCCGGCCGCGCAGCGCGAGGACGACGTCCGACGCGTCCCGCCCCGACAGCAGCAGCACGGCCAGGTCGGGGTCGCGCTCCTGGAGCCGCAGACCCAGCTCCACGCCGGTCCCGTCCGCGAGGGCCTCCTCGACCACCAGCACGTCCACCGTGCGGGGGTCCACCCGGTCGAGCGCCTCCCGCCGGCCCGCGAGCCGGTGCAGGACCGCCACCCGCGGGTCGGTCTCGAGCCCCTGGGCGAGGGCGGCGCGCGACAGCGCCTCGTCCACGACGAGGGCCACCCGCACGATGCGCCCGACCACGGGGGCACCGTACGCCCGGCGGCGCACCGCGCACGCGCGCCGAGGACCCCTCCCGGTGACTAGGGTGGTCCCACCGGGCGAACCAGGTGGGACCGGAGCCGCCGCGAGGACGCGGCGCGCGGTCCCACGTCGCGACGAGGAGGGCACCGTGACCGACGCCGAGGAGCCGCGCCGGGGCCTGTTCGGCCGGCTGGCGGAGCCGCTCGCCGAGCGCACCCGCGAGCGGATCGAGCAGGTCGAGGACCGCGTGCGCCGGTCCGTGCAGGCCGAGATCGACGCGGTCACCCGCTCCGTGCGCGCCCGTGCCGTCGAGGTCCGGCCGAGCGCCCTCGCGTTCGCGTCCGCGCTGCTGCTCACCGTCTTCGGCCTGGCGCTGCTCGTCACGGCCGCCGTGGTCGGGCTGGCGGAGGTCGTCGACCTGTGGCTGGCGGCCGTCCTCGTCGGCGTGGTGCTCATCGGCGCGGCCGCGGGCCTCGCCGCCTGGGGCCGGCACCGGCTGCCGGAGCGGGTGCGCGCCACGCCCCCGGCGCTCGGCCCGCCGCGCGACGCCGACCTCGTCCACCCCTGGACCGACTGACCCGCACCACCCACCGCGCGGACCGCCGCGCCGTCCCACCTGCGCAGATCACGCGGACGGGCCAGACTGGGGCGGAACGCCTCCCGTCCACGAAGGAGCACCGGATGACGACGACATCGGGCAGCGGGTCCGGCCCGGACCACCAGTCGATCGGCCAGCTCATCAGCCGGCTCGGCGAGCAGGCCGCACGGCTGGTGCGCGCGGAGATCGACCTGGCCAAGGCCGAGCTCGCCGAGAAGGCCAAGGCCGCGGGGATCGGGATCGGGCTGCTCGCCGGCGCCGCGTTCTTCGGTTTCTTCACGTTCGCCGTGCTGATCACCACCGTGATCCTCGCGATCAGCGAGGGCCTGGCGCCCTGGCTCGCGGCGCTCATCGTGCTGGTCGTGCTCGCGATCATCACCGGGGTCCTCGCGCTGGTCGGCGTGAAGAGCCTGCGCAAGGGCACCCCGCCGACCCCCGAGAAGGCCGTCGCGGGCCTGAAGCAGGACGCCGAGACCGTCCAGAAGTCCGTCAAGGAGGGCCTGAGCCGATGAGCGACTCCCCCACGCCGAAGCCGACCATCACCGCGCTGGAGACCGAGGTCGCGCTGACCCGCGCGGAGCTCGCGGGCACCGCGGACGCGCTCGCGGAGCGGCTGAGCCCCAAGCGGCAGGTCGCGGACGCGCGGTCGGCCGCGGAGAAGCTCTGGCGGGACGCGGTCGGCACCGACCCGGCCGCCGACCCCGCCAACCGGAACCGGGCGCGCGGGATCCTCGCCGGGGCCGTCGGGGCACTCGCCCTCGTGGTGGTGCTCGCCGTCCGGCGCTGACGGCCGCGGGTCAGCCCCGCGCCTCGTGGGCGAGCAGCACCCGCTTGGTGTCGAGCCCGTAGTAGTAGCCGCCCAGGGTCCCGCCGCTGCGCAGCACCCGGTGGCACGGCACGAACGGCGCCACCAGGTTCCGCGCGCACGCGGAGCCCGCGGCGCGCACCGCCGTGGGGCTGCCCGCCGCCGCGGCCAGCTCGGCGTACGTCGCCGTCGACCCCGGCGCGATCGCCCGCATGGCCGCCCAGGCGCGCTGCTGGAACGGACCGCCGGGCTGCGCCACCGGCACCGTGTCGAGCGCGCCCGTCTCGCCGGCGAGGTAGCGGGCCGCCGCGTCGGCGACCAGGGCGGGACCGGCGCCGCGCGCGGCCAGGCCGGCCGGGCCCACGACCTCGTGGCCCCGGACCGCGAGGTCGAGCGGCAGACGGGCCGCCATGACGGCCACCGGCCCGAAGCCCGCGGCACGGACGACGCCGTCCTCGGTGAGCAGCACGGCCAGGTCGCCGGCCGGCGACGGGAGGACGGCGGCGAGCAGGGGCGCGGCGGGGTCGAGCGGCGGCGCGGCGGGCGCGGG
>NZ_SZYE01000058.1 GCF_005239125.1 Cellulomonas hominis | reverse complement strand
GCTCCGCCGCCGACCGCCGCCGCCGCGTCCAGCACCGCCCGCCGCTCCACGGCCGACGCCACCACCCCGGACCCGACGCGCCGCCGCCCCCGGGCGACCGTGAGCACCGCGCCGTGCAGCGCGGCGGTGTGCGAGGGCGCGAGGTCGACCTCCTCGGTGCGCGCGCCGACCAGGGCCGCGACCGCCTCCCGCGCCCCGTCGAGCAGCGCGCGGGCGCGTCGCCCCTCGGTGTGCAGCCGGCGCGGGTCGGCCCAGCCCTCGTCGAGCGCGGCGAGGTAGGCCTCGCGCGCGGCGGGCAGCACGGGCGCCCGGCCGCCGGCGTCCAGGACGACGCGGCGGGCGGCGGTGGGGGAGTCGGTCACCCGGGCACGGTAGCGGCCGCGCCGGTCCGCCCCGCGGGCCGAGGGACCCGTGGCCCGCGCCCGGGCCGGTCAGGGACGTGATCCAGATGACACTGCGTCACAAAGTGGCGCCCACGGGCGGTTCTGAGGCCACGACAAGCCGACCAGCGCGCTACGCTGCTCGGGATCGAGGACATAGGTCCTAGGTGACTTCCCTGTCGGGCGACGCACGGTGCGGTGTCGGGCGCGACGGGGACCGACGTGGAAGGCCCCCGGTGCGCTCGCAGACCCCCCGCCGCCCCTGGCGGACCCGACTGGCCGTCGCGGGCGCCGCGACGACCGTCGCCCTGGCGCTCGCCGGATGCTCGCCCGAGGCCCAGCGCGGCTGGCTGCCCGGCGACTCCGACAACGAGATCACGAACCAGACCGGCCGGATCACGAACCTGTGGGTCGGCTCCTGGGTGGCCGCCCTGCTGGTCGGCATCCTGGTCTGGGGCCTGATCCTCTGGTGCGTCACGGTGTACCGGAAGCGCAAGGACGACGACCAGCTCCCCGTGCAGCTGCGGTACCACGTGCCGCTGGAGATCATGTACGTGATCCTGCCGATCATCATGGTCGGCGTGCTGTTCTACTACACGGCGCGCGACATGACGGAGATCCAGGACACCTCCGCCGAGCCGGACCTCACGGTCCAGGTGATCGGCAAGCAGTGGAGCTGGGACTTCAACTACGTCGACTCCGACGTGTACGACACCGGCCAGCACGCCCAGGAGGTCGGCGCGACCGGCGTCCTCGCGGACCAGCCGACGCTGTACCTGCCGGTCGGCGAGCGCGTCGAGTTCGTGCTCGACTCCCGCGACGTCATCCACTCGTTCTGGGTGCCCGCGTTCCTCTACAAGCAGGACATGATCCCCGGGCGCACCAACACGTTCCAGGTCGTCCCGCAGGTCGAGGGCGAGTACGTCGGCAAGTGCGCCGAGCTCTGCGGCGAGGAGCACTCGTCGATGCTGTTCAACGTGAAGGTCGTGTCGCGCGACGAGTACGACGCGCACATCGAGGAGCTGCGGGACGCCGGCCAGGACGGTCAGCTGGGTCTCGAGTACAACCGCCTGCAGGACGTCCGTGTCACCGGTGAGGGTGGCGGGGACGCCGAGGGCGAAGAGGGAGCGAACTGATGGCCGCCACCGTCGAGGTCGTGCCGGGGCTCGAGCCCCGCCGCCAGACCCTGGGCCGCACGATCGTCAAGTGGGTCACGTCGACCGACCACAAGACCATCGGCTACATGTACATGATCGCCGCGTTCATCTGGTTCGCGGTCGGCGGCATCATGGCGCTGCTGATCCGCGCCGAGCTGTTCGAGCCCGGCATCCAGATCGTGCAGAGCAAGGAGCAGTACAACCAGCTCTTCACGATGCACGGCACGATCATGCTGCTGCTGTTCGCGACGCCGCTGTTCTCCGCGTTCGCGAACATCATCATGCCGCTGCAGATCGGCGCGCCGGACGTCGCGTTCCCGCGGCTGAACGCGTTCTCGTTCTGGCTGTACCTGTTCGGCGGCCTGATCGCCGCGGGCGGCTTCCTGACCCCGCAGGGCGCGGCGTCGTTCGGCTGGTTCGCCTACGCGCCGCTGTCGAACTCCGTGTACTCGCCGGGCGCCGGCGGGGACCTGTGGGTGTTCGGCCTCGCGCTGACCGGTTTCGGCACGATCCTCGGTGCGGTCAACTTCATCACCACGATCGTCACGATGCGCGCGCCGGGCATGACCATGTTCCGGATGCCGATCTTCACCTGGAACACGCTCATCACGAGCCTGCTGGTGCTGATGGCGTTCCCGCCGCTGGCGGCCGCGCTGTTCGCGCTGGGAGCCGACCGCCGCCTCGGCGCGCAGGTCTTCAACCCCGAGAACGGCGGTGCCATCCTCTGGCAGCACCTGTTCTGGTTCTTCGGCCACCCCGAGGTGTACATCATCGCGCTGCCGTTCTTCGGCATCGCGACCGAGATCCTCCCGGTGTTCAGCCGCAAGCCGGTGTTCGGCTACAAGGGCCTGGTGTACGCGACCATCGCGATCGCCGCCCTGTCGGTCACCGTGTGGGCGCACCACATGTACGTCACCGGCGCCGTCCTGCTGCCGTTCTTCTCGCTGATGACGATGCTCATCGCGGTGCCCACGGGCGTGAAGTTCTTCAACTGGATCGGCACGATGTGGCGCGGCAAGCTCACGTTCGAGACGCCGATGCTCTGGACGATCGGCTTCCTGACGACCTTCCTGTTCGGCGGCCTGACCGGCATCATCCTGTCCAGCCCGGCCCTCGACTTCCAGGTCTCCGACACCTACTTCGTCGTGGCGCACTTCCACTACGTGGTGTTCGGCACCGTCGTGTTCATGATGTTCGGCGGCATGTACTACTGGTGGCCCAAGTTCACCGGCCGCATGCTGAACGAGCGCCTGGGCAAGGTGCACTTCTGGCTGCTCTTCGTCGGCTTCCACATGACGTTCCTCATCCAGCACTGGCTGGGTGCGATCGGCATGCCCCGCCGGTACGCGGACTACTCGCCGGAGGACGGGTTCACCTGGATGAACCAGCTGTCCACCATCGGCTCGATGATCCTCGCGATCTCCACGCTGCCGTTCCTGTGGAACGTCTACATCACCTGGCGCCGGGCGCCGAAGGTCACCGTGGACGACCCGTGGGGCTACGGCCAGTCGCTCGAGTGGGCGACCTCCTGCCCGCCGCCGCGGCACAACTTCACGTCGCTGCCGCGCATCCGGTCCGAGCGCCCCGCGTTCGACCTGCACCACCCCGAGGTGGCGGCCATGGACCACGTCGAGCCCGAGCCCGGGTTCTTCGACTGGGAGTCCGAGCGCACCGGCGAGCAGGGCGTGGCCCGCGACCGGGTCCAGAACGGCGGCGGCCAGGAGGAGCAGTCCTCCGCCACGATCGTCGACGACCGCCCGCGTGACACCGACGACCAGGAGGGCCGGGACAAGTGAGCAGGCTCGACGAGTTCGGCGGCGCGAAGCCGTCGGTGGCCGGTGGCGAGCGTCCCCGGCACGCCATGAAGGTGGAGCCCTACCTGTTCCTGGGCGGGATCCTGTTCTTCATCCCGATCGGCCTGATCTACGCCTGGTGGAGCGGCGGCGAGCCCGTCGGCACCGTCGGCATCCCGCTGGTCGGCGGCCTGGTGGGCATGATCGGCGGCTACCTGCTGCTGCTCTCCCGCCGGATCGACGCCCGCCCGGAGGACGACCCGGAGGCGCTGATCGCCGAGGGCGCGGGCGACCAGGGCGTGTTCAGCCCGTGGAGCTGGTGGCCGATCACGATCGCGTTCGCCGGCGCGCTGGCGTTCCTCGGCATGGCCATCGGCTGGTGGCTGCTGGTCATCGGCGGCGCGCTGGGCGTCATCGGCCTCGTCGGGTGGATCTTCGAGTTCTCCCGCGGCCAGCACGCGCACTGACGCACCGCACGGCACGAAGGGCCGGGCACCCCACGGGGTGCCCGGCCCTTCCGCGTTCCGCAGGACGCCGCTGACGGCCCGCTGCGGGCACGAGAGAGGCCGGCCCGCCCGGGAGGGGCGGACCGGCCTGTCCCGGCCGTCAGGACGCGCTCAGAGCGACGGGACGATCAGGCCCGAGGTCTGGGTCCGCGCGCGGGTGAAGCGCTCGCCGGCGTCCGCCCAGTTCACGATGTTCCACCACGCCTTGACGTAGTCCGCCTTGACGTTGACGTAGTCCAGGTAGAACGCGTGCTCCCACATGTCGAGCACGACGATCGGCACGATGCCCAGCGGGATGTTGCCCTGCTGGTCGTACAGCTGCACGATCACGAGCTTCTCGCCCAGGGAGTCCCAGGCGAGGATCGACCAGCCGGAGCCCATGATGGTCGTGGCGTTGGCGGTGAAGTGCGCCTGGAACTTGTCGAACGAGCCGAAGAACTCGTCGATCGCCGCGGCCAGCTCGCCGACCGGCTTGTCGCCGCCGTCGGGGGAGAGGTTCTCCCAGAACACGGAGTGGTTCACGTGCCCGCCGAGGTTGAAGGCCAGGGTCTTCTCCAGGCCGGCCACGGCCGCGAAGTCGCCGGACTCCCGGGCCGCCGCGAGCTTCTCCAGCGTCGTGTTGGCGCCGGCCACGTACGTCGCGTGGTGCTTGTCGTGGTGCAGCTCCATGATGCGGCCGGAGACGTGCGGCTCCAGCGCCGCGTAGTCGTAGGGCAGGTCCGGAAGGGTGTAGTCAGCCATCAGTGCCTCTCTGAGCTCAGGCCGCGGCGTCGGTTCGCCGCGGCAGGCGTCTTCGCAGCAGGTGCGCCCCGCCGTCGGGCGGACGCACCTCCTCTGTCGTACCACGACCGGGTGCTTCCCGGCCTCCCGGGCCGGGGGACCGGCTCGTGGCACGTCGCGGGTCCGGCGACCCCCGGGGACGACGACGCCCGGGCCGCTCCGGCGCGTGGCCGGTGCGACCCGGGCGGGTCGTCTGTCGGAAGATCGTCTCGCCCACCCGGTGCAACGACCGGGCGCTCGGGATGATTCCCCAGGTCAGCGCCTGTTTCAGTGGCGCTGGGTGCCCTCGGTGTCCTCGGGCTCGGGGGCGAGGTGCCGGCTGCCGGTCGACCCGGCCGTCAGCTCCTCGCGCTCGGTGTGCGCGAGCGGCAGGGCGTCGTGCCCGCCGTGCGACTGGGCCGCGGCGAGCTCCGCCGGCGTGACGGGCTCGACCCGGTCCTCGTAGAAGACCTTCGACAGCCGGCGCCGGGCCGCGTCGATCCGGTAGCCCTTGCGGCGGACGCCGCGCGAGTCCTCGGCCGGCTCGATCTCGAGCGGGCGGCGGGGCTCGTGCTGCACCCGCAGCCACCGCTCGTGCGCGTCGAGGGGCTTGTGCACCTCGATGTACTCGCCGGACGCGAACCGGACGATGCGGCCCGTCTCGTGGCCGTGCAGGACCAGCTCGCGGTCCTTGCGCTGCAGCGACAGGCAGATGCGCTTCGTGATCCAGAACGCCAGCGGCGGCGCCACGAAGAACAGCACCCGGAACGTCCACGTGATGTCGTTGATCGACAGGTGGAAGTGCGTCGCGATGAGGTCGTTGGACCCCGCCAGCACCAGGATGAAGAACGCGGTGAGGAACGCGACGCCGAACGCGGTGCGGAACGGCGCGTTGCGCGGGCGGTCCAGCACGTGGTGCTCCCGGGTGTCGCCGGTGGCGAACGCCTCGATGAACGGCCACAGCGCGAGCACCGTGAACAGCAGGCCGGGGATGACCACGCCGGGGATCAGGATGTTCATCGAGACCGTGTACTGGCCGATGACGAACTCCCAGCCCGGCATCAGGCGCAGGCCGCCCTCGAGGAACAGCATGTACCAGTCGGGCTGCGCGCCCGCGGACACGACGCCCGGGTCGAACGGGCCGTAGTTCCACACGGGGTTGATCGTCATGGTCGCCGCCATCAGGGCGATGACCGCGAAGACCACGAAGAAGAAGCCGCCGGCCTTGGCCACGTACACGGGGAACAGCGGGTAGCCGACGACGTTCTTGTCGGTCCGGCCCGAGCCCGGGTACTGCGTGTGCTTGTGCAGCACGACCATGAGCAGGTGCAGGCCGATCAGCGCGAGGATCAGCGCCGGGATCAGCAGGATGTGCACCGTGAACAGGCGGGGGATCAGCTCGGTGCCCGGGAACTCGCCGCCGAACAGCGCGAACGAGATGTACGAGCCGAGGATCGGGATCGCGCGGGCCACGCCGTCGGCGATGCGCAGGCCGTTGCCGGACAGCACGTCGTCGGGCAGCGAGTAGCCGGAGAAGCCGGCCAGCAGGCCCAGGATCATCAGCGTGAAGCCGACGAGCCAGTTCAGCTCGCGCGGCTTGCGGAACGCACCCGTGAAGAACACGCGCATCATGTGCGTCACGATCGACGCCATGAACAGCAGCGCGGCCCAGTGGTGGATCTGCCGCATGAGCAGACCGCCGCGGACCTCGAACGACAGGCGCAGCGTCGAGGCGAACGCCTCGGACATCTGCACGCCGTCCATCGCGGCCCAGGGCCCGTGGTAGTGCACCTCGGTCATCGAGGGCACGAAGAACATCGTCAGGAAGGTGCCCGAGATCAGCAGCACCACGAACGAGTAGAGCGCGATCTCACCGAGCAGGAACGACCAGTGGTCGGGGAAGATCTTGCGCGCGAACTCCTTGACCGCGTTGCCGATGCCGGTGCGCTGGTCCAGGTAGTCGGCGGCCCCTGCCGCCGCACGAGCACCCCGCGTCGGGGGTGCCGGGGGGGAGTCGACGGTGCTCACGTGAGGCGCTCCCAGAAGGACGGGCCGATGGGTTCGTTGAAGCCGTCCTGCGCGACGAGGTAGCCCTCGTCGTCGACGGTGATCGGCAGCTGGGGCAGCGGGCGGTGCGCGGGGCCGAAGACCACCTTGGCGCCGTCGGAGGCGTCGAAGGTCGACTGGTGGCACGGGCACAGGATGTGGTGCGTCTGCTGCTCGTAGAGGGCGACGGGGCACCCGACGTGGGTGCAGATCTTGGAGAACGCGACGATGCCGTCGTAGCTCCAGCCCTCGCCCTGCTCGGACTTCAGGTCGCGCGGGTCCATCCGGACCATGAGGACGACGGCCTTCGCCTTCTCGTCCAGCGGGTTCTCGGTCTCCTCGAGGCCCTCGGGGATGACGTGGAACGCCGAGCCGATGGTGACGTCCGCGGCCTTGATGGGGCGCCCGGAGGGGTCGATCGTCAGGCGGGTGCCGCGGCGCCACAGCGTGCGCTTCGACACCGAGACGTCCCAGTTGCCGCCGAGGTTGCCGACCAGCGGCACGGCGATCGCCAGCGGGAACAGCGCGAGGGAGGTGACCATCGCGCCCTTCAGCACGCCGCGGCGCCCGATGGCGGAGTCCTTCGCGCCCTCGCGCAGCGCCTCGACGGCCGCGATCCGCACCGGCTCCGAGGAGGCGGTGGGGTGCCGGTCCTCGGCGCGCTCGTGGTCGTTCATGAGCGACTTGGCCCAGTGCACGGCGGCGAGGCCGATGCCCGCCAGGCCGAGGAACAGGCCCAGGCCGAGCAGCAGGTTCGACAGCCGCATGGTGCCGACGGTCTCGCCCGGGGGCACCAGCGCGTACGCGACGATCGCGCCGATGGTGCCGAGGATCGAGATCGTGAAGAGGACGACGACCTGCTTCTCGGCGCGCTTCTGCGCCTTCGGGTCGGTGTCGCCCACCCGGGCGCGGTGCTCGTGCAGGCCCGGGTCCTCGAACCGCTCGGGCAGGGGACCGTCGCCGTGCGTGGTGACGTCGGTCGAGGGGTCGTGGTGCGTGCTCACGAGGACTTGGCTCCGATCCAGACCGAGGCGCCGATCAGGACGCCGATGCCGACGACCCAGGCCCACAGGCCCTCGCTGACGGGGCCGAGCGAGCCGAGCGTCAGGCCGCCGGGCGACCCGTCGCGCTGCTCGTCGAGGTAGGCGATGATGTCGCGCTTCTCGGCCGAGGTGATGTTGGCGTCGTTGAACACCGGCATCGACTGCGGGCCGGTCAGCATCGCCTCGTAGATGTGGGTGGGCGTGGTGTCGGTGAGCGCGGGCGCCCACTTGCCCTGGGACAGCGCACCGCCGGCGCCGACCGCGTTGTGGCACATGGCGCAGTTCGTGCGGAACACGGCCATGCCGTTGGCCGCGTCGCCCTTGGCCGGGTCGACCTGGTCCGCCGTCGGGATCGCCGGGCCGGCGCCGAGCGACGCGACGTAGGCCGCGAGCTGGGCGATGTCCTCGTCGTCGAACTGGACCGGCTTGGCCTGGACCTGCACGCCGTTCATCTGCGCGGGCATCCGGCCGGTGCCGACCTGGAAGTCGACGGCGGCGGCGCCCACGCCGATGAGGGAGGGGCCGCCGGCGCCGCCGTCGACGGCCTCACGGCCCTCGGCGTTGACGCCGTGGCAGGTGGCGCAGTTGGCCTGGAACAGCTTCTGACCGGTGGCGATGTCGCTCTCGCTCGCCGCAGCCTGCGCCGCGTCGGCGCTGGCGGGCTGGGCGATCGCGTACACCGCTCCGGTGAGCAGCAGCGCCAGCAGGAGCAGCACGACCGGCGCTGACCGGTGGTGCCTGCGGGCGGCGAGTGCCTTCACGGATGGATCCTCGTCTCGGGCGTTGCGGGGGGCTGTGCGGGGGTGGTGCCGCTGGTCACTTGATGAGGTAGATGGTCGCGAACAGCGCGATCCACACCACGTCGACGAAGTGCCAGTAGTAGGAGGTCACGATGGCGGTGGTCGCCTCGTGGTGGCCGAACCGCTTCGCGGTGAACGAGCGGCCCAGCAGGAACAGGAAGGCGATGAGGCCGCCGACCACGTGCAGGCCGTGGAAGCCGGTGGTCAGGTAGAACACCGAGCCGTACGGGCTGGAGGAGATCGTGAGGCCCTCGTGGACCAGCTCGGCGTACTCGAAGACCTGCCCGCCGATGAAGAACGCGCCCATGATGTAGGTGAGCGTCATCCACTCGTTCATGCCCCAGCCGCGCACGTTCAGGAGCGAGCCGGAGCGCACGGGCTGGAACCGCTCGGCGGCCCACACGCCCATCTGGCAGGTGACCGACGACAGGATCAGCACCGTCGTGTTGACCATCGCGAAGCCGACGTTCAGCTTCTCGGTCTGCACCGCCCACTCCTCCGGCACCGTCGCGCGGAGGGTGAAGTACATCGCGAACAGGCCCGCGAAGAACATGAGCTCCGAGGCCAGCCACACGATCGTCCCGACCGACACGGGGTTCGGTCGGTTGACGCTCACGTGGGGAGCGGAGGCGGGGGCAGCCGTTGCGGTCGTCACGCGTGTCAGTATGGCCGAAAACCCGTGTGCATGGGTCCTTAGTCCCCGCACGTCGCCGAGGTTTCTGTCACATCGTCACCTCGTTCCGCGTGTTCGCGGGCAGGTCGGAGCGTCGCGACCGGCGTGTCGGTGGTCGTGCCAAGATGCAGGGCAGGGACGCGCGCGACACGTCCCCCCGCACGAGCGAAGGACCACCATGGCCGCTGACGCCACTCCCGCCGCGCCCGCCGAGGGCCCGCGCATCCTGCTCTACAGCGACGACGTCGACACCCGCGCGCAGGTGCGCCTGGGCGTCGGCCGCCGGCTCGGGCGCGGTGCCCCGGACATCCGGTGGAGCGAGGTCGCCACGCCGCAGGCCGCGCTCGAGCAGGCGGAGACCGGGGCGTACGACCTCCTCGTGCTCGACGGCGAGGCCGCCAAGGTCGGCGGCATGGCCCTCGCCCGCCAGGTCAAGGACGAGGTCTTCCGCTGCCCGCCCGTGCTCGTGCTCACCGGCCGGCCGCAGGACGCGTGGCTGGCCGCCTGGTCCGACGCGGACGCCGTCGTCTCCCAGCCCCTCGACCCGGTCGAGCTGCACGACGCCGTCGTGGGCCTGCTCGCCCGGACCCCCGCGGCATGACCGAGCAGGTCACCTGGTCCGACCTGCTCACCACGCTCGTCGAGGGCAGCGACCTCGACGAGGCCCAGACCGCGTGGGCGATGGACGAGATCATGTCCGGGTCCGCCTCACCCGCCCGGGTGGCCGGCTTCCTCACCGCCCTGCGGGCGAAGGGGGAGACCGTCGCCGAGCTGACCGCGCTGGCCGACACGATGCTCGCGCACGCCCTGCGGTTCGAGGTCCCCGGCCGTGCCGTCGACATCGTCGGCACCGGCGGCGACCGCGCGCACACCGTCAACGTGTCCACCATGGCGTCCGTCGTCGTCGCGGGCACCGGCGTCCGGGTGGTCAAGCACGGCAACCGGGCGGCGTCGTCGTCCTCCGGGTCGGCCGACGTGCTCGAGGCCCTCGGCATCCGGCTCGACCAGACCCCCGAGCGCGTCGCGCAGCTCGCGTCCGAGGTCGGCATCACCTTCTGCTTCGCCCTGACCTTCCACCCCGCGATGCGGCACGTTGCCGTCGCCCGCCGGGACCTCGGCATCAAGACGGTGTTCAACTTCCTCGGGCCCCTGACCAACCCGGCGCAGCCGGCCGCCGCGGCCATCGGCGTGGCGGACCCCCGGATGGCGGGGCTGGTCGCGGGCGTGCTCGCGCGGCGCGGCACCGAGGCGCTGGTGTTCCGCGGCGACGACGGCCTGGACGAGCTCGCCCCCACCGGCACGTCGCGGGTGTGGCACGTGACGGGCGGCGCCGTCGCCGAGCACGCGCTCGACCCCGTCGCCGACCTGGGACTCACCCCCGTCACCGTCGCCGACCTCCGGGGCGCGGACGCCGCGTTCAACGCCGGTGTCGCGCGCGCCGTCCTCGCGGGGGAGGCGGTGGCGTCCCGGGAGACGGTGCTGCTCAACGCCGCCGCGGCCCTGGTGGCCGACGGCAGCCTGCCCGGGACCGGCGCGGACGGCGGCGACCTGGTCGCGCGGCTGCGTGCCGGGCTGGACCACGCGGCCCGGGCGGTCGACTCGGGCGCCGCGGCGGACGTGCTGGAGCGCTGGCGCGCGGCCTCGGCCTGACGCGCGGCGCCGCGCGCTGCCTGCTGCGCGCACCGACGGGGTAGCCGACACGTCGAGTGTGCATCCGCCGGATGCACACTCGGCGTGTCGACTGCGCACTCGGCGGCCGAAGGGCTCCAGCGCGAGGGACCGGCGTGCCCGGTGCACCCCGCTCAGGGCGATCCGACGAGCGAGCAGCCGACACGTCGAGCGAGTAGTCGGCGACTACTCGCTCGACGCGTCGGGTACCCCCTCGACGCGGGGGGACGCGGCGCAGGTCGCTCCCGGCCGGGCGCGCGCTGGCCGGGGCCGCCTGGGGGCCGGGTGGCCGGGGGCTTGCGGGCCGGTGGGTCGGTCAGTCCTCGATGCCGAGGGCGAAGGCCTGCTCGAGGTCGTGCTGCGAGTACGTCCGGAACGCGATGAACGTCTGGGTGCGGACGACGCCGTCCACCTTGCTGACCCGGTCGGCGATGATGTCGGCGAGCTCCTCGTGCTCGCGGACCCGGACCATGGCGATCAGGTCGACGCCGCCGGTGACGGAGTAGACCTCGCTCACGCCCGGGATGTTGGCGATCGCGGCGGCGGCCTCGGGGATCCGGTCGGCCTCGGTGTCGATGTGCACGATGGCGGTCAGCATGGGGCCATCATGCCGCGCCGGCGGCCCCCGCGGCGGGGTCCTCGGACCCGTGCGTCGCGTCGGGTGCCGGGCCGGGGACCCGCAGGTCCGGCGCGCGGCGCAGCCCGGGCACGTCCGCGAGGCGTGCTGCCCCGCTCAGCCCCGACGCGCCGCCGAGCCCCGACGCACCGCCGAGCCCCGACGGCCCGCCGAGCCCCGACGCCCCGCCGAGCCCGAACCCCGCCCCGGCCTCCGCCGCCTCGACCGTGAACCGGGCGTCCCGCTCCGCGCGCGCCTCCGCGGTCGCACCCCGTCCGGCCGCGCCCCGGCCCGCCGCACCGGCCCCTGCACCGGCACGGGCGTCAGCCCCAGCCTGGGCACCCGCACCGGCGCCGCCGGCCACGTCCGCGCCCGCGGCGACGCCCGCGTCGACCCCGGCCTCACCAGCGTCGTCCACCGCCCCGAGGGCCGCGTCCACGGCCGCCGCGGCGGACTCGCGCCCGGCCGCGACGGCGTCGGCGGGGTCGGTGCGCGCCTGCGCGGACCGCACCGGGTACGCCCACGGCTCGCTCACGCTGACGATCCGCACCCCGGGCCGCCCGAGCCAGGCCAGCACGAGATCGGCCTCCTCGGGGTGCCCGGCGGGTGCGGGCGCGACGGGCGCGGGCACGTGCTCGCCGGTGACGCGCAGCGACTCCACGGCGGGCATCGGGTCGTCGCCGCGCGGGACGAGGGCGGTCCCGGCGAGCCGGCCGTGCCGGACGAGCACGACCTCCCACCCGCCGGCGTCGGTGCGCCGGGCTGCGACCAGCTCCGCGCACGCCGCGAGCGGCGCGAGGCGCTGGGACCGCGCCGAGCCGCGGAGGAACGCGGCGAGCCGGTCGCGCACGGTCACGGCCTCCTCGAAGCGCTCCTGGCCCACGAGGGCGTCGATCCGGGCGGTGTGCGCGCCGACGACCACCGCGGGGTCGGCGAGCATGGCGTCGCGCACGCCGGCGACGGTCTGCGCGTACTCCGCGGCGGCCTCCGGCCGGACGCACGGGGCGGGGCAGCGGCCGATCTCGGCGAGGTGGCACGCGCTGGCGCCGGGCGCCGGGACCAGCGGCAGCCGCGCGGTGCACCGCCGGATCGCGAACGCGTCGTGCAGCGCCTCCACGGCGGACTGCGCCGCGGCGCGGGAGGCGAACGGCCCGATGTGCGTCGCGTCGTCGCGGACCTCGCGCACGACGGACAGCCGCGGGAACGCCTCGGCGGTGAGGCGGACCCACGGCATCCGCTCGGGGGAGCGCGACCTCCGGTTGTACCGGGGGTCGTGCTCGGCGATCAGCCGGAGCTCGCGGACCTGCGCCTCGAGCCGGGTCGCGCACACGACCGGGGTGACGGCCTGCGCGACGCGGACCATCTCCCGCATCCGGGACCGCTTCTCCGCCGCGGTGAAGTAGGACCGGACGCGCTTGCGCAGCGAGGTCGACGTGCCGACGTACAGCACCTCGTCCTTCGGCCCGCGGAACAGGTAGACCCCGGGGAGGTCGGGCAGCCCGTCGGCGAGGGTGCGCTTGCGCCGCACGTCGGCCGGCACGGCGTCGGCGGCCGTCGCCAGGTCCTCCAGGTGCGTGATGCCCAGGGGGGCGAGCCGGCCGAGCAGCGCGTGCAGCACGTCGACGGTGGCGCGGGCGTCGGCCAGCGCGCGGTGCTCGGGCGTCGTCGTCGCGTGGAACAGCCCGGCCAGGGTGCTGAGCTTGTGGTTGGGCGCCTCGTCCCGGGTGACGACCCGGCGCGCGAGCCGGACGGTGTCGACGACGGCGAAGCCCGGCCAGGCGTGCCCGGTCTCGGCCGCCGCGGCCTTGAGGAAGCCGACGTCGAACGGGGCGTTGTGCGCGACCAGGACGGAGCCCCGGGCGAACTCGAGGAACGACGGCAGCACCTCGGCGATCCGCGGGGCCCCGATCACCATCGCGGTGGTGATGCCGGTGAGCACCTGGATCTGGGCGGGCACGGGGCCGCCGGGGTCGACCAGCGTCTGGAACTCGCCCAGCACCTCGCCGCCCCGGACCTTGACCGCGCCGACCTCGGTGATGGCGGACGCCCCGGGGGCGGCGCCGGTGGTCTCCAGGTCGACCACGACGAACGTGACGTCGTGCAGCGGGGTGCCGATGTCGTCGAGCGTGACCTGCACGGGCCGGCCGGTCTGCGGCGCCGCGAGGTCGGGGCGGGGCGGGACGGGGGACCGGTGGACCATGCGCCGCACGCTAGCCGCGCCCTCCGACACGCCCGCCGCGACCCCGCCCCCACCTGGGGACCCGTAGGGTGACGCGCATGTCCGCGCCCGCCCCCGACGCCGTCCCCGACGCCGTGCGGGCGGCGGTCCTGCCGCTCGCCGCGGAGGTGCTCGGCGCGTTGGACCCGGCCGCGGTGCCGGCGTCGCTCGCGGCGGTGCGCCGGTTCGCCCCCCGGCGCCGGGTCACGGCCGGGGCCGGGCCGCTGTGGCTCGCCGTCGAGCGCGACGACGCCTTCCGGGCCCGGCGCGACGCGCTGCGGGGTCGCGGTGATCTTGGCCTTGCGGGTGAGGTCGCGGACGTCGCCGGCCTGCTCGGGGAGCATCACGGTGACGACGTCGCCGCCGGAGCCGGCGCGTGCGGTGCGCCCGGAGCGGTGCAGGTACGCCTTGTGCTCGGCCGGCGGGTCCACGTGCACGACCAGCTCGACGTCGTCGACGTGGATGCCGCGCGCGGCGATGTCGGTCGCCACGAGCACCTTCACCTCGCCGGAGGTGAACGCCGCGAGGTTCCGCTCGCGCGCGCCCTGGCCGAGGTTGCCCTGCAGGTCGACCGCGGGGACGCCGTCCTGGGTGAGCTGCTTCGCGAGCTTCTTGGCCTGGTGCTTGGTGCGCGTGAACAGGACGCGGCGGCCGGTGCCGGAGGCGAGCTCGCGGACGACCTCCTTCTTCGCGTCGGCGTCCGCGACCGCGAGCACGTGGTGCGTCATGGTCGACACCGGCGCGACCTCGGGGTCGACCGAGTGCGTCGTCGGCTTGTCCAGGTACCGCTTGACCAGGGTGTCGACCCCGTTGTCGAGCGTCGCCGAGAACAGCAGCCGCTGACCGCCGCGCGGGGTCTTGTCGAGCAGCCGCTTCACGACCGGCAGGAAGCCGAGGTCGGCCATGTGGTCCGCCTCGTCGAGCACGGTGATCTCCACCGACTCCAGCGAGCACAGGCCCTGCTTGATGAGGTCCTCGAGCCGGCCGGGGCAGGCGACGAGGATGTCGATGCCGCCGTTCAGCGCGCTGACCTGGCGGCTCTGCGCGACGCCGCCGAACACGGTGGTCGACGACAGGCGGGCCGTGGCCGCGAGCGGCTCGACCGTGGCGTGGATCTGGGTGGCGAGCTCGCGGGTCGGGGCGAGGATCAGCGCGCGCGGGCGGGCCTTGGCGCGCTGGGACTTCGAGTCCGCGAGGCGGGCGACGACCGGCAGCGCGAACGCGATGGTCTTGCCGGAGCCGGTGCGGCCGCGGCCGAGCACGTCGCGCCCGGCGAGCGTGTCGGGCAGCGTGGCGGTCTGGATGGGGAACGGGTCGGTGATCCCGCGCTGCGCGAGGGACTGCGCGAGAGCGGCGGGCACACCGAGGTCGGTGAAACGAGGCATGAAGGGGCGCCTTTCCGGCGGTGGTCGGGGGTCCGCGGCCACTGCGCGCGGGGCGGCGACCGGCGCCGGCGGCTCGGTCAGGCGAGCTTCTGCTGGCGGCGCTGGGCGCCCTGCGTGCGCAGGACGTAGGAGAACAGCTCGTCCGTCTCCCGGGTGGAGGTCTCCACGAACCGGCAGCCGTAGTGCGTCCCGGAGCGCGATGGCTGGGCACGGACGACGACCGCCTGCAGCCAGAACGCGGCGGACAGCTCGGGGAAGACGAACCTCACCTCGCTGCCGACAGGCAGCTCGGTCTGACTCATCATACGCATCCCGTGCGCCGAGACGTCGAGGACGGTGAACACGAACGGGATCTCGTCGGCCTCGCGGTCGACCGGGGCGTCCTCGGCGGCGGCCTCCGCCGGGGCGTCCGGCGCACCGCCGTGACCGTGCTCGTCCGGCGCCGCGGCGAGCCGCGCGAGCCCCTGCACCTCGACGTGCACCGCCACCCGGGCGACCGCCCGCTTCTGCAGCGTCGACAGCAGCTCGACCCCGACGAACGCCACGGTGTCCGCCGTGATCCGGGCGACCTCGCCCTGGTAGACGCACTCGCCGCGCGCGTCGTCGAGCACCCGGAGCAGGTAGACGTCGCCCTCGGACACCCCGCGCACGATGCCCTCGAAGCCCGCCCAGAGCACGCCGTCCTCGAACGTGCGGACGTAGCCGCTGAGGACGGCGTGGCCGTCGTGCTCGACCGAGCAGAGCGCGAGCTCGTGCATCCAGGCAGGTCCGTCCGGGGAGGTGGGGGCAGGGCGAGGGCGGGGTGGACGTTACCCCGCGGCCGGGCGCCGGGACGTGACCCGAACGGGTGGCCGGCCGTGTCGGCCGGGTTCTCACCCGATCGACGGACGCGCCGGGCAAACCAGGAGAAACGCCCGCAACGCGGATTTTCTCGCCATTTCCGGCAGCGGCCCCTACCCTCGGCCCCGTAGACCGGTGCGGACCCGCGCCGGCCGTGCCCTCCGAGCAGACGAGGCTGAGCTGCCCACCCCGACCCGGCGCTGGCCCCTGACCCGGTACTTCGCCGTCGTCAGTGTCGTCGCCATGCTCGCGCTCGGCGTGGCGCTCGTCTGGGTCACCGGCAACGTCATGCGGGACCAGGCGCAGCGGGACGGCATCGCGCTGGCCCGCAGCATCGAGTCGTACGCCTCCGCCTCGGTGCCGGAGGAGGCGTTCACGATCGGCGTCCTGGCGCCCGAGCAGACGGCCGCCGTCTCGGAGCAGGTCGCCGGCTTCCGCGAGCTGCGCCGGCTGCGGCTGTGGACCGTCGACTCGACGCTGCTCTACGACTCGCAGGCCGACGCCACCGGGTTCCCCGACGGCGAGCGGCTCGACAACGCGGTGCGGCAGCGCGAGCCCGACGCCCGGGTCGTGACCGAGGTCCGCGGCGAGGAGTTCGGCGGCTCGGAGTCGACGCTGCTCGACGTGTACGTCCCGGTGCTCCACGACGGCGTCGTGGTCGGCGCCGCCGAGGTCATGCTCGACTACCAGGGGACCACCGACGCCGTCGCCAGCGCGACCCGCACCGTGACCCTCGTGGTCGTCGGCGGCCTGGTCCTGCTCTGGCTGCTGCTGTTCCGGACGGTGTGGAACGCGTCCCGCCGCCTGCAGTCGTCCGCCCTGGAGAACGCCCGCCTCGCGCTGCTGGACTCGCTCACCGGCCTGCCGAACCGCCGGATGCTCGCCGACAAGCTCGAGCGGGCCATCGGCGACTCCGAGGCGACCGGGACGACGGTGGGCCTCGCGCTGCTCGACGTCGACCGGTTCAAGGACATCAACGACTCCCTCGGCCACGACCGCGGCGACGAGCTGCTGGAGCAGGTCGCCCAGCGGCTGCGCGGCGCGCTCCGCGAGGACGACATGGTCGCGCGGCTGGGCGGCGACGAGTTCGCCATCGTGCTCACGGACGTGCGCTCGGTCGCCGACGCCGACGCCGCGGCGCGCCGGGTGCGGCAGCTGTTCGTGCCGCCGTTCATGCTCGGCGACCTCGCTCTGCACGTCGACACGTCGATCGGGGTCGCCTGCCTCCCCGACCACGCCGACGACGCGTCGTCGCTGATGCGGATGGCGGACGTCGCCATGTACACCGCCAAGACGCACCGGCTCGGCGTCTCGGTGTACTCCCCGGAGGAGGACGACTCCTCCCCCGCCCGGCTCGTGCTGCTCGGCGACCTGCACCGCGCGCTCGGCGTCGACGACGAGCTCGAGCTGCACTACCAGCCGAAGATCGACCTGCGCACCGGCCGGACCGTCGGCCTCGAGGCGCTCATGCGGTGGCGGCACCCCACCCGCGGCATGCTGCCGCCCGACCTGTTCGTGCCGCTCGCCGAGCAGTCCGGGCTCATCCACGACCTCACCCGGTACGCCCTGCGGGTGTCGGTCGCGCAGCTCGCCGCCTGGCAGACCCAGGGCGACCCCGTGCCGGTCGCGGTCAACCTGTCCGCGCACGACGTCACCTCGCACGCCGTCGTCGAGGTCATCGAGGACCTGCTGGCCCGGCACGACGTCCCGGCGGAGCTGCTCGAGGTCGAGATCACCGAGACCGCCCTGGTCAGCGACCCGTCCCGGGTCGTGCCGGTCCTGCACCGGCTCGGCGACGCCGGCGTCCGCGTGTCGATCGACGACTTCGGGATCGGCAACACCTCGATCTCCCAGCTCCGCGACCTGCCGGTGCACGGCCTCAAGATCGACCGGCTGTTCGTCTCCGACCTCGCCGCCACCGGCCGCGGGGGGTCGGAGGTCATCGTCAAGGCGATGGTCGACCTCGCCCACTCGTTCGGCCTCCAGGTCGTCGCGGAGGGCGTGGAGGACGCCACCACCGCCGAGTCGCTCCGCCGGCTGACCGTCGACCAGGCGCAGGGCTACCTGTACTCCCCCGCCGTCCCGCCGGACCGGCTGCGGCCCGAGGACCTGCCGCGTGACCCCGCCTCGCGACACGCCGTCACATGACTTCACTCGCGAATCGGGCAGATCGCCTCAAGGTGCGCGACCATTCGTCCGATAGGCCCTGGTAACACCCGTTCCGATCACCCGTGAGGATGACCACCCGGATGGACGAGCTGCTCCGCGAGATGATCACGCCCCCGCCGCCGCGGCGGGACCCGGCACGGCGCCGCCGCCTGGTCGCGACCGCCGGGATCCTCGGCATGGCCGCCCTCGGCATGACCTCGCTGGTCACGTCCGCGATCTTCACGGACAACGACGACACCGGCCGCTCCGGGATCATCACGGGCTCGGTCGACGTCGAGGCCGGCGAGGACGCCGCCTTCACGCTGCCGCCCGGGAACCTCGCACCCGGCGACGAGATCTACAGCCCGGTCACCGTGACCAACGCCGGCTCGCTCGCCCTCGTGTACGGCGTGCAGTACGCCGCCACCAGCGACGCCAAGAACCTCGCCGGGACCCTGTCCCTCGACGTGTACGCCCTCCCCGCCGCGCAGTGCACCGCCGCGGGCGTCGACGGCGCCACCCCGATCGGGACGTCCGGAGCCGGGCTCGCGGGCACCGCCACCGAGATCGTCCCGATCGGCCGGTCGCTGATCTCCGCCGCCGCCGAGGACCTGTGCGTCCGCGTGTCGGTCCCGGACACCATCGGCAACGAGTACCAGAACGCCAGCGCCGACCTGCAGCTGACGTTCGCGGCCGAGCAGGACCCCACCGACCCGCACCGCTGAGCCCGTCGGAGGCGCTGAGACGCAGATGACCAGGAGGCCGGCCCCCGCGGTCGAGCGCCGGGCACCCCACCCGGAGCGGCCCCGGCACGCCACCCCGCAGTCCCGCGGCCGCCGCGCGCTGCGCACGGCGCTGTGGACGGTCATCGTCGTGTGCGGGCTCGGCTACGCCACCTCGCTCGCGGTCCCGCTGTGGTTCCAGGCCAACGGGCAGCGGCTGCTCATCGTCACGTCCGGGTCCATGTCCGGCCCCGAGCAGGGCTCGTTCGACGCGGGCGACGCCGTCGTCATGCGCCGGATCGACGACCCGTCGCAGCTGCGCGTCGGGCAGGTCGCCACGTTCTGGCCGGCCGGCGGCGACCAGCTGGTGACCCACCGGATCGTCGCGCTGCGCAACCTGCCCGTCCTCCAGCAGGACGAGGCGACCGGCCGCATGGTGCAGGCCTACGACCCCGAGACCGGCGAGGCGCTGACCCGGCCGTACATCTACACCAAGGGCGACGCCAACACCCGGCCCGACCCGAACGCCACCCCGCTGAGCCAGGTGCGCGGCATCATCCTCGACGTCTACCCGCGCTGGGGCTGGGTGCTCGACTGGGCCGGGTCCGCGCAGGGCCGCGCCGTGATGCTCGTGCCGCCGCTCGCGGCGCTGGCGGCGCTCGAGGTGCTGTCCCTGCTCGACGACCGGCGGGCGCGCCGGGCCGCCGGCGAACGCCGGCCCTCCGCACGCGACCGGCACGACGATGCGCTCCTGCTCGGCTGACCGCGGCGCCGCCGGGGCGCGCGGTGACGCGGCGGGCGGCGGCGG
>NZ_SZYE01000057.1 GCF_005239125.1 Cellulomonas hominis | reverse complement strand
GCGGGACGGCAGCGCGCCGCGGGACGGCAGCGCGCCGCGGGACGGCAGGGCGGCGGGCGCGTCGGGCGCCGGAGCGACGAGCGGGGTCCAGCCGCCGGCCTCGGCGGCGATCTCCGGCGCGAGCGTGGCCTCGGCGGGCGCGGGCAGGACCACGTCCTGCTCGGTCGGCAGGTCGGAGCGCGCCGCGGGCGCGGCCACGGGGGCGGCGTCCGGGGTGCCCTCGCCGGCCGTGCGGCGGCGCGGCAGGCCGGTGGAGGTGGCGCCGTCGGTCAGCGCCGCGAGGTCGACCGGGACGGCGGCGGGGGCCTCGACCGTCGGCTGCGACCCCGTCGTGGGGGCGGTCCCGCGCGCGGCGCCGCCGGAGCCGGCGAGGGCGGGGTCGTTCGCGGTGAACAGGGCGACGGGGAACCGCACGATCGCGGCCGTCCCGGAGAGCTCGCCGGAGGCGCGCTCCAGGACGACGGTGGCACCGAGCCGCTGGGACAGCCGCGCCACCACGAACAGGCCGAGGCGCTGGGCACCGAGGGCCTCGGTGGGCGACGTGGACGCGATGGTGGCGTTCGCCGCCGCGATCTCGTCGGGCGACATGCCCAGGCCCTGGTCGACGATCCGCACGACCACCTGGTCGCCGTCGACGCCGGTCTGCACCACGACGGGGGTACCGGGCTCGGAGAACAGCGTCGCGTTCTCCAGCAGCTCCGCGAGGAGGTGCGCGGCGCCCAGCGCGTTGAAGCCGTGCATGAGCGGGTCGGCGTCGAGCTCGAGCTGGACCCGGTCGTACTGCTCGATCTCGGACGAGGCGGTGCGGACCACGTCCGACAGCGGCATCGCCTCGCGCAGGCGGCGGCCGGAGTCGATGCCGGCGAGCACGAGCAGCGACTCCGCGTTGCGGCGCATCCGGGTCGCGAGGTGGTCGAGGCGGAACAGGTTCGCGAGGACCGCCGGGTCCTCCTCGGAGCGCTCGAGCGTGTCGATGAACGACAGCTGGCGGCCGAGCAGCACCTGGTCGCGGCGGGCGACGTTGACGAACATCTCGGCGATCGAGCCGCGGAGGGCGGCCTGCTCCCGCGCGACCTGGATCGTGGTCGAGTTGACGTCGTTGAACGCCTGCGCCAGCCGGCCGACCTCGTCCTGCGACTCGACCGGGATGTTCGCCAGCGTGAGGTCGGGGGTCTGGCCCGGGACGGCCACCTGCTCGACCAGGCGGGGCAGCTCCTCGCGGACCGCGCCGGCGGCGGCCGTCAGGCGGCGCATCGGGACGACGATCCCGCGGGCGACGATGAGGGCGATCACGATGGACAGCGCGGCGGCCGCGGCGGCGATGCCACCGGTGAGGAGCGCGCGGTCCCGCGCCTGGTCGGCGACCACGTCGGCGCGGTCGGCCGCGGACTCCAGCAGGTCGGTGCCGACGGGGCGCAGCGACGCGAGCTCCGCGTTGACCAGGCTGTTCCACCGCGTGGGGTCCAGCGCGGAGACGGTGAGCGCGTTGCCCGACACCATCGACAGCTGCATGGCGGTGAGGTCGGCGTCGCGGGAGCTCAGCTGCACCCCGGGCAGCCGCAGGCTGTTGGTGCGCTCCCGGGCGCCGGAGCGCGCCTGGTCCTGCACGGCGAACAGGGCGGCGAGCTCCCGCACGTCGGAGGAGTCGGAGCCGTCGTCCGCCAGCACGCTCGACGCGAGCGGCTGGGCGCGCAGGACCTGCTCGATCGTGTCGGCGATGGCGCCGTAGGCGGACATGCGGCTCGCCAGCGACCGCTCGGTCAGCGTCTCGGCGGCGACGACGGGCACGTCGTTGTCGGCGGACACGATGTCGGTGTAGTTGCTGTCGACGAGCGTGCCGGGGATCGAGCCGGCGTCGACGCGGTCGCGGATCTCCACGATGCGCGTGTGCTGGTCGCTGGCCCGCTGCACGGACTCGGCGACGCGGGAGTCCAGGGTCGACAGGTCGATCTGGCGCAGCGCCGTGCCGAGCGCGGCCACCGCGTCGTCCGTCGCGGACCGGGCGGCGCTCAGGTTCCCGCCGAGGGCCGCGTCGGTGGCCTGCTGCACGGACAGCGTCCGCTCCTGCTGCAGCGCCTCGGCGGCGCGCGCGTAGAGCGGCATGGTGGTCACGACGTCGCGCACGGTGCCGGCGGTGCGGGCCTCGCCGACGGACTGGGACGTGATGAAGGCCGCGGTCAGCAGCAGGACGAGCACGGGCAGCGCGAGGACCGCCAGCACCTTGGTGCGGATGCCGAGCCTGCGCAGCATGTCGACCTGCCTCCCGATCCTCGCGTCCCACCTGGTCACGCGGGCGCGGCCAGGTGCAAGGCACCCGCCGAGGGCCCCCGTTCGAACCACATCGGCGCGCCCGGGCCCCGACATGAGCGGATCCGCTGGATTCATCCCCCCGTGTCCTGCGGAGACACGGTGCGTAGGCTCGCACGGTGGACGTGGTGCAGGTCAAGAGCCCGGGCGGACCCGACGAGCTGGAGCTGGTCGCGCGGCCGGACCCGGAGCCCGGCCCCGGCGAGGTGCTGGTGCGGGTCGCGGCCGCCGGCGTCAACCGCGCGGACCTCCTCCAGCGCGAGGGGAAGTACCCGCCGCCGCCGGGCGCCCCCGCGTGGCCGGGCCTCGAGGTGTCCGGCGTCGTCGCAGGTCACGGCCCCGGGGTGGACGCCACGGCGTGGCCGCTCGGCGCCCGGGTCGCCGCGCTGCTGCCCGGCGGCGGCTACGCCACGCTGGCCGTCGTGCCCGCCGGGCTGCTCCTGCCGGTGCCGGACGAGATCGACCTGGTGGACGCCGCCGGGCTGCCCGAGGCGCTGCTCACCTCGTGGACGAACGTCGTGGACGCAGGGCGGCTCGCGCCCGGCGAGGTGCTGCTCGTCCAGGGCGGGTCCGGCGGGGTCGGGTCGGTCGCGGTCCAGCTCGGCGCGGCGCTCGGCGCGCACGTCGTGGCGACCGCGGGCGGGGCGGAGCGCGCCGAGCGGTGCCGCGCGCTCGGCGCCCGCACGGTCGTCGACCACCGCGTCCAGGACGTCGCCGAGGCCGTGCGGGCGGCGACCGGCGGGCACGGCGCCGACGTCGTCCTCGACGTGCTCGGTGCCGGCGGGCTCGCGGCCAACCTGGCGGCGCTCGCCACCGGGGGGCGGCTCGTGGTGATCGGCACCCAGCGCGGGGCGCGGGGGGAGATCGACCTCGGCCTGCTCATGGCCCGGCGGGGCAGCGTCATCGGGACGACCCTGCGCCCCCGGCCGCTCGCGGAGAAGGAGCAGATCGTGGCCGACGTCCTCGAGCACGCCTGGCCGATGCTCACCGACGGGCGGCTGCGGCCCGTGGTGCACGCGCGGCTCCCGCTGGGCCGGGCCGGGGACGCGCACCGGCTGCTCGACTCGGGCGAGGTGTTCGGCAAGGTCCTGCTGGTCCCGTGACGGGGCCGGGCCCGCAGGGGTGCCGTCCGGGCCCGCGCGCGAGAGGATGGCGCGCATGAGCGACTCCAGCACCGGCCCCCAGCGCCCCCGCGTCGTCGTGCTCGGCGGCGGCTCCGGCGACCCCGCCGCACCGGCCGACGCCGACGCGGCGCAGGCGGACGCGGCCGAGGAGGCCGCCGCCTCCGTCGGCCAGCCCGCCAAGGTCATGCGGATCGGCACGATGATCAAGCAGCTGCTCGACGAGGTGCGCAGCGCCCCGCTCGACGAGGCGGCCCGCGCGCGGCTCGCCGAGGTGCACGAGCGCTCCCTGCACGAGCTCGAGGACGGGCTGTCGCCCGAGCTCATCGAGGAGCTGCACCGGATCACCCTGCCCTTCGCGGACGAGCAGACGCCGAGCGACGCCGAGCTGCGGATCGCCCAGGCGCAGCTGGTCGGCTGGCTCGAGGGCCTGTTCCACGGCATCCAGACCGCGCTGGTGGCGCAGCAGATGGCCGCGCAGGCGCAGCTCACCCAGATGCGGCGCGCCCTCCCCGGCGGCCACGGCCCGGGCGGCCCCGCGGGCCCGGGCGGCGTCCCGGGCCACCCCACCCCGGACCAGACCCCCGGCCAGTACCTCTAGCCCAACCACCCCTCTCTTCCCCCTTCCCCCCTCCCCCCTCCCCCCGCTCCGCAACGCCGAGCGGTCGCCGAGAGTGCACTCGATGCGGGGTTCAGACGCCCGGAACCCCGCAGCTGGTGCAACCTCGGCGGACGCTTGGGCGCGGGGAGGGGTGGGGTGGCGCGGCGCGGGCGCTTTACGCCGGCGCGGCGCGGTCGTCGGCGCCCGGCGCGCGGCGGGTCGCCGTCAGCACGATCGCGACCGACACACACAGCAGGCCGACGACCTCCCAGCCGTGCGGCCACTGCCGCAGCGCCACGGCGCCCACCACGGCCGCGGTCGCGGGCAGCATCGCGAGCAGCACGGCGAACGTCGCCGCGGTGACCCGCCGGAGCACCACCTGCTCGATCGCGTACGGCACCACCGAGGACAGCACGGCGATGCCGACGACCGCCAGCGCGAGCCCGGCGTCCGTGAGCACCGGTGCCGCCGCGCCGGCGAGGAACGGGGCGCCGACCAGGGCGCCCGCCGTCATGCCGACCGCGAGCGAGGTGATGCCGTCGGGGGCGGGTCGCGCGTCGCCGTGCGGGGCGGCCGCCGGCCGGCGCGCGCCCTGCGCCACGCGCCGCCCGAGCAGGATGTACCCCGCCCAGCAGGCCGCCGCGATCCCGATGGCGACGAGCCCGCGCACCGAGTCCTCGCCGCCGGTGCTCAGCTCCACGCCCGCGAGCGCCACGACGCCGGCCGCGGCGACGACGATGCCGAGCCGCTCGCGCCAGGTCCGCCCGGTGACCGCGGCGACGGCGACGGGGCCGAGGAACTCGATCGCCACGGCGGTGCCGAGCGGCAGCACGTCGATCGCGACGTAGAACGACACGTTCATGGCGGCGAGCACCACGCCGAACAGCGCGGCCGCGCCCAGGTCGGCCCGGGTCCACCGCGCGCGCCACGGCCGGCGCCAGGCGAGGAGGACCAGCGCGGCGACGGCGATCCGCAGCCAGGCGACCGTCGGCGCGGGGACGACGGCAAACAGCCCCACGGCGAGCGCGGCGCCGCCGTACTGCGCGAGCCCGGAGACCGCGAACAGCGCCGGCGCGGGCACCCGCCCCAGCACGCCACCCGGTCGTCCGCTCATCGGTCCCGCACTCTACGGGCCCGGACGACGGTGGAGCGTTCTGCCGGACACGCCGGTGCGTGTCGGGCAGAACGCTCCACCCACAGGGTCGCGCCGGGGGTCAGCCCTTGACGGAGCCCGCCAGGAGGCCGCGCACGAAGTACCGCTGCAGCGAGATGAACACGATCAGCGGCACCACCATGGAGATGAACGCGCCCGCGGTCAGCACGTGCCAGTCACCGCCGCGGCTCCCCGCCATCTCGGCGACCGCCACGGTCAGCGGCCGCGAGCCGGTGTTCGCGAAGGTGAGGCCGACCAGCAGGTCGTTCCACACCCACAGGAACTGGAAGATGCCGAACGCCGCGATGGCCGGCACCAGCAGCGGCAGCAGCACCTGGAAGAAGATCTTCACGTGCCCCGCGCCGTCGACGCGGGCCGCCTCCACCAGGGACGCCGGGATGTCCTTCATGAAGTTGTGCAGCAGGAAGATCGCCAGCGGCAGCCCGAAGATCGAGTGGGAGAGCCAGACCGTCCAGAAGGTGCCGTTCAGCCCGACGTTCACGTAGTCCCGCAGCAGCGGCACCAGGGCGACCTGGAGCGGGACGATCTGCAGCGCGAACACGGCCACGAACAGCAGGTTCCGGCCCTTGAAGTCGATCCACGCGAACGCGTACGCCGCGAGCAGGGCGATGGTGATCGGGATGATCACCGCGGGGATCGTGATGACGAACGAGTTGACGAAGTACGTCGCCAGGTTCGCCCCGGAGCCGAAGAGCGCCTGGTCGTAGTTGTCGAGCGTGAACTCGGCCTCGCCGTTGAACAGCCCGCCGAACACGGTCCACCAGCCGGAGCGGCGGATGTCGAGCTCGGGGCGGAACGACGTGACGAGCAGGCCCACGGACGGCACGGTCCACAGGATCGCGATCACGATCGCGAGGAACGAGGCCCACGGGGAGGAGAGCTTGCCCTTGGTCGCGATGGCGCGCTTCTCGAGCCGCGTGAGGCGGCGCCGGCCGGGCGCCTCCGCCTCGGCCGTGTCGTCCAGCGCCTGGGGGACGGCCCCGGTCGGGGGCAACGGGGTGGTCGTCATCGGATCTCCTCCGACCTGCGCAGCTGCCGCACGTTGTAGATGACGATCGGGACCACCAGGATGAAGAGGATGACCGCGAGCGCCGAGCTCAGCCCCTGGTTGTTCTGCCGGAACGCCTGCGTGTAGAACTCGTTCGCGATCACCTGGGTGTCGAACTGCCCGCCGGTCATGGTCCGGACGATGTCGAACACCTTCAGCGTCCCGATGGCGATCGTCGTGAGGACGACCACCAGGGCGGGCCGGATCGACGGCACCGTGATGAACCGGAACATCTTGATCCCGTGCAGGCCGTCGAGCCGCGCGGCCTCGACGATGTCGTCCGGGATCGCCTTGATGGCGGCGGACAGGACCGTCATCGCGAAACCGGTCTGGATCCAGACCATCACCACGATGAGGAACATGGTGTTCCACGGCGCGTTGATGAGGAACTGCTGCGGCTCCAGGCCGATCCAGACCAGCACCTGGTTGAGCAGACCGGTCTGCTTCACGCCGGGCTGGTTCGGCTTGAACTCGTAGACGAACTTCCAGATGATCGACGCACCGACCATCGAGATCGCCATCGGGATGAACACCAGCGCCTTGGCCAGCTTCTCGAACCGGGTGCGGTCCACGAGGACGGCGTACACGAGCCCGATGAGGGTCGACGCGATCGGGACGAGGATGACCCAGATCGCCGTGTTCGTCAGGACGCTCTGGAACTGCCCGCCGGTCAGCACGCGGGTGTAGTTGTCCACGCCGATGAACTCGTTCCCGCGCTTGTCGAAGAACGAGTACCAGATGGTCAGGAGCGCCGGGCGCACGAGGCCCCACGCCAGCAGGAGCAGGGCGGGCCCGGCGAACGCCGCGGCCACCACCCAGCGGGGGATCCTCTTGGGGCGGTCCACCAGGAAGAGGATCGCGCCCATCACGACCACGAACAGCGCGATCGCGACGAACATGAGGGCGAACTTCTCGCCCGTCGTGCTCGCATTCGTCAACCAGTCCATGTAGGCCTCCGAGCCGGACGGGCCCGCCCGGCGCGGGGTGTCCCCCACGCGCCGGGCGGGCCGTCAACCGATCAGTCGAGTGCTGGGCGGGCCGTCAGGAGGCCGGCCAGGAGTCCTCGACCGACTGGGCGGCCTCCTCCGTGGAGGTGCCCGTCAGCCAGTTGACGATCGCGGTCCAGAAGGTGCCCGCACCGACCTCGCCCGGCATCAGGTCGGACGCGTCGAACCGGATCACGGAGCTCGGGTCGGCGAGGATCTCCGCCGACAGCTGGTCGAACTCGGTGGCCAGGTTGTCCGGGTCCAGGCCGTTGTTCGCGCTGACCCAGCCGCCCATCGGGGTGGTCTTGGCCTTGGTGTTGGCCCAGTCCGCGCTCGACAGGTAGGTCTGGAACGCCTGCACCTCGGGACGGTCGTCGAACGCCGCCACGAACTCGCCGCCGCCGAGGACCGGCTTGATGTCGGTCTGGTTGGTCGGCAGGTAGAAGGCGTAGACGTCGCCGTCCGGGGCCACCTCGGTGCCCTCGGGCCACTGCGTCTGGTAGAAGTTCGCCGCACGGTGCAGCCAGCAGGTGCCGTCGAGGATCGGGAAGCCCGCGTCCGTCCACGGCGTGGTGGCGATCGAGTCGACGCCACCCAGGCCGGCGTTGACGTACTTGTCGTTCTTCAGGATGTCCCCGACCGTGTCCCAGGCGTCGATGATCTGGGGGTCGTTGAACGGGATCTCGTGCGTGTACCACTGGTCGTACACGTCGGGGCCGGCGGTGCGCAGCACCACGTCCTCGATCCAGTCGGTGCCCGGCCAGCCGGTGGCGTCACCGGACTCGACGCCCGCGCACCACGGCATCCCGCCGTCGTCGACGATCTGGTCGGACAGCGCGATCAGGTCGTCCCAGGTCTCCGGGACCTCGTAGCCGGCGTCCTCGAACATCGACGGCGAGTACCAGACGTAGGACTTCACGTTCGCGCCGAGCGGGGCCGCGTAGAACGTCCCGTCGACCGTGCCGTAGTTCTTCCAGGACTCGCTGAAGAACTCGTCGACGTTGGCGACGGTCGCGTCCGGCGCCGGCACGATCGCGTCCGGGAAGTCCGTGACGATCGTGTTCAGCAGGCCGGGCTGCGGCAGGTAGGCGATGTCGGGCGCGTTGCCGGCCTGGATGCGGACCAGGAGCTGGGCCTCGAACTCGCGGGAGCCCTCGTACTCGACGGTGACGCCGGTGCACTCCTCGAACGGGTCGTAGGAGTCCTCCTGCGTCTGCTGCTCGGGCTCGACGATCGACGTGTAGACCGAGACGGTCTTGCCGTCCAGGTCGCCGAACTCGTCGTACGCCGAGCAGTCGATCTCGTTCGCGGCGCCGGTGTCGCCGCCGCCGGACGTGCCCTCGTCCCCGGAGTCGTCTCCACCGGAACAAGCCGTGAGCGCGAGCGCCAGCCCGAGCCCGCCGGCCACCGCGGCGCTCGCGCCGCGACGACGGATCCTCATCATGCGTCTGCCTCCACCTCGTCGTGGTTGCGGGCCGAGGCGGATGCGCCTCGGTGCGTGGGCTATATGCAAGCGTTTACATGGCCGGCGCACAACCACCTGGCGGGTTCCGACTTGTCACAATTCGATCACGCGGCGCCGCCGTCGACCCCCGTTCGACCAGGACCGTCGGGAAGACGACCTCCTCCGGCACCGGCGCGCCGGTGATCATCTCCAGCAGCATGGAGGCCGCGGTGACCCCCTGCTCCTGGGCGTTCTGCATCATCGTGGTCAGCCCGAGGTGCTCCCCCATGTCGTGCCCGTCGACCCCGACGACCGACACGTCCTGGGGCACCCGCAGCCCGCGGTCCCGCAGCGCGAGCAGGGCGCCCATCGCCATCTCGTCCGACGCCGCGAACACCGCGGTCACGTCGGGGCGCCGGTCGAGCAGCCCGTGCATCGACGCGCGGCCGCCCCGGACGTCGAAGTGCCCGTGCACCTCCAGGCCCTCGGACGCCAGCCCGCGCGCCGCCAGCTCCGCCCGCCAGCCCTCGGCCCGGCGCACGGCCGGCGACCACGGCAGGGTGTCGTCGGGCTCCCCCGACAGGTGGGCGATCACGGTGTGCCCCAGGTCGGCGAGGTGCGCGACCGCCCGGCGCGCGGTGTCCGCGTCGTCCAGCCCCACCGTGACGTGGGCCGGCGCACCGGCCCCGACGAACACCAGCGGGTAGCCGAGCTGGTCGAGCGCGGCCACCTCCTCCGCCTCCAGCGGCAGGCCGACGACCAGCACGCCGTCGACGCGGCGGCGGAGCACGTCCGGGTCGAGCCGCAGCCGCCGGACGTCGCGGGACACCTCGAACGTGTAGAGCAGCGCGTCGAAGTCCTCGACCCGCAGCGCCCGCTCGGCCCCCTCGATGACGTTGGCGAAGAACCAGTGCGCCACCCACGGCGTGATCAGGCCGATCGTGCGGGTGCGGCCGGAGGCGAGGGAGGAGGCGGACGGCGACGGCACGTAGCCGAGCTCGTCGGCGGCGCGGCGGACCCGCTCCCGCGTGGCCGCGGTGACGTTCGGCAGCCCGCGCAGCGCGCGCGACACCGTCGCGGTGGACACCCCGGCAGCCCGGGCCACGTCGACGATGCCGTGCGCCATGGCGGGGATTGTGCTCCGCGGCGAGGGCGCCGGTCCACCCTTCCGGGGGACCGGTCGCCGTGGGAGCGCTACCGCTTTCCCGCAGCCAGGGGTGCGGTCGGGCCCGCGCGCGTCAGCTGTCGGTGTGCCCGACGGTCCGCAGCACCGCGACGACGCCGTCGTCCTCGACCGTGCCCGTGACCTCGTCCGCGGCGAGCCGCACGAACTCCGGGGCGTGCCCCATCGCCACGCCGCGCGCGGCCCAGCGGAGCATCTCCACGTCGTTGCCGCCGTCGCCCACCGCGACCGTCGCGAACGGCTCGACGCCCAGGTCCCGGCGCAGCTCCTCCAGGGCGCTCGCCTTGGAGACGCCGCCCGGCGTGAGGTCCAGCCACGCGCTCCACCCGACCGCGTACGACACCTGGCGCAGGCCGACGCGCTCGACGAGCTCGCGGAACTCCTCGGGGGTGCTCCCGGGGTCCCGCACCACGACGCGGGTGGCCGGCTGCGCGACCAGCTCGTCGAACGGCAGCACCGTCTGCACGCCCGTCAGCTCGTGGTCCGGGAACGGCCGGGACACCCGGAAGCCGTGGCCGAGGTCCTCGACCGCGAACAGCGCGTCGGGCAGCTCCGCCTGGAGCACGCGCAGCGCGGGCTCCGGGTCGAAGGTGGTCGTGCTGGTGACCTCGTAGCCCTCGGGGGCGTCCGGGTCCAGCCGGGCGGTCACGGCGCCGTTGGAGCACACGACCCAGCCGGTGCCGATCCCGAGGTCGACGGCCACCGGCACCGCGCTGCGCACGCCCCGCCCGGTCGCGAGCACCACGTGGGCGCCCGCGTCGCGGAGCGCGGCCACGGCCTCGCGCACGGCCGGCGACACCGCGCCGTCGTAGGACAGCAGGGTGCCGTCGACGTCGAGGGCGACGAGGGTGCCGGCCGCCGTGCGCGGGTGCGTCATCGCGACCCGCCCCCGACCGGCTCCAGCACCTCGAGGCCGCCGAGGTACGGCCGCAGGCCCTCGGGGACCCGCACCGAGCCGTCGGCCTGCTGGTGGTTCTCGAGGATCGCGACGATCCACCGGGTGGTCGCCAGCGTGCCGTTCAGCGTCGCGACGGGTCGCACCTCGCCGTCGGCCGTCCGCTCGCGCACCCCGAGCCGCCGGGCCTGGAACGTCGTGCAGTTGGAGGTCGAGGTGAGCTCGAGGAACCGCTGCTGGCTGGGCAGCCAGGCCTCGCAGTCGAACTTGCGGGCCGCGCTGGACCCGAGGTCGCCCGCCGCGGTGTCGATCACCCGGTACGGCAGCTCGACGAGGCGGAGCATCTCCTCCTCCCAGCCCAGGATGCGGCGGTGCTCGTCCGCGGCGTCCTCGACGGTCGTGTAGGAGAACGCCTCGACCTTGTGGAACTGGTGCACCCGGATGATGCCGCGGGTGTCCTTGCCGTAGGACCCGGCCTCGCGCCGGTAGCAGGCCGACCAGCCGGCGTAGCGCAGCGGGCCGTTCGACAGGTCGAGGATCTCGCCCGAGTGGTAGCCGGCGAGCGCGACCTCCGAGGTGCCGACCAGGTACAGGTCGTCGGCCTCGAGGCGGTAGATCTCGTCCGCGTGCGCGCCGAGGAACCCGGTGCCGGCCATGACCTCGGGCTTGACCAGCGTGGGGGTGATGACCGGCGTGAAGCCCGCCTTCAGGGCCAGGTCCACCGCGGCGTTGAGCAGGGCCAGCTCCAGCCGGGCCCCGAGGCCGGTCAGGTAGTAGAACCGCGCGCCGGACACCTTGGCGCCGCGCTCGGTGTCGATCGCCCGCAGGCCCTCCCCGAGCTCCAGGTGGTCGCGGACGGCGAACCCGGCGCCGTACTCGTCGGCGAAGTCGCGCGGCGTGCCCTCGTGCCGCAGCACGACGTAGTCGTCCTCGCCGCCGGCGGGCACGCCGTCGGCGACGACGTTGCCGATCCGGCGGGCCAGGTCGGTGGCGAGCTCCTCCGCCGCGTCGGCGTCGGCCTGCAGCGCCTTGACCTGCTCCGCGAGCTGCTTCGCGTGCGCCAGGAGGGACTGCTTCTCCTCGCCCTGCGCGGACGCGACCTTCTTGCCGAGCGCCTTCTGCTCCGCACGGAGGCTCTCGAAGTCGGTGAGCGCGGCGCGGCGCCGGGCGTCCGCGTCGAGCACCTGGTCCACGAGGGCCGGGTCGTCACCGCGGGCCACCTGGCTCGCGCGCACGACGTCCGGGTCCTGGCGCAGCAGCTTGAGATCGATCACGCACCGAGCCTACCGACCGCCGCCGCGCCCCCGCTGCGGCCCGGCCGCACCGAGTGGGCAACCGACACGTCGAGCGAGCATCCGCCGCATGCTCGCTCGACGTGTCGCGCACCCCCTCGGCGAGGTGGCCGCGCGAACCCGAGGCGGCGGGCCGTCCCCGGCGCGTAGATTCCTCGCATGACCTGGGAGGGATGGCTGGCCGTCGTCGCCGCCGCGCTGTCCGTCACCGCCCTCGTCGTCGCCGCGGTCGCGTGGCGCGCCACCGCCGCCGAGCGGCACGCCCGCCGCGCCGGCCAGATCCTCGGGACCGCGGCGAGCCACCACGCCGCCGTCACCACGTCCGCGCAGCCCGAGCCGCACCGCCCGCTCGTGGCGTTCGTGGCCAACCCGTCGAAGCCGGGCGTGCCGGACCTGCGGGCGACCGTGCGCCGCGCGTGCGCCGAGCAGTACCTCCCCGAGCCGCTGTGGCTCGAGACCACCCTGGAGGACCCCGGCATCGGCCAGGCCCGGGACGCGGTCGCGCGGGGCGCCGACATCGTGGTGGCGCTCGGCGGCGACGGCACGGTGCGCGCCGTGGCCGAGGCCCTGGTCGGCACGGGGGTCCCCATGGGGCTGGTGCCGGTCGGCACCGGCAACCTGCTCGCCCGGAACCTGGACATCCCGATCGGCGACCCGCTGGCCGCCCTGCAGATCGCGCTGGACGGCACCGACCGGACGATCGACGTCGGCTGGCTCAAGGTGCTGAGGTACGAGTCGGGCGTGGACGACGACGTCGCGGAGGCCGCCGACGACCTGCCCGCGGACACGGACGTGCCGCGCGACCACATCTTCCTGGTGATCGCCGGGGTCGGGTTCGACGCGGCGATGGTCGCCGACACGGACGACGACCTCAAGGCCCGCGTCGGCTGGGTCGCCTACTTCGTCGCCGGCATCAAGCACCTGCACGGCCGGCGGCTGCGGACGACCGTCCGCCTGGACGACGCCCCGGGCGAGCCCGCACGGGTGCGCAGCCTGCTGATCGGCAACTGCGGCCGGCTCCCCGGGGGGATCACCCTGCTGCCGGACGCCGTGCTGGACGACGGCTGGCTCGACGTCGCGGCGATCGACACCCGCGGCGGCGTGGCGGGCTGGGCGCAGCTGTTCGGCGAGGTGGTGCTGCAGGGCGTGGGCGTCCGCAGCCAGCTGCCCGCCAAGATCGGCCGGATCGACCACGCCCGGGCCCGCGAGGTGCACGTGTCCGTGCCGGGCGGCGAGTACGTGCAGGTCGACGGCGACGTCATCGGCCAGGTCACCGAGCTCTCCGCCCGCGTCGACCCGGGCGCCCTGGTCGTCCGCGTCGCGACGACCTGAACCGCGCGGAACCCGCCCGCGGCGGCCCCGCACCCGGCAGACTGCCCGGGTGACCGCCCACGACAGCGCGACGACCCGCGCGTACGACGACGACCTCGGCGACGCGGAGTGGTCCCGCCTCGAGGCCGACGTCGCGGGACGGGTCTCGCTGGAGGTGCACCGCCGGTTCCTCGCGCGGTTCGTCCACCCCGGCGACCGGGTCCTCGAGGTCGGCGCGGGGCCGGGACGGTTCACGCTGGCGCTGGCCGCGCTCGGCGCGACCGTGGTCGTGACGGACCTGTCGCCGGTGCAGCTCGACCTGAACCGGGAGCGGGTGGGCCGGACGACCGCGGAGACGGCGGTGGAGCGCCGCGAGCTGCTCGACGTGGGTGACGCGAGCCGGTACGCCGACGGGGAGTTCGACGCGGTCGTGGCGTACGGCGGGCCGCTGTCGTACACGTTCGACCGGGCCGAGGAGGCGCTGCGCGGGCTGCTCCGGGTCACCGCGCCGGGCGGCGCCGTCGTCGCGTCGGTCATGTCGGCGCTCGGCACCTGGCGGGCGGCGCTGCCCGGCGTGGCCCGCGCCGCCGCGGTCGCCGGCGAGGACGCGAACGACCGCGTGCTGCGCACCGGGGACCTGCGGCACCTGCCCGGGGCCGCGCACGTGTGCCGGATGTTCCGGTCGTCGGAGCTCGCGGGGCTCGCCACGGCGGCCGGCGGGGAGCTCGTCGCGCTCAGCGGCAGCAACTGGGCGTCGCTCGGCGACCCGGCGACCCTGGCGGACCTGGAGGCCGACCCCGACCGCTGGCGGCGGTTCCTCGACCACGAGGTCGCCGCGTGCGCGGAGCCCGGCGCGACCGACGGCGGCACGCACCTGCTCCTCGCCGTGCGGCACGCCTAGGCCGCCGCACCCCCGGCCGGGTCAGACCGAGGCGCCCCCGCGCACCGAGCGGAGCCAGTCGCGCGCGGTGCGGAAGTCGTCGTCGGAGGTGCCGATGTGCACGTCCGCCGGGTGCCGGTCAGCGCGCGGGTAGGACCCGAGGTAGCGGACGTGCGGGCACACGCGGTGCAGGCCCATGAACGCCTCGCCCATCCGCTCCTCGGCGATGTGCCCCTCCGCGTCGATCGAGAACGAGTACCGGCCGAGCGAGTCGCCGATCGGCCGGGACTCGATCCGGGACAGGTTCACGCCGCGCGCCGCGAACTGCTCCAGCATGGTGAGCAGCGCGCCGGCCTCGTTGCTGGGCAGGTGCACGACGAGGGTGGTCTTGTCGGCGCCGGTGGGCGGGGGGACCGCGCCGGGCCGGCCGAGCACGACGAACCGGGTGACCGCGTTCGGGTTGTCGGCGACGCCCTCGGCGAGCACCTGGCCCTCGAGCCCGTAGTGCGCCGGGGCGGCGGGCGGGACCAGGGCCGCGTCGAAGCCCACGGCCTCCGCGTCCGCGCCGGCCTCGGCGAGCAGGGCCGCGGGCGCGGTGTTCGAGGTGGCGGGGAGGTGCACGGCGCCGGGCGCGTGCGTGCCCAGCCACCGGCGGCACTGCACCCAGGCGTGCGGGTGCGCGGCGACCCGCCGGACGTCCGCGAGCGCGACCCCGGGCCGCCCGACCAGCGTGAAGCCGACCGGCACCAGCACCTCGCGCCGGAGCACCAGCGGGTCCCCCACCGCGAGGGCGTCCAGGGTGGCCGTCACGCCGCCCTCGATGGTGCTCTCGATCGCGACGACGGCGTGGTCCGCGGCACCGGACCGCACGGCCTCGATCGCGCTGACCACGTCGGTCTGCGGGAGGTACTCGGCCTCCTCCGGGCTGACGACCTGCCGCAGCGCCACCTCGGTGAACGTGCCCGCGGGGCCGAGGTAGGCGTAGCGCGGACGCGGCATCGGGAGACCTCCTGGGACGGGCGCGGGGCGGGGTGCGCGGGCGCGTGTGGCCGCCGCGTGCGCTCCCTGTGCGGCGCGCGTGCACGTGCCGTGTCGTGGTGCGGGGGGCGCCCTCGGGCGACGCGTCCGAGCGTAGTGCGCCCGTACGCTGGGCCGGTGCCCCTGTCCACGCCTCAGCCGCGCGCGGCTGCACGCCCCGCGCCCGCCCGCGCCGCCGCGGCCCGCCTGGTCGCCGCGACGCTCGCGGCGCTGCTGACGGTCGCGCTCGGCTGGGCGTCCGCCCCGCGGGCCGCCGCGGCGGACGGCACCGACGACGCCGCCGACCGCGCGCCCGTGGTCCTGGTCGGCGTCGCGGGGCTGCGCTGGGACGACCTCGGCTCGCTGACGACGCCGGCGCTGTGGGAGCTGTCCCGGACGGCCTCGCTGGGGACCACCGTGGTGCGCAGCGCGATCTCGTTCACCTGCCCGTCGATGGGCTGGCTGGCGGTGTCCGCGGGCGGGCGGGCCACCGACCTGGCGGTGGCCGACGGCACCTGCCGGACGCTGCGCGACCCGCTGGCGAACGGCGCGGTGCCCGGGTGGGCGGACTACGAGGAGGCGATGCGCGCGTCCTCGTACGACTCCCGGCTCGGCCTGCTGGGCGACACGGTGGCCGCGGCCGGCGTGCCCGCCACCGGGATCGGCCCCGGCGCGGCGATCGCGCTGGCGGACGCGGACGGCACGCCGGTCGGCACCCACGTGCGCAACCCGGCCGACGCGGGCGGGCTGGAGGACGCCGTGGCGGGCGCCCTCGACGGCTCGCGGCTCGTGGTGGTCGACGCCGGCACGGTGCGCGACCCCGGCTACCAGACCCGGGGCCGCTCCGAGGCCGACACCGACGTGCCGAGCGACTCCCAGGAGGAGCCGCCGGTCTCCGGCACCGACGTCGTGATCGAGCCGACCCGGGCCGAGCAGGTGCAGGAGATCGACGCGCGGATCGGGGCGGTGCTGGACGCGGTCGCCGACGCGCGGTCCGACGCCACCGTGCTGCTGTTCTCGGTGGCGGACTCGAACCGGCGCGCGAACCTCCAGGTCGCCGCGGCGGCCGGCCCGACGCCGGACGGCGGCACGTACGAGGGCGGCCTCATCGGCTCGTCGTCGACCCGGCAGGACGGCTTCCTGCAGACGACGGACATCACGCCGACCGTGCTCCAGGCCCTGGGCATCCGGGACCGGGCACCGAGCGGGGCGCTCGTGGGCTCGGTCATCCGGTACAGCCCGGACGACGCGACCGCCGGCGCGCGGGTGGCCTACCTGATCGACCAGAACCGGCACGCCCAGGCGGCCGCGCCCCTGGTCGGCGGGTTCTACGTGCTCTGGGTGGGCCTCAACCTCGCGCTCTACCTCCTGGTGGTGGTCGGGCTGAACAACCGCGTCCGCCTGTGGTGGACCCGGCTGATCTCCCGGCTGCGCCGCCGACCGCCGGGCGCCGGGCACCCCCGGCGCGTGCTGCACGGCCTGCGGGTCGGCGCCGTCGCGGTGGCCGCGGTGCCGGTGTCGACCTTCCTGGCGAACCTGCTGCCGTGGTGGCGCGCCGGCACCCCGGCGTGGGCGCTCGCCGGCGCGGTGGCGCTGTTCTGCGCCGCGATCGTCGCCGTCACCCTGGTCCCGCCGTGGTGGCGCGGCCGGCTGCTCGGCCCGATGGGCGCCGTGGGCGGCATCACCGCCCTCGTGCTCGCGGTCGACGTCGCCACCGGCGCCCGGCTCGCGCTGGACTCGATGATGGGCCCCGGCTCGCTGGTCGCCGGCCGGTTCTACGGCTTCGGCAACCCGGCGTTCGCGCTGTTCGCCACGGCGATGATCCTCACGGCCGTCGCGTTCGCCGACCCGCTGCTGCGCGCGGGGCGCCGCGGCGCGGCCGTCGCGGTGGTCGCCGTGGTCGGGCTGGTCGCGGTGGTGATCAACGGCAGCCCGTCGATCGGCGCGGACTTCGGCGGCCCGCCCGCGCTGGTGCCCGGGTTCGCCGTGCTCGCCCTGCTCACGGCCGGGATCCGGCTGAACTGGCGGCGGGTCCTCGCGGTGCTGGCCGCCGGTGCCGTCACGGTCGTGGGCATCGCGGTCGTCGACTGGCTGCGCCCGCCGGACGAGCGCACGCACCTGGGTGCGTTCGTCGAGACGGTGCTCGACGGCGGCCTGTGGACGGTCCTGCTGCGCAAGGGCGAGACGAACCTGCGGATCCTGTTCGGCAGCGAGCAGACGCTGCTCGCGATCGGCGGCCTGCTGCTGGTCGTGCTGCTGGTGGGGCGCCCGGCCCGCTCGGCGGTGAGCGCACCCGACGGCGGGCCCTACGCCTGGCTGTCCGCGGGGGCGCCGCTGCGGCAGATCGGCACGGACGCGCCGATGCTGATGAAGGGCCTGGTCGCGCTCGCCACGACGCTGGGCATCGGCTTCGCGCTCAACGACTCGGGCGTGGTCGTGCCGGCCACCGGCATCGGGCTGGCGGTGCCGCTGCTCGCGGCGGTCTGCTCGACGTGGATGCTGCTGCAGCAGCCCGCGGCTCAGCGCGGGCCCGGCAGCCTGGCCCCGACCATCCCCGGCAGCACCGGCCCCGGCACCGCGACCGGTCGCACCGCGTCGGCGAACGCGCAGGGTCTGCCGAACAGGTAGCCCTGCGCCAGGTCGCAGCCCAGCGCCCGCAGGGCGGTGTACCGGGCCTCGTCCTCGACGCCCTCGGCGATGACGTCGGCGCCGAGCGACCGGCCCAGGGCGACGACCGCCTCGACCACGCCCGCCGCCCGCGGGCCGGCGGCCCCCGACCCGCCGAGCTCCTGCACGAACGACTGGTCGATCTTCAGCAGCGTCACCGGGTAGTCGTGCAGCCGGGACAGCGACGAGTACCCGGTGCCGAAGTCGTCGATCGCGACGCCCACCCCGAGCTCGCGCAGCGCGCTCAGCATGGGGACGGCCCGCGCGTCGTCGGCGAGGGCGCTCTCGGTGACCTCGATGCCGAGCCAGCTCGCCGGGGCGTCGTACCGGGCGAGCAGGTGGACGACGAGCGTGACGAGGTCGTCCCGGTCCTGGGTGCCGGCGAACTGCCGGGGTGACACGTTCACCCAGGCGCGCAGGCCGGCGCCGGTGCGCCGGTTGTGCGCGGTGACCTCGGCGAGCGCCTGGTCGAGCGCCCAGGCCCCGAGCTCGCCGATCAACCCGGTCTCCTCGGCCACCGGGATGAACTCGGCCGGCGACACCGGCCCGCGCGTGCGGCTGGTCCACCGCATCAGCGCCTCGACGCCCTCGACGCGCCCGGTGACCAGGTCGACCTCGCCCTGGTAGACGAGCGAGAGCTCGCCCTCCTCGGTCGCCCGGCGCAGGTCGGCGGCCATCGTCAGCCGCTGCCGCGCGTGGTCGGCGCCCTGCTCCTCGTACCACTGGTGGCAGCCGCCGCCCGCGGCCTTCGCCCGGTACATCGCCACGTCGGCGCACCGCAGCAGCTCGTCCCAGCCCATCCCGCCCGGCTCGGCGTGCACCACGCCGACGGAGCAGCCGACCGCGAACTCCTCGCCACGGACCTCGAACGGCTGGTCGAACGCCGCCACCAGCCGCAGCGCGACCGCCTCGGCCACCGCGGGCGTCGCGTCGGGGAGCAGCACGACGAACTCGTCCCCGCCCAGCCGCGCGGCCACCGCCCGGTCCGGCAGGCCGGCGCCGACCCGGGCCGCGGCCCGCTGGAGCAGCTGGTCGCCGACCACGTGGCCGTACGAGTCGTTCACGAGCTTGAACCGGTCCAGGTCGAGCAGCAGCAGCGCGGTCCCGGTGCGGGTGGTCGCGAGCGCGGCGACCGCCCGCTCCCGGGCGACGTCCCGGTTCGCCAGCCCGGTGAGGGGGTCGTGGGTCGCGGCGTGGGTGAGCCGGTCCTGCGCCTCCCGGAACCGGGTGACGTCCCGGGCCACCACGAGGACCGAGTCGACCGTGCCGTCCGCGGCGCGCTCGGGCACCGCCCGCACGTCGTACCAGTGGCCCTCGACCTGCGCGGACATGCTGATCAGCCGCCGCGGGTCCGTGTCGGGGTCGCAGCCCGGGTCCGCGGAGATCGCGATCATGTGGTGGACCAGCGCGCGCACCGAGTGCATCACCGGGGACCGGTCGGCCAGGTCGCCCACCAGCGAGCCGAGGTCGGCCTCCGACACCCGCGCGGCGCGGCGCATCGCGGCGTTGACGAACCGGAGCCGGGCGTCGACGTCGACCCGGGCGAGCGCGTCCGGCGTGTTCCGGGTGATCGACTCCAGGTCCCGGGTCCGGGCGGCGAGCGCGCGCGTGCGGTCCTCGGCGACCTCGAGGGCGCGCAGCTCGGCGGCGGCGCGGGAGGCGATGAGGGAGACGACGAGCGCGGTGAGGACGGCGCCGCCGAGCAGCGGGAGCGGGGCGAGGGGCCCCGCGGCGTCCCCTTGGTCGGCGGCGAGCGTCCAGGTGCGGCCCGCCAGGGGCACGGCCACGGCGAGCCGGCCGCCCGGGGCCGCCCGGGCGGCGCCGTCCTCGGCGAGCACGCCGAGCACCGTGGCCCCGTCGGTCACCAGGGCGGCGTCGTGGGGCCGGGCGCTCACGGCGTCGAGCAGCGGCGCGACCGCGAACGTCGTCACCGTCCAGCCGAGCAGGCGGGTCCGGCGCTCCCCCGTGCCGGCCGGGGGGTCCGCGGAGTCGAAGACGGGCACCGCGATCGCGGCCTCCGCCTGCGTCCCCCCGGCCCGGGTGACCTTGCCGACGTCCGAGGCGTCGACGGGGGGCGCCGGGGCCGGGTACGCCGCGCTCAGCGCCGGCTGGCCGCGGCGCGCGACTCCGGCCAGCGCGTCGAGCAGGGAGGAGGACCCGAGCCGCGCGACCTGCTCGTTCGTCACCGCCGCCGCGTCCGTGGCCTGACCCGCGACCTTCGCCGCCTGCGACGCGTTCTGCGCGATCTCCCGGATGCTGGCACCCATCTGCTCGGCACCCGCCGCCA
>NZ_SZYE01000056.1 GCF_005239125.1 Cellulomonas hominis | reverse complement strand
CGCCGGGGCGCGCCTCGGGTCCGTCCGCGACCGCGCGGCCCGCGCCGCGGACGCCGCGCGGCACGTCACCGACTCCGCCGCGGCCCTCGCCGCCGCCGAGCAGCAGGCCGCCCCGGTGACCCGCATGGCCCGCTTGGCCGGCGGCGCGGACGCCGACAACGCCCGCGCGCTGTCCCTCGCGACCTACGTGCTCGTGCGCCGGTTCGAGGACGTGGTCGCCGCCGCCAACGACCGGCTCCGCGAGATGTCGGACGGCCGGTACGAGCTGGAGCGCAGCGACGAGCGCGAGGACGTCCGCACCCGGCGCACCGGGCTGGCGATGCGGGTGGTGGACCACACCACCGGCGCCGCGCGCGACCCCCGCACGCTGTCCGGCGGGGAGACGTTCTACGTGTCGCTGTGCCTCGCGCTCGGCATGGCGGACGTCGTCACCGCCGAGGCCGGCGGCGTCGAGCTGGGCACGCTGTTCATCGACGAGGGGTTCGGCACGCTCGACCCGCACACCCTGGACGCGGTGCTGGGCGAGCTCGGGAAGCTCCGCGCGGGCGGCCGCGTCGTCGGGGTGGTGTCGCACGTCGAGGCCCTCAAGCAGGCGGTGGCCGAGCGCATCGAGGTGCGTCGGCGGGCCGACGGGTCGAGCACGCTGACGGTGGTCGCGGGCTGAGGGGGCGCGCCCTCACCACGTCCAGCCGCGCGACGCCAGCTCGACCTCCTCGCGCATCCGCTCCCACGGGTCGCCCTTCGCCCGCGGCAGCACCTCGACCCCCGCGAGCCGGCAGGCGTCCGCGAGCAGCGCGTCGTAGGCGAGCTGGCTCGCGATGATCCGCTCGGCCCGCGCCCACGCGTGCGGGTCCCCCTCCAACCGGCGCAGGTGGTCGGCGACGATCCCGAGCCGGACCTGCACGTGCAGCGCGTCGAAGGGGTCGGGCGGCGGGGGCCCGCCGTGCCGGCCGTGCCGCACCCGCGTGGCCACCCGGTCCAGCACGCCGGCGACGCGGGCCCGGCGCCGCTCCCGGGCAGCGGTCCGTCGCGGCGACGACTCCGCCCCCGGGATCAACCTGAGCACCACGGCGAACGTCAGCGCCGGCAGCACGAGCCACAGCAGCAGCCACCACGCCATCGGAGCACCTCGTGTCCGAGCGTACGACCGGCCTGTGACGCGCGCCACAATCGGGACCTGGGTCCCTCGGGGGTGGGATCAGGGGCGGACCAGGGTGCTCCCGGATGCCTGCGTGCGAGGGAAGAGCGGGACGATCCACAGGTTGGCAGGAGCAGGACTCGACCAGGATGGGGATCATGGCCACACACGACGGCACGCCGATCGCGAGCGCTCGCGGTCTGGTGAAGACGTACGGCTCGGGCGACACGGCGGTGCGCGCGCTCGACGGCGTCGACGTCGACTTCGCCCGGGCGGAGCTCACGGCGATCATGGGCCCCTCGGGTTCCGGCAAGTCGACCCTCATGCACTGCATGGCGGGTCTGGACCGCTCGGACGCGGGCACCGTGGTCGTGGACGGCCTCGAGGTGAGCGCGATGAACGAGCGGAAGCTGACCCGGCTGCGCCGGGACCGCCTCGGCTTCGTGTTCCAGGCCTTCAACCTGGTCCCGACCTTGACCGCGCTCGAGAACATCACGCTGCCCCTGGACATCGCCCGCCGCCCGGTGGACCGCGCGCACCTGGACGCCGTGGTGCAGGCGGTCGGCCTGGCGGACCGGCTCGGGCACAAGCCGACCGAGCTGTCCGGCGGCCAGCAGCAGCGGGTCGCCTGCGCACGGGCGCTGGTGTCCCGGCCCGCTGTCGTGTTCGCGGACGAGCCGACCGGCAACCTCGACTCCACCTCCTCCGGCGAGGTGCTGGGCTTCCTGCGCCGCTCGGTGGACGACCTCGGCCAGTCGGTGGTCATGGTCACCCACGACCCGACCGCGGCGTCGTACGCCCACCGGGTGCTGTTCCTCGCCGACGGGCGCCTGGTCGGCGAGCTCGCCGACCCCACCCCGGACTCGGTCCTGGCGGCGCTCGCCGCGCTGCGCCCGGCTGCGGCCGGTGCCGCCGCCCCGGTCGCCGTCGCGGCCGCCGACGGGCCGCGCTGATGGTCCGGGTGGCGCTGCGCGGCATCCGCGCCCACCTCGTCCGGTTCCTGCTGTCCCTGCTGGCCGTCGCCCTCGGCGTGGCCTTCGTCGCGGGCACGTTCTCGCTGCGCACGATGCTGTCGAGCACGTTCGACGGCATCGTGGACGCCGGCACCCCCGGCGACGCCTACGTCCGGGCGGAGCCCGCCGACGGCGCGTCGGCGGTCGAGGGAACCACGGCCGGCCCCGCGGTGCCGAAGACGCTCGCGGAGGAGATCGGCGCGCTGGACGGGGTGGCGCACGCCATCCCGGAGGCGCAGGGCTCGATCGTCCTGGTCGGCGCCGACGGCACCGCCGTGCAGAGCACCCAGGCCCCGAGCCTGGTGTTCTCCTACCTGCCGGACGACCCGGCGCTCGAGGTGGTCGAGGGCCGCGGCCCGGAGCGGGCGGGCGAGATCGCGCTCGAGACGGCCACGCTGGAGTCCTCGGGCCTCGAGGTCGGCGACACCACGCAGGTGGTCCTGGGCGGGCAGCTGTCGGACGCCGAGGTGGTGGGCCGGTTCGACATGGGCGCACCCATGGCGGGCGCGACGCTGGTCGTCGTCGACCCCGGGACGGGCTACGGCCTGTTCGCGCCGGACGGCCGGGTCGCGGACATCGCGGTCTACGCCGAGGACGGCACCACCCCCGCCGAGCTGGTCGACGCGATCGCCCCGCTGGTGCCGGGCGACCTGCAGGTGGTCACCGGCGACGAGCTGCGGGACGAGAACAAGGCCGCGATCGGCGAGATGCTCGGCTTCGTCACGACGTTCCTGCTGGTGTTCGCGGCGATCGCGCTGTTCGTCGGCGCGTTCATCATCTCCAACACCTTCGCGATGTCGGTGCGGCAGCGGATGCGGGAGTTCGCGCTGCTCCGCGCCGTCGGGGCGTCCCCCGCGCAGGTGTTCACGTCGATCCTGGTCCAGGCGGCCGTCGTCGGCCTGATCGGCTCGGCCCTCGGCATCGCCGGCGGGCTCGGGCTGGTGCAGGGGCTGAAGTCCGTGTTCGAGGCCATGGGGATGGACCTGGCGGGGGACATCCCGGTCGACGGCGCCACCATCGGCGTCTCGCTGGCCGTCGGCACCGTGGTGAGCGTCCTCGCCGCCGCCGTGCCCGCCCGCCGCGCGGCCCTGGTGCCGCCCGTCGAGGCCATGCGCGACGACGTCGCGGTGCCCGAGCGGTCGATCCGGGTGCGCGCGGTGCTCGGGGCGCTCCTCACGGGGCTGGGTGCGGCGGCGGTGCTGGCCGCCGTGCTGCATACCGGCGAGGAGACGCTGGACGTCGCCCTCGGTGCGGGCGCTGCGGCCGTCCTGGTCGGGATGCTCGTCCTGGCACCGGGGCTCGCCCGGGCCGTCCTCGGGGTGCTGTCGTGGCCGTTCGTGCGGCTGCTGCGCCCGGTGGGCCGGCTGGCGCGCGGCAACGTGGTCCGCAACCCCCGCCGCACCGCGAGCACCGCGGGTGCGCTGATGATCGGCATGGCGCTGGTCGGCGGCGTGTCGGTGATCGCCACGTCGGCGCAGGCGTCCGTCGCCGGGGTCGTGGAGTCCCAGCTGCACACCGACCTCGTCCTGCAGTCCGCCACGCGCGACCTGCCGAAGGGCGCGATCGCCGACGTCGACGCGCTCGCGGAGGTCGGGGACACGGCGGCGTTCGCGTTCGCGCCGCTCGAGGTGTCCTCGGACGGTGACGGGTCCGGCACGCAGATCGTCGCGGGTGTCCGCGACGACCTGTTCGACCGGACCATCGAGGCGACGACGACCGACGGCGACCTCGCGTCCCTCGCGGACGGCGAGGCGGCGGTCCAGGAGGGCCCGGCCGAGGAGCAGGGCTGGGCCGTCGGGGACACCCTGCGGATCGCCGGCGCCACGGGGCCCCGGGACGTGACGGTCGGCGCGGTGTTCACCACCAACGTGATCGGCGCGCCGGTCGTCGTCGGCACGGACGTGCTCGACGCCCTGGTGCCGCCGGAGCAGCAGCTGGTGGACCTCCTGGCGGTCGACGCCGCCGCGGGCGTCGGGGCCGACGACCTCAAGGACGCCGTCACGGCCGCGGTCGCGCCCTACGTCGTCGTCTCGGTGCTCACCCAGGACGAGTTCGTCTCGAACCTCGCGGACCAGGTCAACCAGGTGCTGGTGATCCTGTACGCGCTGCTCGGGCTCTCGGTCGTGATCGCGGTGCTCGGCATCGTGAACACGCTCGCCCTGTCCGTCATCGAGCGGACCCGGGAGATCGGCCTGCTCCGGGCCGTCGGCCTGGGCCGGCTCCAGCTCGCCGGCACCGTCACCGTCGAGTCCGTGCTCACGGCGGTGTTCGGCACCGTCGTCGGCCTCGTGGTCGGGGTGGCGCTCGCCTCCGCCCTGCCGTCGGTGTACGCCGACGACGGCCTGTCCGAGCTCGTGATCCCGTGGGGGAACCTCGCGGGCATGGTCGGGCTGGCCGTCGTCGTCGGGGTGCTGGCCGCGCTGTGGCCCGCGACCCGGGCGGCCCGGATGCGGGTGCTGGACGCCGTCAGCTACGAGTGAGCACCCACCCGTCCGGGCCGGCGAGGTCGTCGGCCCGGGCGGGGCCCCACGTCCCCGGCTCGTACGGCTCGGGGTCGGGCCGGTCCGGCCCGAGCAGCGGGGCGAACGCCCGCCAGGCGGCCTCGAGCCCGTGCGGCGTGGTGAACAGCGTCCGGTCTCCCACGAGCACGTCGTGCAGCAGCGACGCGTACGGCGCGATCGGGTCGCCGGGCTCGACGTCCTCCAGCCCGAGCGACGCGGTCCCGGTGGCGAGCCGGAGGTCCGGCCCCGGCTGCTTCACGGTCGTCGTGATGTCGATGGCGCCGTCGCCCGCGAGCGACAGGCTGATCCGGCCCGGCCCGGCAGGCTCGCCGAACAGCTCGTCCGGCGTCCGCAGCACCAGCGTGACGCGCTGCGCGGACACGGCCATGCGCTTGCCGGTGCGGAGCAGGAACGGCACCCCGCGCCAGCGGTCGTTGTCCACCCACAGCCGCGCGGCGACGAACGTGTCGGTGGTGGAGTCGTCGGCGATCCCGTCGATGTCCCGGTAGCCGTCGAACTGGCCCAGCACGACCTCGTCGGGGTCCAGCGGTCGGAAGCAGCCGATCACGGCCTCCCGCGCGGTCGCCAGGTGGTCCGCGTCGAGCGCGGCCGGCGGCTCCATCGCGACCTCGGCCGCGATCTGGAACAGGTGGGTCACCAGCATGTCCAGGGCGGCGCCGGTCTCGTCGTAGAAGTCGGCGCGGTCGGCCACGTCCAGCGTCTCCGGCACGTCGACCTGCACCTGCGCGACGTGCCGGCGGTTCCACACCCCGCCGAACAGCTCGTTGCCGAACCGGAGCACGTGCAGGTTCTGCGTCGCCTCCTTGCCGAGGAAGTGGTCGATGCGGAACACCTGGTCCTCGTCGAGCACCTCGTGCACCAGCGCGTCGAGCTCCGCGAACGACTCCGGGGACGTGCCGTACGGCTTCTCGTAGACGACCCGGGCGCCCTCGGCCATGCCGTGCGCGCGCAGGGCGCGGGTCGTCGGGCCGAACGCCGACGGCGGGACCGCCAGGTAGTGCACGACGGTCACCTCGGCGTCGTCGTCGCCCGCGAGGTCACGCCGGGCGTCCCGGACCGCGTCGACCAGCTCGCCGGGGTCGTCCTCCGTGAAGGTCAGCGCGTAGGACACGTGGCCGTCGAGGGCGTCGGCGTGCCCGGGTCCGCCGTGCTCCTCGAGCGACGACCGGACCAGGTCCGCGAGCTCGTCGTCGCCGATCGGCTTGCGGCCCGTGCCGATGAGCGCCCAGCGCTCCGGCAGCAGCCCGCGGGTGGCGAGCTGGGCGAGCCCCGGGTAGACCATGCGCTCGGCGAGGTCACCGCGGGCGCCGTGCAGGACGAACAGGACCGGCGTCTCGACGGGCGTCGTGGGTGCCATGCCGCCGCCCCTCAGAGCGCCGGCGGGTCGGTGCGCTCCGGGTGCCGGACCGGCGGTTCGTGCGTGCCCTCGCGCTTCTGCTTCTCCAGGAGGTCGCGCGCCTTCGCGGTGGCCTGGTCCACCTTGCGGTCCGTGGCGTCCGACGTGCGCGACTTCACCGCGTCGGCGGCCTTGTCGATCGCCCCGGCGATCTTGTCCTCGTTGCCCGCGACGGCCTTCTTGGCCTTGTCGACGAAGTCCCCGATGCCCATGTCCGCTCCCGTCGTGGCGCAGGTGGATGCTCTGCCACGAGTCAACGTCGGGCCCCGGACCCCCGCAACCGGGCGGGGGTCCGGGGCGACGGGACGCCGCGCCCCCGTACGAGCCCGGCCGTCCGGTGCGGCGGCGGGGTGAAGGTCCTGCGCGCGGGCCGGACGGAGCCCCGCGCGGCGGTGGTCGGCCCGTACTCTCGGGGCGTGACCCGGACCCGCAGCCCCCGCCGTCGCGTCGGATGCGCCGTCGGCCTGACCGCCGCGCTGCTCGTCGTCGTGGGCGGCGGCCTGCTCGCCGACCGTGTGACCCGCTCCCTCGCGGAGGACGTCGCGGCGGACGCGGTCCGCTCCCAGCTGGGCGCGGTCGACCCCGACGTGACCGTGGCGGGCTTCCCGTTCCTCACGCAGCTCGCGCGCGGCACGCTCGACGACGTGCACCTGACCGCCTCCGGCGCCACGCTCCACGGGCTCGACGTCACCGACCTCGACGTCACCGCGACCGGCGTCGCGGTGCAGGAGCCCCGCGGGGCCGAGCACGTGGTCGCGACCGCGACCGTCCCGACCGCCGCGCTCGAGCAGCTGCTCCGGGAGAAGACCGGCTGGGACCTGGCGCTCGCGGTCGACGGCGAGGCCCTGGCGGCGACCGGCGCGGTGGCGGGCATCCCCGTCGGCGTCACCCTGACCCTCGCTCCCGCGGGGACCGACGGCGTGGTGGCGACGATCACCAGCGCCTCGGTCGGCGGGTTCACGGTCGACGCGGGCCTGCTTCCCGACGGCCTGGCCTCCCGCATCGCCGAGGTGGACGTCACCGACCAGCTGCCCGCCGGGGCCGAGGTCACCGGCGCGACGGTGGCGGCGGACGGGCTGCACCTGACCGTCGAGCTCACCGACGTGACGCTCGACAGCCTGTGAGCGGGTTCCTGGACACGCTCCGCACGCTGCCCGGCGAGATCTGGGACCGCGCCACCACCGTCCAGCCCGCCCCCGGGCAGGCCGTGCTCCTCGGCACCCTCGCCGCAGCGCTGCTCTGCCTGGCGGTGCCGACGCTGTGGCACGTCTCCCGGCACCTGCTGACGATCGTGCACGAGGCGGCGCACGGCCTGGTCGCCGTGCTGTCCGGGCGCCGGCTCTCCGGCATCCGGGTGCACTCGGACACCTCCGGGCTCACGGTCTCCGTCGGCCGGCCGCGCGGGCCGGGCATGGTGGCGACGGCCTTCGCCGGCTACGTCGGGCCCGCGGTGCTGGGGCTGGGCGCGGCGTGGCTGCTCGGGCAGGGGTACGCCGTCGGGCTGCTGTGGGCCCTGCTCGTGGTGCTGGTCGCGGTGCTCGTGCAGATCCGGAACTGGTACGGGCTGTGGGCGGTGCTCGCGACCGGCGTCGTGCTGGTCGCGGTGTCCTGGTGGGGGACGCCCGCGGTGCAGGTCGCGGTCGCGTACGCGGTGACCTGGTACCTGCTGCTCGGCGCACCGCGGGCCGTGCTCGAGATGCAGGCGCAGCGGCGGCGGGCACGCGGCCGGGGGACGTCGGACGCGGACATCCTGGCGCGGCTGACCCGGGTGCCGGGCGGGGTGTGGGTCGCGGTGTTCCTGCTGGTGTGCGGCGGGGCGCTGCTGCTGGGCGGGTCGTGGATCCTGGAGCGGTCCCTCCTCTGAGGCCCGCGCCGGCCGCCCGGTGCGGTCGGCGACGTCAGCCCGCGACCGCGCAGCCGTCGAGCTGGCGGGCGATCGCGTCCCGCTCCGCCCGGGTCACCCAGAGCCCGTACGCCGCCTTCACCCGGACCTGCCGGACGACGTACGCGCACCGGTAGCCCGTGCTGGCGGGCAGCCAGGTCGCCGCGTCCCCGTCCCCCTTCGCGCCGTTGGCCGGGCCGTCCACCGCGAGCAGGTTCGCCGGGTCGTTCGCGAACTGCCGGCGGGTCTCGGCGTCCCACTGCTGGGCGCCCTTCTGCCACGCGTCCGACAGCGCGACGACGTGGTCGATCTGCACCTCCGCGCTCCGCGGGCCGCGCTCGAACGCGATCACCTGGTCGGTGTACGGGTCCTGGAGCGTGCCGGTCAGCACCACGCAGTCGTGGGTCCCCGCCTCGAACGTCACGTCGGTCAGGTCGCGGGCGAGCACGTCGTTGCGGGTGTCGCAGCCGTTGCGGTCGACGTCGGCCCAGGCGGGGCCGAACTGCTCGCGCTCGTAGCCCGTCTTCGGCGCACGGCCCTTGACCTCCAGCCCGGCCAGCTCGGTGCGGGCGCGGTCGAGATCGGCGGCCGTGACGGGGAACCGCGCGGACTCGCGGGACTCCGACCAGACCGGCAGCCCGGCCCCGAGGGCCACGGCGACCACGAGCACCAGCCAGGCCCACCCCAGCCGGCCGCCCCGGGCGCGTCCCCGCGGGCCGCGTGCCGCAGGCCGCCGGCGCGGGGCGGTGGACCGGGAGGTGCGGGTGGTGCGGATCGGGCGCGCGGTGCGGGTGGTGCTGCTGGTCACCGCGGAACCGTCGCACACGGGACCGACACGACACCTCCTCCCGACCCCGGCCGGCGCGCCGCCCGCCCGCCCCGTGGGCGCCCTAGCGTCGGTGCCGGAGGTGGCGCGGTGCGGACGAGGCGTGACCGGGGCGGGCGCCCGTGGGCGGCGACGGCGGCGGCCGGCGCGCTCGTGGTGACGGCGGGGCTGGCGACGGCCCGGTACGGCTCCGGCGCGGCGGCCGACGCGCTCGGCGACGCCCTGTACGCCGCGCTCGTGCTGCTGCTCGTCGCGCTCGCGGTGCCCCGGTGGTCGCCCGCCGCGCAGGCCGGGGTCGCGGTCGGGCTGTGCTGGGCTGTCGAGCTGGTGCAGCTGACCGGCGCCCCCGCCGCCGCGGCGGACGCCTGGCCCCCGCTGCGGTACCTGCTCGGCACGACGTTCGTCGCCACGGACCTGCTCTGGTACGCGGTGGGGGTGCTGGCCGCCTCGTCGGTCACCGTCCTCGCCTCCCGGGTGGGCGGCGCCCGGCGCGCCGCGGTCCCCCGAGGCTGACGGCTCCCGGTCCGCGGTGTCGGGCCCGGCGCGGCTCGGCTGGGGACGACGCACCGGTTGCCGCCCTGTGGTCGTCCCGGGGGCCCGCGGGCATCATGGGGTCGACGGAGCCCGGGTGCGGCGCGGACCGCCGTGGCCCCGGCCGGCCGCCGGGCAATCGGCGAGGAGGCCCGATGCACGACGTCGTCGCCAGGACCAGGCCTCCCGGGCGTTGGGCGTGGCTGGTCGTCATCGCCCAGGGTCTGGTGCTCGCGTCGTGGTTGCCGCGCCTGGGCCGTGAGGAAGGCGGCCTCGCGGTCCTGATGGTGTGTCTGTCCGGCCTCCTGGTCGTCTCAGGCGTGATCCTGGCGGTCATCGACCTGCGGACGACCCTCGTCCTGACGGACGACGCGCTGATCCTCGAGCGACGGTGGCGTCCCCGACGTGTCCGCCGGGACGCCGTGCGGGCGGTGGACGGCGACGTCCACGGGCGGCCGTCCTGGTCGGAGGCCGTGGTGATCACGGTGGACGGTCGCGACCGACCGCTGCGGCTCGGGCCGTTCGACGTGCACGCGCGCGTGCTGATCCCGCGGCTGCAGGAGTGGGCCGGGGTCGGGGACGCGGTGGCCGACGACCGAGCCACCGCGCCACCTCCGCGGTGATCCGCGCGGCTACTCGCAGCCCACGCCGTCGCCGTCGCGGTCGAGCGCGGAGCGGTACCCCGGGTCGCCGGAGCGCACCGGCGCCGCGCCGGCTGCCCGGGCGGCGTCGCAGTTCTGGTAGTAGACCGACCCGCCGCCCGCGGACGCCGTCGTCGACCCGCCCCCGGTGGAGGCCGTGCCGGCGGAGGAGGACGTCCGCGCGCTCGCCGCGGCGGCCTCGCGGGTGGCGACGGCCGACTCCCGGGCGGCGACGTCCGCGGCGGTCGCGTCGAGATCGGCGGCGCGCTGGTCCAGCTGCGCCTGCAGCGCCGCCAGCTCGTCGGCGCGTGCCTTCTGCTGGTCCGCGGTGGCCTGCTGGGTGGCCTCGCCGTCGGTCAGGGCCCGGTCGCGCCGGGTGGCCTCGTCGTCCCGGGTGTCCAGGTCGGCCGCCCTGTCGGCGAGCGCGGTGTCGACGTCGGCCAGACGCTCCTGCTCCGCGGCGACGGCAGCGCGCTCGTCGGACAGGCTGCTCGCGCCGATCCCGATCCCCGCGACGAGCCCGAGGACCAGCCCCGCGATCCCGGCCGTGAGCACGGGGCCGCGCCGGCGACCGGCGGGGCGTCCGGGTCCCGTCACCGGCGGGCCGGCCGGCGGCCCGGACCACGCCCCGCCGCTCGGCGGGACGCCCGGGACCTCGGCCGTCGGCCGGGTGCCCGGCGCCGGTGGGACCTGCCTGAGATCGGACCGACGTGCCATGGTGTGCCCCCTGTCCCGGGCCGCACCCGCGCGGCCGCGTCCCGGTCTGCATCGGCAGGCGGGGGCCGGCGGTTGAGAGCGCCGCGGCGGTCAGAGGTGCCGCGGCCGGTCCGGGTCCGCCGACCAGCGCTCCTCGATCCGGCCCCAGTGCCAGATCGCCACCGCCACGACCCAGGAGACCAGCAGCAGCGCGACGATGCCGTAGCCGGCGTCCTCCAGGTCGATCGCCGCGATCCAGCCGGCCGGGCCGGTGGTGGTGCCGGTCTCGTCGGCGAGCACGCCCGCCAGCTGCACGGTGCCGATCAGGACCGCCACGAGCACCGAGACGGTCGTGATCGTGAGGTTGTAGTAGACCTTGCGCACCGGGCGGCTCGAGGCCCAGCCGTACGCGGCGTTCATCAGCACGCCGTCGGCGCTGTCCAGCAGGCACATGCCCGCGGCGAACAGGACGGGCAGCACGATGATCGCGGTGAACGGCAGGGCGAAGGCCGCCGCGCCGCCCGCGAGCACCAGCAGACCGATCTCGGTCGCGGTGTCGAACCCCAGGCCGAACAGGACGCCGACGGGGTAGATGTGCCACGGCCGCCGCACCGAGCGGGTCAGTCCGCCGAGGAACCGGTTGGCGATGCCGCGGCGGCGGAGCGTCTCCTCGAGCTCGGCCTCGTCGTACCCGCCGCGGCGCATCTCCCGGAACACCCGGACGATGCCGACCAGGGTGGCGATGTTGACGATCGCGAGCACCCACAGGAACACCCCGGACACGGACGGGCCGATCACGCCCGTGATCTGATGCAGGGTGCTGCTGTCGTCCTGCACCGGGCCCACCAGCGCCTTCACCCCGAGGGCGAGCAGCAGCGCGAGCGCGAAGACGATGGTCGAGTGCCCGAGCGAGAACCAGAACCCCACCGACATCGGCCGGGCGCGGGTTGGGGCCCCCGCGGCGGCGCGCTCGTCCGCGTCGGCGATGAGCTTGCGCGTGGTGTTGTCGATCGCCGCGATGTGGTCGGCGTCGAAGGCGTGCCGCATCCCGAGGGTGTACGCGAGGAGGCCGACGCCCACCGTGAACACCGGGTGCTCGCCCCCGAGCGGGTGGTGCGCGGGCACGACCACCCCGAGCAGGAGGCCGAAGCCGACGACGTGCAGGACCACCACCACGGCGGTCATCCCGGCGAGCGACCTCCGGTCCGGCCGGCTGAGCGGCATGCGGAACCGGCCGAGGCCCCGACGCGGATCTGACGGCGCGCTGCTCTGATCGCTCATGTCCAGGCGCCCCCCGCGCCGCCAGGCGGTGGTGCGGTCCCCGTGCGCCCGACCACCCCATTGGAGCACGTGCCGCACCCCGGGACCAGGGTGTGCGCGGATCCGCGGCCCGGCAGACTGGCCGGGTGGTGCGCGAGCTCGTCGTCCTCGGGACGGCCTCCCAGGTCCCCACCCGCACGCGGAACCACAACGGCTACCTGCTCCGCTGGGACCGCGAGGCGTACCTGTTCGACCCGGGGGAGGGGACGCAGCGCCAGCTCACGCACGCCGGCGTCGCGCCGCCGTCGATCACCCGGATCTGCCTGACGCACGTGCACGGCGACCACAGCTACGGGCTGCCCGGCGTGCTGTCCCGGATGGTGCTGGACGGGGTCGGGCACCCGGTGCACCTGCACTACCCCGCGGAGGGCGAGGCGGTCGTGCGGGCGCTGGTCGGGCTCGCGACGCCGGGGCTGGACCTGCGCCTGCACCCGCACGGCGCGGCCGGCGAGGTCGCCCCGGGGCTGGTCGTCGAGCCGCTGCGGCACCGGGTGCAGACCTTCGGGTACCGGCTGGCGGAGCCCGACGGGCGCACGCTGCTGCCGGACCGGCTCGCGGCGGCGGGGATCGCCGGGCCCGCGGTGGGCGAGCTGCAGCGTGCCGGGCGGCTCGGACCCGTCCGGCTCGAGGACGTCAGCGTCCCGCGCCGCGGGCAGCGGGCGGCCGTCGTCATGGACACCGCCCCGTGCCCGGGGGCGGAGGCGCTCGCGGACGGGGCCGACCTGCTGCTGGCGGAGTGCACCTTCGCCGACGAGGACGCGGCGCTGGCCGCGGAGCACCGGCACCTCACGGCCGGTCAGGCGGGCGCGCTCGCCGGGGCGGCCGGGGCGCGGACGCTCGTGCTCAGCCACTTCTCCGGCCGGTACGAGGACCTGGAGCCGCTGGGCGAGCAGGCGCGCGCGACGGCCGGGGCCGCCGTGGTCCACGTGGCGCACGACCTCGACCGGTTCGGCCTGCCCCGCCGGCGGACGACTCCCTGAGGTGCCCGGCCCGCGCCCGGTTCAGTCCTTGCGCGGTGCCACCCCGCGCACCGCGTCGACGGGGAACCGCCGCCGCGCCTCGGCCTGCTTGTCGAGCGTGGCCGCCAGCACGTCGACCCCGAGCACGTCCGCGAGCCGCAGCAGGTAGACCAGGACGTCGGCGATCTCCTCGCCCGCGCGCCGGCGCCGCTCGGGGTCCGCGAAGTGCGCCGCCGCGTCGCCCGCGGGCAGCCACTGCACGAGCTCGGCGAGCTCGCCCACCTCGCCGACCAGCGCGAGCACGAGCGACTTGGGGTCGTGGAACTGCTCCCAGTCGCGCTCGACGCTGAACTCGCGGATGAGCGCGGTGAGCCGCGCGAGGTCGCCGGGCTCGCCGGCGGGGGGTGCGTCCGTCACGCGCCCAGCGTGGCATGCCCGGCCGGGGGCCTCACCCGAGCAGCCAGGTCGCCGAGCGCAGGTACCGCTCGGCGACGAGCACGGAACCCGCCGGCTGCTCCGCCCGCAGGGCCCCCGACGGGCCGCCGCGCGGGTCGGTCACCGTGCGCCCGAGCAGCTGCAGCCGGCGCAGCATCGACAGCGCGCAGGCGGTCCGGGCGTCCTGCCGGGTCAGCGGCCGCACCTCCTGGTAGCCGGCGACCCAGGCCTGCGCGCGGTCGGCGGCGTCCGGCAGGTGCTCGACGTAGGACAGCGCGCCGGCGAGGTCCAGGACGAACCAGGAGAACCCGCAGTCGTCGAAGTCGATCAGGGTGACGTCGTCGCCGTCGAGCAGCAGGTTCCCCGGCCGCAGGTCGGCGTGCACGAGGCCCCAGGCGTCGGGGGCGCGAGACGCGTCCTGCACCGCGTCGAGGGCCGCGGTGCGGGCGCGGCCGAGCAGCGTGAGGTCGGCCGCGGGCAGCCGGGCCCGCTCCCAGGCACCCCACCGGCTGCCCGGGCCGACGAGGTCGGCGGGTTCCCAGGTCGGCCGGACGAAGTCGGGCGGGCGGTGGTAGCCGAGGGCGTGCTCGTGCAGCAGCGCGGCCGTCGTCCCGACCCGTCGGTGCCAGGCGGCGGCGTCCGCGGCGCCCGGCAGGGCGTCCTCGAGCGACGGCCCGGCGACGTACCGCCAGGTCAGGCACACCCAGTGCTGCTCCTCGTCGTCGGCGACCAGGGCGACGTCGCGGCCGTCCACCGGCGGGACGACCGTCGGCACCCGGACGGTGCCCGCGTCGCCGAGCGCGGCCATCCACGCGACCTCGGACTCGACCGCCGCGGTGTCCTCCAGGTACGCCGGCGGCGCGACCCGGGTCACCGCGACCGGGCGCCCGTCGACCGAGACCCGGAACGTCGCGTTGTGCGACAGCGCCAGCAGGTCGACGGCGGTGCGCGGCGGGTCCCAGCCCCACGCCGCGCACACGGCGGCGTGCAGCCACCGGGGTCCGGGGTCGCCGGCCGCCAGCCGGCCGAACGGCGGGTCCGGCTCCGCGAGCCCGGTGCTCCCCAGCGTGTCGTCGGTCGTCATCGCCACCTGCCCCCGGGGTGCTCGCGTCCTCGCCGGGCCGTGCGACCCGAGCCGAGTGTGGGCGGGGTGCGACCGGGCGGGCCAGGGGACCGACCGGGATTTCACGCAGGTGTCACCCCGGCCCGGCGGCGGTGACGCCGCCGAAACGTGCCCGTTCCCGGACCGCCTCAGACCCCCACCAGGGTCGCGCTCGCGTCCCAGAGCCGGCGCGCGAGGCCGGGGTCCGCGGCCTGGGGCGGCGGCACGGCCGCGCGGCCCTGCTCGACGTACCCGCCCGGCTCCCAGTCGACGCCCGGCGTCCCGGCCGCGAGCGCCGCGAGGTACCCGCCGCCCTGCTCGGGGGTGATCGTCACCAGCCGGCGCAGGGGCGTGTGGTAGACGAACCGCATCAGGCTGCTCGTCTCCTTCGCGAAGCTGGTGGCGACGATCCCGGGGTGGAACGCGACCGCCGCGAGGCCCTCGGGACCGTACCGGCGCTGCAGCTCCACGGTGTGCAGCACGTTGGCGAGCTTGGCGTCGCCGTACGCCCGCTCGGGGCGGTAGCCGCGCTCGTGGCCCAGGTCGTCCAGGTCGATCCGGCCCCACCGGCGGGCCGCGACGCTGGAGGTCGCGATCACGGACGCGCGGCTCGCCACCAGGGTCGGCAGCAGCAGGTGCGTCAGCAGGAACGGCGCGAGGTGGTTCACCTGGAGCGTCCGCTCGAACCCGTCCACGGTGACCGAGCGCGGTCCCATGATGCCGCCGGCGTTGTTCGCGAGGACATCCACCCGCGGGTACGCCTCGCGCAGCTCGGCGCCCAGCCGCCGGACCTGGTCCAGCTCCGCGAAGTCGGCCAGGTGGTGCGGGGCCCCGAGCTCGGCGGCGACCGCCGCGGTCCGGGCCGGGTCGCGCCCCACCAGGACGACGCGCTCCCCCTCGCGGGCGAGCCGGCGGGCGGCGGCGGCGCCGATGCCGTCGCTGGCGCCGGTGATCACGATCGTCCGTCCGGCCACGTGGTCCTCCGCGTCGGGGTGCCGCCCAGGGGGTCCGGGCGGGTCCGCGACACCCTAGGGTGCTGCCGTGACCCCCGCCTCCCCGGCCGCCCGCCGGCGCGCCCGCACCTCCGCCGTCCGCACCTCCGAGCCCCGCCTGGTGCCGCCGGTGCTGGTCCGCGAGCACCGCGTGCGGGTGCCGGTCGACCGCGAGGACCCGTCCCGGTACCCGACGATCGACGTGTTCGCGCGCGAGCTGGTCGACCCGGCCCGGGACGCCGAGGACCTCCCGCTGCTGCTGTTCCTGCAGGGCGGCCCCGGTGGGATGGGCCCGCGCCCCCTGGGCGGCGGCTGGTGGTCGACGGCCCTGCGCACGCACCGGGTGGTGCTGCTCGACCAGCGCGGCACCGGGCGGTCCTCGCGGGTCGACGGCCGGACGATGGCGCGGTTCGGCTCGGGCGAGGAGGCCGCGGACTACCTGGCGTGCTTCCGGGCGGACGCGATCGTCGAGGACGCCGAGGCGGTGCGCCGCGCGGTGTACGGCGGGCGGCGCTGGGCGACGCTCGGGCAGTCGTACGGCGGGTTCCTCACGCTGACCTACCTGTCCCGGCACCCCGAGGCGCTGACCGCCTGCTACGTGACCGGCGGCCTGCCGGGCATCGCGGCGACCGCCGAGGACGTGTACGCGCGGACGTTCCCGCGGCAGGCCGCGCGCGTCGCCGCGTTCGCCCGCCGGTACCCCGAGGACGTCCAGCTCCTCGGCGCCCTCGCGGACCGGCTCGCCGCCGGCGACGTCACGCTGCCCGACGGCGACCCGTTCGGCGTCCGGCGGCTGCAGGCCCTCGGGATGCCGCTCGGCATGAGCACCGGCGTCGACGCGCTGCACTGGCTGCTCGACACCGTGGACCTGGACGGCGACGGGGCGCCGGACGACGCGTTCGCGCTCGCGGTGCAGACGCAGACCGGCTTCGACGCCAACCCGCTGTACGCCGTGCTCCAGGAGGTCATCTACCACCAGGGCGAGCGGGCCGGCGGCTGGGCGGCGCAGGCCGAGCTCGACCGCCGGCCCGACCACGGCCCCGACGCCCGGCCGCTGGCGCTGACCGGTGAGGCCGTGTTCCCGTGGATGTTCGCCGAGATCCGGGCACTGCGGCCGTTCCGTGCGGCGGCGGAGGCGCTCGCGGCCCGCACCTCCTGGCCGGCGCTCTACGACCCGGAGCGGCTGGCCGCCAACGAGGTGCCGGTCGCCGCGGTGCAGTACGCCGACGACCCGTACGTGGACCTGGACCTCGCCCGCGGGACGGCGGACGCGGTCGGCAACACGCAGGTGTGGGTGACGAACGAGTACCTGCACGACGGCCTGCGGGCGGCCGGCGACGTGATCCTCCCGCGCCTGCAGGACCTGGCCGCGGGGCGCTGGTCGGTGACCCGCCCCTAGCGCGGCGCTGGTCAGAGCAGGCGGCGCGAGCCCGGTCGGACCACCCGGAGCCAGCGGTAGCCGTACGCGGGGAGGCCCAGCTCGACCCCGCCCTCGGGGGTGACCTCGCACGCGCCGTCCTCCAGGAGGTCGACCAGGCGCACCGGGTCGTCGTCGGCCGCCGCGCTGCGGGTGCTCGCCGTGCCGTCCGCCGGGCCGGCGGCGCCGAGGTCCCGGGCCAGGTCGGGCAGCCGCAGCGGCACGGTGACCGGCTCCGGGCCGAGGTTGTGCACCGCGATCATCGACGCGTCCTGCCACGTCGAGCGGTGCGCGAGCACCCCGGCGTGCGGCTGGTCGAGGATCTCCGCGCGCTCGGCCCAGCCGAGCTCCGGGCACTCCCGGTACCGCCGCACGAGGGTCTTGACGAACGACAGCAGCGAGTCCGGGTCCCGCCGCTGGTCGGCGACGTTGACGTGCGCGGGTGCGTACCCGCCCTCGACGACCGGGCCGGACAGCCGCCGCGGGGCCGCGGCCGAGAACCCGCCGTTCCGGCCGGACGTCCACTGCATGGGCGTGCGGACCGCGAGCCGGCCGTCGGCGGTCAGGTTCTCGCCCATGCCGATCTCCTCGCCGTAGAACAGCACGGGCGTGCCGGGCAGGGTGAACAGCAGCGAGTAGACCATCCGGATCCGGCGCGGGTCGCCGTCGAGCATCGGCGGGAGCCGGCGACGCAGACCGCGGCCGTAGAGCTGCATGTCCTCGTCCGGCCCGAACGCCGCGAACACCTCCGCGCGCTCGTCGTCCGACAGCTTGTCCAGCGTCAGCTCGTCGTGGTTCCGGACGAAGGTCGCCCACTGCGCGTCGTGCGGGATGTGCGGGCGGTCGCGCAGCGCCTGCGCCAGCGGGCCGGCGTCCTGCCGGGCGAGCGACAGGTACATCTGCTGCATGGCCACGAAGTCGAACTGCAGGTTCAGCTCGTCGCCCTCCGCCGAGCCGTCGCCGTCCTGGTCCCCGAAGAACTGCCGCTGCTCGGCGTACGGGAGGTTCACCTCGCCCATGAGGATCGCGTCCCCGGTCCGCCGGCTCAGGAACGACCGCAGGGCCTTGAGGAACTCGTGCGGGTGCTCGATGTCGTCGGCGGGGGAGTTCGCGGCGTCGGCCAGCATGAACGGCACCGCGTCGACCCGGAACCCGGACAGCCCGAGCTCGGCCCAGTAGCCGACGACCTTGGCGATCGCGTCCCGGACCTGCGGGTTCGCCGTGTTGAGATCCGGCTGGTGCCGGTAGAACCGGTGCCGGTACCAGGCGCCCGCCTGCTCGTCGAACGTCCAGATGCCCTGCTCCTGGTCCGGGAACACGACCTGGTCGGCGGTGGACGGCGGCTCGTCGGTGCGCCACACGTAGAAGTCGCGGAACGGGCTGTCGGGGCTGCTGCGGGCGGACCGGAACCACGGGTGCCGGTCCGAGGTGTGGTTGACCACCAGGTCCGCGATCACCCGGATGCCCCGGTCCCGCGCGGTGCGGATCAGCTCGACCAGGTCGCCGGCGTCGCCGAGCCGCTGGTCGACACCGAAGAAGTCGGTGATGTCGTAGCCGTCGTCCCGGTCGGCGGTCGGGTAGAACGGCATCAGCCACAGGCAGGTGATGCCGAGGTCCGCCAGGTGGTCGAGCCGCTGGACCAGGCCGGGGAGGTCGCCCACCCCGTCGTCGTTCCAGTCCATGAACGTCTCGACGTCCAGGCAGTAGACGACGGCGTTCTTCCACCACAGGTCGCCGGTGTCGCGGATCCTCACGGCGCCTCCGTCCCGTCGGGGGAACCGGTGCCCGCGTCGAGCGCCCGGAGCGCGGGCAGCAGGTGCTCCGCGGCCAGGTCGATGAACGCGTCGAGCGACGACGGCGGGTGCGTCACGGTCGGCGTCGCGTCCTCGTGCTTGCCGTGGTCCGGGCGGACGTCGGTGGCGACCTGGTGCAGGTACACCTCGTCGAAGCCGACCTCGACCAGCTCGGCCACGCGGTCCCGGAGCCGGGCGGGGTCGTGCTCGATCACCACCGCGGTGCCGAGCGTCTCGTCGTCGACCGTCGCCGCCAGCTCGTCGAACGCCTCCGGGGTCGCGAGGTCCCAGGCCGCGGGCGGGCCCGCGGAGTTGCCCGCCCACTGCTCGCGGGCCAGGCGCCACGCCTCGGCCGGGTCGGACGCGTAGGACACGTGCACCTGCAGCGCGATCGGGCCCCGGCCGCCGGCGTCCCGGTACTCGCCGACGACGCGGCGCAGGGTCTCGAGGTCCTGGTTCACCGTGACCAGGCCGTCCGCCCAGTCGGCGTGCGACCGGGCGGTCTCCGGGGTCACCGCGGGCCCGATCAGCCGGGGCGGGACCTCGGGCAGCGTCCAGAGCTGGGCGCGGTCGACCGTGACCAGGCCGTGGTGGGTGACCTCCTCCCCGGCGAGCAGCGCGCGGATGACCTGCACGCACTCGCGCAGCCGGGCGTCGCGCTCCGGCTTCGGCGGCCACGGGTCGCCGGTGATGTGCTCGTTCATGTTCTCGCCCGAGCCGAGCGCCACCCAGAACCGGCCCGGGTACATCGCGGCGAGCGTCGCGGCGGCCTGGGCGATGATCGCCGGGTGGTAGCGCTGCCCGGGCGCGTTCACCGTGCCGAAGGGCAGCCGGGTGGTGGCCAGCGCGGAGCCGAGCCAGGTCCAGGCGAACCCGGAGTGGCCCTGGTTGGTGCCCCAGGGGGCCCAGTGGTCGGAGCACATGGCGGCGTCGAAGCCGGCCTCCTCCGCGTGCTGGACCGCGGCGAGGAGCGCGGACGGGTGGACCTGCTCGTGCGAGCTGTGGAAGCCGACGCGGGTGGTCATGCCCCCTGTTCCTACCGGCTGGGCGGCCGGTCCGCGCGGCGAGCGGGCGGACGGGGGCGGGTGGAGCAGGCGGTCGAGGCGGGCGGGCGGCGCGGTCGGGCAGGGTGGGCGGCGCGGGCGGTGGCCGGGTGCAAGGGACGTCACAGCCGCCCTGGGCCCTTCGCCGCCGGGCCGCCCGAGGGGACGACGTAGGCTTCTGCGACGTGGCCACCTTCTCCGCCGTGACGCGCGCGCACATCCTCCAGGCCATCGCCGAGCACGACTCGCGCGGGGCCGAGGCCTTCCTCGGCGTCTACGGCTTCCCCGCCGGCGGCGGCTTCTTCCTCCACGAGGACCGCTCCTACCCCGCGACCGCGATCCTCGGGGTCGCGCACCGGTTCGCGACCGGGCGGCTCGCCGGTGCCGACGAGTTCCACGGCGGCGAGGACGCGGCGCTGGCGCTGCTGGCCCGGCGCGGGTTCGACGTGCCGCAGGCCGCCGCTGCCGCGCACGCCGCCGCCCCGGCCCGGG
>NZ_SZYE01000055.1 GCF_005239125.1 Cellulomonas hominis | reverse complement strand
CCCGGCGCAGCGCCGCCAGGCCCTCCGGGTGCGGCGCGTCGGTCGCGCAGACCGCGACCACCCGCACCCCGCGCCGCGCCAGGGACGCACCCGCGTGCAGCGCGTCGCCGCCGTTGTTCCCCGGCCCGACGAGCGCCACCACCGTCGCGCCGCCCACCTGCCCGCGCCGGTCGGCCAGCTCGGCGGCGACCCGCGACGCGAGCGCGGACGCCGCCCGCTGCATCAGCGGGACCTTCTGCGCGAGCAGCGGCTCCTCCGCCGCGCGGACCTCGGCCGCCGTGTACCCCAGGATCATGCGTCCATCCTGGCGGAGCCGGGCGGCCGGTGCCCACCCGCACGGCGACCGGCGCGCGCCCCCGGACGGCGATAGGTTGCGGCTCATGCGCTTCGGACTCTTCATCCCCCAGGGCTGGCGGCAGGACCTCACGGGCATCGACGCCCGCGACCACTGGTCCGTCATGAGCGGCCTCGCCACGTACGCCGACCAGGGCGACGCCTTCGACTCCATCTGGGTCTACGACCACTTCCACGCGGTGCCCGAGCCCAACGGCGAGGCCACCCACGAGGCCTGGAGCCTCATGAACGCGTACGCGGCGACCACCAGCCGCGTCACGCTCGGCCAGATGTGCACCTGCATGGCCTACCGCAACCCGGCCTACCTGGCGAAGGTCGCCGCGACCGCCGACATCATCTCGGGCGGCCGCGTCCAGATGGGCATCGGCGCCGGCTGGTACGAGCACGAGTGGCGCGCCTACGGCTACGGCTTCCCGAAGCCGGGCGAGCGGATCGCCATGCTCGACGAGGGCGTGCAGATCATGAAGCAGCTGTGGACCAACGGCGTCGCGACGCTCGACGGGCGGCACTACCAGGTCGACGGCGCGCAGCTCGCCCCGCTGCCCCTCCAGGTCGACGGCCCGCCGCTGTGGATCGCCGGCGGCGGCGAGCGCAAGACCCTGCGGGTCGCGGCCGAGCACGCGGCCTACACCAACTTCGACGGCTCCCCCGCGGGCTTCGCGCACAAGAGCAAGGTCCTGCAGGAGCACTGCGCCGCCATCGGCCGGAACTACGACGAGATCACCCGCTCGGCCAACTACAACGTCGTCATCGGCGCGACGGAGGCGGAGGTCGACGACCGGATCGCGTGGGTCGAGGAGCACTACGCGCGCACCGTCCCGGACAAGGCCCCCGAGGTCGCGGAGGAGTTCCGCCGCGGCACGCTCGTCGGCACCCCGGAGCAGATCGTCGAGAAGCTCACCGAGCTCCGCTCCCTCGGCATGACGTACGCGATCACGTACTTCGCGGAGGCCGCCTACGACCGCAGCGGCATCGAGCTCTTCGAGCGCGAGGTCGTCCCGGCCCTGCGCTGAGGCGCGTTCCGCGCAACGCGCAACGCGCAACGCGCCGAGTCTGCGGGACCGGACTGCGACGGAACGTCGTCGCGCAGTCCGCTCCCGCAGACTCGGCGCCGGCCTGCGCGCCTGGACACGCGGCGCGCGGCACGCGGCGCGCGCGGGTCAGTCGGTCTCCGCGACGACCATGGCCGAGGCGATGCCGGCGTCGTGGCTCAGGGAGAGGTGGAAGCGGGTGACGCCGCGGGCCGCGGCGGCGGCGGCGACGGTGCCCGTCACCTCGACCACCGGCTGCTCGCCGCGCACCCGGCGCACGGTCGCGTCCTGCCAGGACATGCCCGCCGGGGCGCCGAGCGACTTGGCGATCGCCTCCTTGGCGGCGAACCGCGCGGCGAGCGACGCCGGCGGCAGCGCCCGCTCCTCCGGCGTGAACAGGCGCTCCCGCAGGGCGGGCACCCGCTCGACCGTCGCGAGGAACCGGGCGACGTCCACGACGTCGATCCCGACGCCGACGATCACGCGAGCACCCGGTCCGGCCGGGGGGCGGTCGGTGCCGCTGCCGCGGTCACTCGACCGTGACCGACTTGGCCAGGTTCCGCGGCTGGTCCACGTCCAGGCCGCGGGCCGTGGCGAGCTCGCACGCGAAGATCTGCAGCGGCACCACGGACAGCAGCGGGGCCAGCAGGGTCGGGCTCTGCGGCACGTAGAACACCTCGTCCGCGTACGCGCGCACCGCCTCGTCGCCGTCCTCCGCGATCACCAGGGTGCGGGCGCCGCGCGCCCGGATCTCCTGGATGTTGGAGACGACCTTCGAGTGCAGCGAGTCCCGGCCCCGCGGGCTGGGCACGATGACGAACACCGGCTGGCCGGGCTCGATCAGGGCGATCGGGCCGTGCTTGAGCTCGCCGGCGGCGAAGCCCTCGGCGTGGATGTACGCGATCTCCTTGAGCTTGAGCGCGCCCTCGAGCGCCACCGGGAAGCCCACGTGCCGGCCGAGGAACAGCACCGACGACGTGTCCGCCATCCACCGGGCGATCTCCCGCACGCGCCCCGAGCGGTCCAGGACCTCCTGGATCTTCTCCGGCATGGCGCGCAGGTCGTCGAGGATCTCGCCGATCTCGTCCGCGAACTTGTTGCCCCGCAGCTGCGCCAGGTACAGGCCGAGCAGGTAGGCCGCGGTGAGCTGCGCGAGGAACGCCTTGGTCGACGCGACGGCGACCTCCGGGCCGGCGTGCGTGTAGAGCACCGCGTCGGACTCGCGGGGGATGGTCGAGCCGTGGGTGTTGCAGATCGCCAGCACCTTGGCGCCCTGCTCGCGGGCGTGCCGGACCGCCATGAGCGTGTCCATCGTCTCGCCGGACTGCGAGATCGCGACGACGAGCGTCCGCTCGTCCAGGATCGGGTCCCGGTACCGGAACTCGTGCGCCAGCTCGACCTCGACGGGGATGCGGCACCAGTGCTCGATGGCGTACTTGGCGACGTGCCCGGAGTAGGCGGCCGTGCCGCAGGCGATCACGATGATCTTGTCCACCGAGCGCAGCAGCGACTCGGAGATCTTGAGGTCGTCCAGGACCAGGCGCCCGCGGGTGTCCGTGCGGCCCAGCAGGGTGTCCTGCACGGCCTGCGGCTGGTCGGCGATCTCCTTCTCCATGAAGGAGCGGAAGCCGCCCTTCTCGGCGGCCGCGGCGTCCCAGTCGATGGTGAACTCGCGGCCCTCGGCCGGGTTGCCGTCGAAGTCGGTCACGGTGACCGAGCGCGGCGTGATGACGACGACCTGGTCCTGCGCGAGCTCGAGCGCCCGGCGGGTCTCCGCGATGAACGCGGCCACGTCGGAGCCGAGGTAGTTCGCGCCGTCGCCGAGCCCGACGACCAGCGGGGAGTCGTGCCGCGCGCCGACCACGGTGTCCGGGTGGTCCTCGTGCACCGCGAGGAGGGTGAAGGTGCCGTGCAGCCGGCGGACCACCTGGCGCATGGCGTCGCCCAGGTCCTTGACGTCCGCGTAGGCCCGGGAGAGCAGGTGCGCGACGACCTCGGTGTCGGTCTCGGAGACGAGCTCGGCGCCGTCGGCCAGCAGCTCCTCCTTGAGCACCGCGAAGTTCTCGACGATGCCGTTGTGGATGAGGGCCAGCCCGCCCGCGACGTGCGGGTGCGCGTTGACGTCCGTGGGGCCGCCGTGGGTGGCCCACCGCGTGTGCCCGATGCCGGCGGTCGCCCCGGGGAGCGGGTGGTCCTCGAGCAGCCCGGTCAGGTTCACGAGCTTGCCGGCCTTCTTGGCCGTGGCCAGGCCCTGAGGGGTCACGAGCGCGACGCCGGCCGAGTCGTACCCGCGGTACTCCAGGCGACGCAGGCCCTCGAGGACGACCCCGAGCGGCCGGCCGTCCGGCCCATGGTCACCGACATACCCGACGATTCCACACATGGGCGGGAGTCTAGCCGCGGGCGGTCCGGCACCGCCGCGGCGCAGGTCACGTCCCGGCGGTGCCGCGGTCCGGCGGGCGGCACCCGCCGTATCGTGCAGAATCGTCGGGTGCGCGCCACCGACGTCCCCGGGCAGACCTCCCCGTACGTGGAGCTCGACCGGGACTCCTGGGTCCGCCTGTCCGAGTCCACGCCGCTCCCCCTCACCGACGACGACGTGACCCGGCTGCGCGGGCTCGGCGACCCGATCGACCTGGCCGAGGTCGACGCGATCTACCGCCCGCTGTCCCGGCTGCTCGACCTGTACGTCACCGCCACGCGCCGCCTGCACGCGGCGTCGTCGACGTTCCTGCGCGAGGACACGCCGCGGACCCCGTTCGTCATCGGCGTCGCCGGGTCGGTCGCGGTCGGCAAGTCCACGACGGCCCGGCTGCTGCGCGAGCTGATGGCCCGCTGGCCGGCGACCCCGAACGTCGCGCTGATGACGACCGACGGGTTCCTGCACCCGAACGCCGAGCTCGAGCGCCGCGGGCTGATGGACCGCAAGGGGTTCCCGGAGTCGTACGACCGCCGGGCGCTGCTGCAGTTCGTGTCGAAGGTGAAGGCCGGCCACGACGAGGTCCGCGCCCCGGTGTACGACCACGTCACCTACGACATCGTCCCCGGCGCCGAGGTGGTCGTGCGCCGGCCGGACGTGCTGATCGTCGAGGGCCTGAACGTGCTGCAGCCCGCGCCGTCCGCCGCGGGTACGTCCAGCTCGTCGAACCTCGCGGTGAGCGACTTCTTCGACTTCTCCATCTACGTGGACGCGCGGACGTCCGACGTGCGGCAGTGGTACGTCGACCGGTTCCTGTCCCTGCGGTCGACCGCGTTCGCGCGCCCGGAGTCGTACTTCCACCGGTACGCGGGCCTCAGCGACGAGGAGGCCGTCGCCCGTGCGGAGGGCATCTGGGACGCGATCAACGCCCCGAACCTGGTGCGGAACATCCTGCCCACCCGCAGCCGCGCGACGCTCGTGCTGACCAAGGGCGGCGACCACTCGGTCCGCCGGGTGCGCCTGCGCAAGCTCTGACCCCGCCGCGTCCCGGACCCGCCGGGGCGGTCAGCTCCCGGTCGGGGTCCCCGTCGCCCGCGGGCCGACCAGCTCGACCGGGTAGTGCTCGACGTCGACGGCGTCCAGCGCGTCCAGCCCCTCCGACAGCGAGACCGGCAGCGGCCCGCACCCCCCGGACGGCAGGGCCACCCGCACCGCGGCGCCCAGCGCGTCCACCAGCCAGAGGTCGGCCCGTTCGGCGTCCGCGGCGCACGGTGCCGGCGTCGTCCCCGAGGCGGGGACCGTCGACGACGCCGTCAGCGCGGTGAGCAGCGGCCGGACGTCGCCCTCCAGCCGGGTCGCCGTCACGGCCGCCCACCGGCCCGCGGCGTCCGTCAGGGTCTCCCCCGTGGTGCACAGGACGGCGGACACCGCGGAGAACCCGTCCGGGACCGGGCCTGCGTCGGGGACGTCCGGGTGCGCGGTGCTGCTCGCGCCGCCGCCGGCGAACCCGAGCGCGTCGAGCACCTGCGGGGCCAGGCAGTCCGCCCCGGCGGAGACCGCCGCGCCCGCCGAGGCCCGCTCGGCGGCGTCCGTCGAGGACGACGAGCCGTCGCCGCCCGCGCAGGCGGCCAGCGCGACGGCGAGGGCGAGCGCGCCGAGCCCGCCGAGAGCCGCGCGGGCGGGCGGGCGGCGGAGCGCCGATCGGGGTGCACGAGGACGCGATGCCGCCATGTCGCCACCCTCCGTCGCCCGTTCCCCTGCCCAGGGCGAAGGCACGGGCGTCTGCCCGGCCTCCGCCGTCGGGGGCGACGCCGTTGTGGCCCGGACCGAGCGTAGGCGCGGCCACCGGCGGGACCGGGCGACGATGCCGGATCGTTAGCGGGCGGGGCCGGATCGTTGCCGGGACGTGACCCGGACGTCCGGGACCCCCGGGGCGCACGCCGCGGCGAGGGGTGCGGCGGGTCGTCCCGGCGCCGCGGGGGCGGCCCGGCGGGCGGCGGCAGGACGGGGCGCCGGCGCGGCCGCCGCGTCGGACGCGGTCGCGCCCGAGGCGGACGGAGCCGGGGCGGACGCGGACGCGACGGCCACCGGCGTGCGGTCGATCCCGGTCCAGCGGCGCAGCACCCAGTCGATCCCGACGCCGACCAGCGTGCCGACGACCACGCCCGCGACGACGGCGATCAGCGGGTGGTCCTCCAGCCACAGACCGGCGCCCGCGCCGACCGCCGAGCCGTACGCGGCCCAGGTCACCGCGGCGAGCCCGGTGAGGCCGACGAACCGCCGGCGCGGGTAGCCGAGCGCGCCGGCGGTCATGTTCACGGCGACCCGGCCGATCGGGATGTACCGGGCCGCGAGGATGAACGACGAGCCCCGGTGCGACAGCGCGTGCTCCGCCCAGGCGAGCGCCTTGCGTCCCCGCGCGGTGCGGAACACCCGCAGCCGGTGCACGTCGACCTTCGAGCCGATCGTGTAGGCGATCTGGTCCCCGGCGAACGCGCCCAGCGCGGCGGCGAGGATGACGAGCGCGATGTTCGGCGCGCCCTGGGACACCGACAGCGAGGCCAGGGCGATCACGACCGACTCGCTCGGGACCGGCGGGAAGAAGCCGTCGATCGTCGCGAAGAGGGCGAGCGCGGGGAACACCCAGACGGAGTCGGCCAGCATCGGCACCCAGCCCTCGATGGCGCTGATCCAGTCCTGCAGCACGGTCATCAGCTCCTGGGTCGTTCGGCGGCTGGCCTCGGCGGCCGACGTCCACGCTAGGTGCGTGCGCCTGGCCGCGACATGGGGGACTCCCCCGACTCCCCCCTGGTCCTCCCCCCATCCTGACCGGGCCGGTCGCACGCGGCATCGCCCCCCGGGACGACGTCCTGCCGCCCGGGGTCCGCCTCCCGGCGGAGAGGTGCCGACCGGACGGACGACCCGGTCGGGCCGGCCGCACCCCGGTGCGTCACGCCTGCGCCGCCCGTGCGTCCCCTGCGGTGCCAGTGCACCACGCGGGTCCGACACGGGTCACGGTCATCCGGTGACGACCCGGTGAACGCTCGTCGTCCCCGTGCGGAGGACTGGCCTCAGGGCTCCAGCGGGAAGCCGAGGGCGCGCGCCGCCTCGGTCGGGCGGGGCTCCGTCGCCCAGTGCGCGCCGAGCTCGTCGGTCGCCGACAGCGAGCGCGGGTGCGCCCGGTCCACGTAGAGCATCCCGTTCAGGTGGTCCGTCTCGTGCTGCACGATGCGCGCGGGCCAGCCCTGCACCACCTCGTCGAGCGCGGCGCCCACCTCGTCCTGCCCGGTGAGCCGCAGCCGGCGCAGCCGCGGCACCACGGCCTGGTAGCCCACGACGCTCAGGCAGCCCTCGTAGAACGACACCCGCTCCGGCTGCTCCCCGGGCACCGGCTCGTACACCGGGTTCACCAGCACGCGGAACGGCAGCGCGGGGCGCTCCCGCACCCGGCCGGTCTCGGTCTCGCCGGCACCGGGGTCGGCGAGCACGGCGAGCGCGAGCGGCAGCCCGATCTGCGGCGCGGCGAGCCCGACGCCGGGGGCGGCGTGCATCGTCCGGCGCATCAGCGCCACCAGCGCGGTGAGCTCGTCGGCGCCGACCTGCCCGTCGAACGGGACCGCGCGCATCCGCAGCGCCGGGTGGCCCGCCTGCACGATCGGCACGGTGCCCGACGGGTCGGCCGCGCCGGCGTCGAGCAGCCGCAGGACGTGTTCCCGCACCACCGCGGCCGGCCAGGTCGCCTGCGGCGCCTCACCGGGGGCCGGCGCCGCGCCGCTCCCGCCCGTCGTCGTCATCGCCCGGTCCGCTCAGAGGGCGAGGCGGTCGCGCACGACGTCCGCCAGCTGGCCGGCGACCCGGTCGGCGTCGTCCTGCGTGGCGGCCTCCACCATCACGCGCACCAGCGGCTCCGTCCCGGACGGGCGGAGCAGCACGCGCCCCGTCGACCCGAGCGAGCTCTGCGCGGCGCCGACGGCCGCGGCGACGTGCTCGTCCGTGCCCGCGCGGTCCTTGTCCACCCCGGGCACGTTGACGAGCGTCTGCGGCAGCCGCCGCACCACGGCCGCGAGCTCGCTGAGCTTCTGGCCGGTCGCGGCGACGCGCGACGCCAGCTGGAGCGCGGTGAGCGTGCCGTCGCCGGTGGTGGCGTGGTCCGCGAGGATCACGTGGCCCGACTGCTCGCCGCCGAGGTTGTAGCCGTGCGCGCGCATCGCCTCGAGGACGTAGCGGTCGCCGACGCCCGTCTCCACGGTGCGGACGCCCGCGGCCTGCATCGCGAGCCGCAGGCCGAGGTTGCTCATCACGGTGACGACCAGCGTGTCGTGCGCCAGGACGCCGCGCTCGCGCAGGTCGAGCGCGAGCACGCCCATGATCTGGTCGCCGTCCACCAGCGCGCCGGTGTGGTCGACCGCGAGGCAGCGGTCGGCGTCGCCGTCGAAGGCCACGCCGAGGTCGGCGCCGGACGCCACCACCGCGGCCTGCAGCTGCTCGGGGTGCGTCGAGCCGCACGCCTCGTTGATGTTCCGGCCGTCGGGCGACGCGTTGATCACCACCACGTCGGCGCCGGCCTCGCGGAGCGCCGTGGGGCCCACCTCGGACGCCGCGCCGTTGGCGCAGTCCACCGCGACGCGCAGGCCGGCGAGGTCGTGGCCGAGCGTCGACACCAGGTGCTCGACGTACTCCTCACCGGCTCGGCCGGTGTCCGACCGGATCCGCCCGACGGCCGCGCCGACGGGGCGCTCCCAGTCCGCCCGCAGGCGCTGCTCGATCGCGTCCTCGAGCTCGTCGTCGAGCTTGTGGCCGCCGCGCGCCAGGAACTTGATGCCGTTGTCCGGCATGGGGTTGTGCGAGGCCGACAGGACCACGCCCAGGTCGACGTCCAGCGCGCCCGTCAGGTGCGCGATCGCCGGGGTCGGCAGGACGCCGACGTTCAGCACGTCCACGCCCGCGCTCGCCAGGCCCGCGGCCACGGCGGCGGAGAGGAACTCGCCCGAGGCGCGCGGGTCGCGGCCCACCACGGCCCGCGGGCGGTGGCCGGCGAACTCGCCGCGCTGGCCGAGCACGTGCGCGGCCGCGACGGACAGGTCGAGCGCGAGCTCCGCCGTCACGTCCCGGTTCGCCAGGCCGCGTACCCCGTCGGTGCCGAACAGTCGTCCCATCGAGGACCCCCTCGTCGTCGGGCCGCCGCTGCGGCCTCCAGCATCGTGCCAGGCCGCACGCGTCGGCGTGCCGGCTCCGGGCACCGGAACGGCCGATGGCCCCGAGGGCGGACCCTCGGGGCCATCGGCCGCGGTCGCTGATCCGTGGATCAGCGCTTGGAGTACTGCGGGGCCTTGCGGGCCTTCTTGAGACCGGCCTTCTTGCGCTCGACGACGCGGGGGTCGCGGGTCAGGAAGCCGGCCTTCTTGAGCGCCGGGCGGTTGTGCTCGGCGTCGATCGCGTTGAGCGCGCGGGCGATGCCCAGGCGCAGCGCGCCGGCCTGGCCGGTGACGCCGCCGCCGCTGATGCGGGCGATGACGTCGAAGCGGCCCTCGACCTCCACCAGCGTCAGCGGGGAGTTCACGAGCTGCTGGTGCACCTTGTTCGGGAAGTACTCCTCGAGGGTGCGGCCGTTGATCTTCCACTGGCCGGTGCCGGGCACCAGGCGCACGCGGGCGATCGCCTCCTTGCGGCGGCCCAGGGCCTGGCCGGGGGCGGTCAGGCTCTGGCCGCGGCCGGCGGGGGCGGCGGTCTCGGAGGTGTAGCTGCTGGGCGTCTCGCCCTCAAGGTCGATGTCGACCGTGGTCTCGGCCATGTGTCTCGCGTCCTGTTCCGGTGTGCTCGCGGGCGTCAGCCCTGCGCGACCTGGGTGATCTCGAAGGGCTTCGGCTGCTGGGCGGCGTGCGGGTGCTCCGCACCGCGGTAGACCTTCAGCTTGGAGAGCTGCTGGCGGGCCAGCGAGGTCTTCGGCAGCATGCCACGCACGGCCTTCTCGACCGCACGCTCGGGGTGCTTCTCGAGCAGGTCGGTGTACGTGGTCGCCCGCAGGCCGCCCGGGAAGCCCGAGTGGCGGTAGGCGAGCTTGGTCTCGCGCTTGTTGCCGGTCAGCGCGACCTTGTCCGCGTTGATGACGATGACGAAGTCGCCGCCGTCCACGTGCGGGGCGAAAGTCGCCTTGTGCTTGCCTCGCAGCAGCGTGGCGACGTGGGTGGCGAGGCGGCCCAGGACGACATCGGTCGCGTCGATGACGTACCAGTTCCGCTGGACGTCGCCGGGCTTCGGGGTGTACGTGCGCACGGTCGTTGCCTTCTCTATGTCTCTGACTGTGTCCACGGCAATCCCGTAGAAGCCGGGGTCAGCCGATGAGTACCGTCGGTGCGCCGTCCGTGGACCGGTGAGTGGGAACGCACCAGGGTCGACACAGCCGAACGCACAACGACTCACCAGGGTAGCCGCCGGTCCCGGGGGCGGTCAAAGCGACGTCGGTCACCGCCCCCCGGCCCTGCTCAGCGGGCCCGCGCCACCCGGCCCGCGTCCCAGACGGGCTCCGGCGTCTCCACGACCGCCCCGTCCTCGCCGAACACGAGGAACCGGTCGAACCCGCGGGCGAACCACCGGTCGTGCGTGACCGCGAGCACCGTGCCCTCGAACGCCGCGAGCCCCGCCTCGAGCGCCTCCGCCGAGTGCAGGTCGAGGTTGTCCGTCGGCTCGTCGAGCAGCAGCAGCGTGGCGCCGCCGAGCTCCAGCAGCAGGATGTGGAACCGCGCCTGCTGCCCGCCCGAGAGCGTCTCGTACCGCTGCTCCGCCGACGCGACCAGCTCGTACCGGTCCAGCGCCTTGCTCGCGGGCTCCCGGCCCATCCCCGGCCGGCGCCCCTCGCCGCGGTGCAGGATCTCCAGCAGCGTGCGGCCGGCGAACGCCGCGTCCTGCGCGTGCTGCCGGTTCTGCGCGAAGAAGCCGGGCACCACGCGGGAGCCGAGCCGGGCGACGCCGGTGTGCGGGACCGGGGCGACGGGCAGCTCGCCCTCTGCGCCTGTGCCGGACCCCTGGTCCGGGTGGGGGTCGCTGCCGCCCGCGGCGAGCAGCCGCAGGAAGTGCGACTTGCCCGACCCGTTCGACCCGAGCACGGCCACGCGCTCGCCGAACCACACCTCGAGGTCGAACGGCCGCATCAGCCCCGTCAGCTCCAGCCGCTCGGCCACGACCGCGCGCTTCGCCGTCCGCCCGCCGCGCAGCCGGACCCGCACGTGCTGGTCGTGGGCGACGACCTCGGGCGGCCCCGCCTCCTCGAACTTGCGCAGCCGGGTCTGCGCCGCCGAGTACCGCGACGCCAGGCCGTCGTTGAACGCCGCCTTGGTCTTGAGGGTGTTCACGAGCGTGATCAGCTTCGCGTGCTCCTCGTCCCACCGGCGCGCCAGCTCCGCCAGCCGGTCCCGCCGCGCCTCCCGGGCCTGGGTGTACGTGGTGAAGGTGCCGCCGTGCACCCACACCGTCGCCCCCGCGCGGGCGGGCTCCAGCGTCGCGACGTGCGTCGGCACGCGGGACAGCAGCTCGCGGTCGTGGCTCACCAGCAGGACGGTCTTGGGGCTCTCGAGCAGCCGGCGCTCCAGCCACCGCTTGGTCGGCACGTCGAGCGCGTTGTCCGGCTCGTCCAGCAGCAGCACCTCCTGCGGGCCGCGCAGCAGCGCCTCCAGCACCAGCCGCTTCTGCTCGCCGCCCGACAGCGTCCGCACGCCGCGGTGCTGCGCCCGGTCGAACGGGATCGACAGCACCGCGTCCGTCACCCGGTCCCAGTCGGCCTCGACCTCGTAGCCACCGACGTCCGCCCAGTCCGCGAGCGCCTGCGCGTACCGCATCTGGGACGGCTCGTCGTCGACCTCCATCATGCGCAGCTCGGACGCCGTGAGCTCCGCGGCGGCCGCGCCGATCGCGCCCGTCGCCAGCGAGGCCAGCAGGTCGCGGACCGAGCGGTCGTCCGCGATCCGGCCGACGTCCTGCCGCATCACCCCGAGCCCGCCCGTGCGCACCACCGCGCCGTCGTGCGGCTGCTCGTCGCCCGCGACGATCCGCAGCAGCGTCGACTTCCCCGCGCCGTTCGGACCGACCAGCGCCGTGCGCTGCCCCTCGCCGACCCGCAGGTCGACGCCCCCGAGCAGCGGGCGGCCGTCGGGGAGCACGTAGCGCACGTCGTGCACCTCGAGATGACCCATGCCCCGATCGTCCCAGGTCCGCGGCGCGGGTCCCAACCGGTTAACCGTGCGGTGGCAGCGGCGCTGGTGCGGTGCCAGGCTCGTCCCATGAGCGAGAACACCCCTGCCACGAGCACGGACGCCGCCACCGGCGCCGAGGGCGACGCGGACCAGCTCCCCGCCGAGGACACGCTGGTCGGACGCGGCGTCGACGACCTGCTGGACGAGGGCTACAGCCCGCCCGAGCGCCCCCGCCCCGCGTCCAGCCACTTCGGCGAGACCCCGTGGGAGGAGTCGCGCGGCGAGACGCTCGACCAGCGCGTCGCCCAGGAGGAGCCCGAGGTCTGGGAGGACCCCGACCGCGCGCCCGACCCGTCCCGCGAGCCCGACCGCGCCGGCCGGCTGCTGGAGGACGACGACGCCGTGGAGGCCGGCGGCAACGACCAGTTCGCGGTGGACGCGGGGGTGGACGGCGGCGCGGCGAGCGCCGAGGAGGCCGCCGTGCACGTCGTCGACGAGGAGGACTGACTCCACGCCTCCTCGCGGCGCGAGGGCGGGCGGCGGGCACGGGTGCGGGGGCACCGGGGTCCGCCGCCCGCGTCACTCCCCGGCGGGGCCGGCCGGCTGCGCCACCGGCGGCGCGTGCACGTCGTCCGCCGAGCGCATCGCCCGCGTCCGCAGCTGGCGCTCCGCGAGCTCCGCGTCCGGCGGGTAGACGACCTCCTCCAGCGTGAGGCCGTGCGCGGCCACGACCGCGCTGCCCGGGTCGCGCCGCCCGCCCACCAGCAGCTCGGCCGGCCAGTCGACCGGCCGCCGGCCCTCCCCCACCGCGAGGCTCGCGCCCACCAGGGCGCGCACCATCGAGTGGCAGAACGCGTCGGCACGCACCGTCGCCACGACGAGGCCGGCGTCCGGGCCGTCCGCAGGGCGCTCCCAGGTGAGCTCGTCGAGCGTGCGGATCGTCGTCGCCCCGGGCCGGGGCTTGCAGTACGCCGCGAAGTCGTGCCGGCCCAGCACCCGTCCCGCCGCCTCGTGCATCGCCGCCACGTCGAGCGGCCGCCGGGTCCACAGCACGTGCGCGCGGCGCAGCGGGTCGCGCAGCGCCGGGTCGTCGCACACCCGGTACACGTACCGCCGGGCCACGGCCGAGAACCGCGCGTCGAAGCCCTCCGGGGCGAGGCGGACGGCCCTGGCCACGACGTCCGGCGGGAGCACCCCGGCCAGCCGGGTCAGCAGCGACTCCTCGGGCGTCCGGTCCGAGCGGCCGGGCACCGCGGCCCACGCCGCCGCCGGCACGTCCACGTGCAGGACCTGCCCGCGCGCGTGCACCCCGGCGTCCGTGCGCCCGGCGACCGTCACCCGCGGCGGCGCGTCCCCGCGGTGCTCCGAGCGCAGCACCAGCGCCAGGCCGTCCTCGACGACGCCCTGCACCGTGCGCAGCCCGGGCTGGCGGGCCCAGCCGGCGAACGCGGTGCCGTCGTAGGCGAGGTCGACGCGGACGCGGACGGCGTCGGGGGGCAGATCGGGCACGCCCCCGAGGGTACGGGCCGTGCGGCTGCTCTACCGTGGTCCGGTGCCCACGCCCGCCCCCGCGCCCTACACGCTCGCCGTCGACTGCGGCGGCGGCGGCATCAAGGCCTCCGTCCTCGACGCCTCGGGCACCCTGCACGCGCCCGCCGTCCGGGTGCCGACGCCCTACCCGCTGCCGCCCGAGCGGCTGGTCGGCACCATCGCCGACATCGCCGACCGGCTCCCGCCCTTCCAGCGCGCCACCGTGGGCATGCCCGGGATGATCCGGCACGGCGTCGTCGTCGCCACCCCGCACTACGTCACCCGGTCCGGGCCGCACACGCGCGTGGACCCCGAGCTCGTCGAGGCCTGGTCCGGCTGCGACATTCGCGCGGCGGTCGAGCAGCGGCTCGGCGTCCCCGCCCTCGTGCTGAACGACGCCGAGGTGCACGGGGCCGGCGTCGTGTCCGGCACCGGCGTCGAGCTCGTCCTCACCCTGGGCACCGGGCTGGGCTCCGCCCTGTTCGACGGCGGCCGGCTCGCCCCGCACCTCGAGTGGTCGCACGCCCCGGTGCGCCGGCTCACCACGTACGACGAGTACATCGGCCAGATCCAGCGCGCCCGGCTCGGCGACGGCCTGTGGTCCCGCCGCGTGCGCCAGGTCGTCGAGGGCCTGCGGCCCGTCGTCCTGTGGGACCGCCTCTACCTCGGCGGCGGGAACTCCCGGCAGATCACCCCGCAGGTGCTCGCCCGGCTCGGCGACGACGTGGTGGTCGTGCCGAACCAGGCGGGCATCGTCGGGGGCGTGCGGGCGTGGCAGCTGGGCGCCGACGCCTGATCAGCCGGCGGCGGGCGCGGCGACGTCCAGCACCCAGGTGACCCCGAACCGGTCCCGCGCCATGCCGTACAGCGGCGCCCAGCCCGCGGGCCCGAGCGGGACGACGGTCGTCGCGCCGGTGCCGTCCGCGGTGAGCCGGGCCCAGAGCCCGGCGATCTCGTCGGCCGAGTCGCTGCGCACGGAGACGTAGAACGCGTCCGTGCCCGCGTCCCACGGCCGGGCGGCGGGCACGTCGAACGCCATGACGCGGAACCCGTCCTCGGACCGGACCTGGCCCCAGATCACCTGGTCCGCCTCGCGGGGGTCACCGACGGCACCGGCGTCGGCGTACGTCGCGACGGCGAGCGACCCGCCGAACACGTCGCGGTAGTGCTCCAGCGCCGCCCGGGCGTCGCCGCGGAAGTTCAGGTGGGTGGTCGTGGTGACGGACATGGTGGCTCCTCGGTCGGGACGCGCGCCGGCCGGTCGACCGGCGCAGGTCCACTCCACCCGACCATGCGGACAGGTCGTGTCCGGATCTCCGGGCAGACTGGGCAGGTGCCCACGACCGCGCCCCGGCTGCTCGCCCTGCTGTCGCTGCTGCAGACCCGCCGCGACTGGCCCGCCGCGGTGCTCGCGGACCGCCTGGGCGTCACGGACCGCACCGTCCGCCGCGACGTGGACCGGCTCCGCGAGCTCGGCTACCCCGTCACGAGCACCCGCGGCCGCGAGGGCGGCTACCGGCTGGACGCGGGCGCGCGGCTGCCGCCGCTGCTGTTCGACGACGAGCAGGCCGTCGCCCTCGCGGTCGCGCTGCGCACCGCCGCGGCGTCCGGGGCCGGCGTCGCGGAGGCGGCCGAGCGGGCGCTGCGGACCGTGCGGCAGCTCCTCCCGCCGCGGCTGGCGCACCGCGCGGACGCGGTGCCCGTCACCGTGCTGACGGCACCGGGCACCCCGGCGGTGGACCCGGCTGTGCTGACCGCGCTCGGTGCGGCTGTGCGGGCGAGGGAGGTGCTGCGGTTCGGGTACCCGCGGGCGGGCGGCGCGACCCCCGACGACGGGACGCGCCGGGTCGAGCCGCACCACCTCGTCGCCCGCGCGGGCCGCTGGTACCTGCTCGGGTGGGACCTCGACCGCGACGACTGGCGGGTCTTCCGCGCGGACCGCGTCCGGCCGCGTGCCCCCGGCGGCGCGCGGTTCACGCCCCGCGAGGTGCCGGGCGGGGACGTGGCGGCGTTCGTCGCCGCGCGGTTCCGCGGGTCGGGGCCGGCCGCGGACGGCGGCGTCGACGACGGGTGGCCGTGCCGCGGGGCGGTGGAGCTGGCCGCCGACGCCCGGGACGTCGCCCCGTTCGTCCCCGACGGGTCCGTGACCGCGACGGGCCCCGGGCGGTGCCGGGTCTCGCTGGGGTCGTGGTCGTGGGTGGCGCTGGCGGGGGCGGTCGCGCGGTTCGACGCCGACCTGCTGCGGGTGGAGCCGCCCGAGCTCGCGGAGGCCTGCGCGACGGTGGCGACGCGCCTCGCCGCCGCGTCGCGGTCCACCGCCCCGGCGGTCACGCCGGCGACGGGCTCGGCGTCCGCTCCGCCGCCGACACCGCGTCGACCGCCCCCAGCACGACCCGCGTGAACGCCACCGGCGCGGTCAGCGACACCAGGTGGGTCGCCCCCGGCACCACCACGAGCCGGCCGTCCCGGCACGCGCGCAGGAACCGGCGCTCCTCGCCCCGGAAGTGGTCGTACCGCCCGTTGACCAGCCAGACGGGCGCGGCCACCCGCGCGAGGTCCTCGACGGGTGTCGCGGCGCGCATCTCCCGGAGCGCGTCGTCCATGACGTCGAGCGCGAACCCGCCCGCGGCCACGTCCTGCGCCGCGGAGGCGGGCAGCACGCGGTCGACCATGCCCTGGTTCAGCCCGGCCCCGGCGTCGGGGAGCCGCGCGATGCCCCGGGCCAGCAGCGCCCAGCCGTCCACGAGCGCCACCAGCGGCCGGGTCGAGCAGGCGGCGGCGACGAGGCCCGCGACCTGGTCCGGCCGCCGCGCCGCGTGCGCGATCGCCGTGTACCCGCCGAGCGACAGGCCCACGACCAGCGCCCGCCCGCCGACGGCGTCGACGCCGTCCGCCACCGCCTGCACGGCCCCGTCGAGGGTGAACCGCTCACCGCGTCGCGCGCCGTGCCCCGGCAGGTCCACGGCCAGCGCGTCGACGCCGTAGGCCCGCAGCGCCTCGACCTGCGCGCGCCACATCGTGCGCGACGTGCGCAGTCCGTGCACGAGCACCACGGGAACCACCATCCCGCGACGCTATCCCCTCCCCCGGGGACGCAGGGAGGCCCGGGTCCCGCGAGCGTGTGCTCGCGGGACCCGGGCCTCCCCGGTGCTGACGCGTCAGGTCAGGCCTTGTCGGCCTCGTCCTGGGTGTCGGCGGCCTCGGGGGCGTCGGCGGCCTCCGTGGTCTCCTCGGCGGGGGTCTCCTCGGCGGGGGTCTCCTCGGCGGGGGTCTCCTCCGCCGGGGTCTCCTCGGCCTTGGGCGCGGCCTTCTGCGCGGCCTTGGTGGCCTCGCGGACGACGGCCTGCTTCGGCGAGACGGGCTCGAGGACGAGCTCGATCACGGCCATCGGCGCGTTGTCGCCCTTGCGGGGGCCGATCTTCGTGATGCGGGTGTAGCCACCCTGGCGCTCGGCCATCTGCGGCGCGATCTCCACGAACAGCTCGTGGACGACCGACTTGTCGCGGACGACGGTGAGGACGCGGCGGCGGGCGTGCAGGTCGCCGCGCTTGGCGAACGTCACCAGGCGCTCGGCGAGCGGGCGCAGGCGCTTGGCCTTGGCCTCGGTCGTCGTGATGCGCTTGTGCTCGAACAGCGCCGTGGCCAGGTTGGCCAGGATCAGCCGCTCGTGCGCCGGGCCGCCACCGAGCCGGGGACCCTTGGTGGGCGTAGGCATGTCGTTACTCCTTGGTTCCAGTGATGGGCCGGCGGCGCACGTCAGCCGTGCGCCGCCTCCCCGGCGTCAGTACTGCTCGTCCTCGGTGAAGTCGCCCTCGTCGCCGTCGTAGTACGCGGCGGCGGTGGGGTCGAAGTCGAGCGGGCTGTCCTTGAGGGACAGGTTGAGCTCGGCCAGCTTCTCCTTGACCTCGGTGATCGACTTCGCACCGAAGTTGCGGATGTCGAGCAGGTCGGCCTCGGAACGCGCCACGAGCTCCCCCACCGAGTGGATGCCCTCGCGCTTGAGGCAGTTGTACGACCGGATGGTCAGCTGCAGGTCCTCGATCGGCAGCGCCAGGTCGGCGGCCAGGGCCGCGTCGGTCGGCGACGGGCCGATCTCGATGCCCTCGGCCTCGACGTTCAGCTCGCGGGCGAGGCCGAACAGCTCGACGAGGGTCTTGCCGGCGGACGCCAGGGCGTCGCGCGGGCTGATCGCCGGCTTGGTCTCGACGTCGACGACGAGCTTGTCGAAGTCGGTCCGCTGCTCGACGCGGGTCGCCTCGACCTTGTACGTCACCTTGAGCACCGGCGAGTAGATCGAGTCGACCGGGATGCGGCCGATCTCGGCCTCGAACGACTTGTTCTGGTTGGCCGACACGTAGCCACGGCCGCGCTCGACGGTCAGCTCGATCTCGAGCTTGCCCTTCTCGTTCAGCGTGGCGAGGTGCAGGTCCGTGTTGTGGACCTCCACGCCGGCCGGCGGCACGATGTCCGCCGCGGTCACGTCACCCGCACCCTGCTTGCGCAGGTACATCACGACGGGCTCGTCGTTCTCCGAGGAGACGACGAGGTTCTTGATGTTGAGGATGATCTCGGTGACGTCCTCCTTGACGCCCGGCACCGTGCTGAACTCGTGCAGCACGCCGTCGATCCGGATGCTCGTCACGGCCGCGCCCGGGATGGACGACAGCAGGGTCCGGCGCAGGGAGTTGCCGAGCGTGTAGCCGAAACCGGGCTCGAGCGGCTCGATGGAGAACCGCGAGCGGTACTCCGAGATGACCTCTTCGGTCAGGGTGGGGCGCTGTGCGATGAGCACTTCGGGGTTCCTCTCAGCGTGCGTCCGCCATATGACGCAGCGCAGGTACTCGCTGGGCGGCGCGGGTCTCGGTCCACCCGCGCGACCGGCCGGCACCGCCGCGGGCAGGGGATCGCTCCCCCGCCCGCGGCGGCCCGGCTACGGGTCAGACGCGGCGGCGCTTCGGCGGACGGCAGCCGTTGTGGGCCTGCGGCGTCACGTCCTGGATCGAGCCGACCTCGAGGCCGGCCGCGGTCAGGGAGCGGATCGCGGTCTCGCGACCGGAGCCCGGGCCCTTGACGAAGACGTCGACCTTCTTCATGCCGTGCTCGGCGGCCTTGCGCGCAGCGGCCTCGGCGGCCATGCCCGCGGCGTACGGGGTCGACTTGCGCGAGCCCTTGAAGCCCACGTCGCCGCCCGACGCCCAGGAGATCACGGCGCCGCTGGGGTCCGTGATCGAGATGATCGTGTTGTTGAAGGTGCTCTTGATGTGCGCCTGGCCGTGGGAGACGTTCTTCTTCTCCTTGCGGCGCGGCTTGCGCACGGAACTGCGGGTCTTGGGAGGCATGTGCTCGTTCTCTCTCGCTGCTGGTCGTGAGGTCGGTGCCCCGTCGCGGCGCGGGCGGCTGTCGGTCGACAGGCCCGGCGGGCCGCGGGCGGGTTACTTCCGGCCGGCCTTCTTCTTGCCGGCGACGGTGCGCTTCGGGCCCTTGCGGGTACGCGCGTTGGTCTTGGTGCGCTGACCGCGCACCGGGAGGCCGCGGCGGTGACGCAGGCCCTCGTAGCTGCCGATCTCGACCTTGCGGCGGATGTCCGCTGCGACCTCACGGCGGAGGTCGCCCTCGAGCTTGAAGTTGCCCTCGAGGTAGTCACGGAGGGTGACGAGCTGGGCGTCGTCCAGGTCCTTGACGCGGAGGTCCGGGCTGATGCCGGTCGCGGCCAGGGTCTGCTGGGCGCGGGTACGGCCGACGCCGTAGATGTAGGTGAGCGCGATCTCGAGCCGCTTCTCGCGGGGGAGGTCGACGCCGACAAGACGTGCCATGTGCCTTTCGGCTCCTTGGACTTCGATCGGAGGTCTGCCGCACCGTCCTCCCGCGTGCTGCGGGCCCCGGCCTCCGAGCCGGGGGTTCACCGGTGGCGACCCGCCGTGGCGGGTGCGCTGCCGGTTCGGCGATGCGCTGGTGCCGGTCCGTCAGGATCCGGCGGCGGTGCTGCTCAGGTGCGCCCCGAGCGGCAGGGCGTTCAGCCCTGGCGCTGCTTGTGGCGCAGGTTCTCGCAGATCACCTGGACGCGACCGTGCCGGCGGATCACCTTGCACTTGTCGCAGATCTTCTTGACGCTGGGCTTGACCTTCATGGCCTGTTCCTCCGCCGCCGAATGTGCTTGGTCCCTCGCGGGGAGCAAGCCGACGGCGATGCTCGTTCGGTCGGTTACTTGTAGCGGTAGACGATGCGCCCGCGGGACAGGTCGTACGGGCTCAGCTCGACCACCACCCGGTCCTCCGGGAGGATCCGGATGTAGTGCTGGCGCATCTTGCCCGAGATGTGGGCGAGCACCTTGTGACCGTTGGTCAGCTCCACGCGGAACATCGCGTTGGGGAGAGCCTCGATCACGCTGCCCTCGATCTCGATGACACCGTCCTTCTTCGCCATGTCCTCCGCTAACTCTTGTCCTGAACTGCCTGTCCACGCCGTCGTCTCCCCCCGGCGGTGCCGGTGGGTCCGGTGCGGACGTGGTGGACGTGCCCTGGTCCTGACGTCCGGCGACCGGCCCGCACGCGCGCGACCACGACGTGGCCGGCTCGGGCGGGACGTGCGACAGCGCGAGGGCGCACACCCAACGGACGATCATACGCCATCGGGCACTCGCGGGGAAACGCGGGCGCGGGGCCGTCAAGCGGACGCGCCGGTGCGGGGCACGACGGGTGAACGCCCCCGCCGCGCGGGTTCTTCCCGCGCGGCGGGGCCGCCCGGCGGGACCACCGACGGCGGCCCGCAGCCCGC
>NZ_SZYE01000054.1 GCF_005239125.1 Cellulomonas hominis | reverse complement strand
GGCGCAGCGCCCCCGCGTCGCACGTCGTGCCCGTCGCCGAGGCGCGGCTGCCGATCGACGGCGCCGAGGCCGGCGTCGCGCTCGGGCGCGCCCTGTCCGCGAGGCTGCGCGCCGACGGCTGGGACGGCCGCCTCGACCGAGCCGGCGCGACGCCCCTGCTGCTCGCCGGGCTCGACGACCGCTCCGTGCGGGTCGCGTGGCTGGACGACGCCGTCCTGGTGACCGTGCGCGGCCGGGACCTGCCCGTCGCGACCGCCACCGCCCGCGCGCTGGTGTCCGGGACGGAGGACGACCGGTGAGCGACGAGATCCAGGTCGACCCGTACACCCTCAGCCTGTCCGCCGACGACTGGACCGACCAGGGCTCCCGGGTGCGCACCGCGCGGGACCGCGTCGCCGACGCCACCACCTCGGGCTTCACCCCGGCGGTCGCCGGGGCGGCCGCGTCGTGGACCTCCGCCTGGAGCACCGTCCTTGGCGACGTGGCCGACCGCACGGAGGAGATCGGCACCCGGCTGCGGGACGCGCAGCAGGCGTACGCCGTCACCGACGTCGCGGCCCAGGAGACCTTCGAGAGCTGGCTGGGAGGCACCCCGTGACCACGGTGACCATCGACATCCCGCCCGCGATCGACGCGATCCCCGCCGTGCAGGGCGACCCCGCCGTCGTGGCCGCCTTCGCCCAGGACCTGCTGGCCAGCGCCGTCAACCTGGACGACCTCGACACGTTCGCGCTCGACTCCTCGACCCTCGACGGCTGGACCGGCGCCGCCGCCACCGCGTACGGCCGGCACGTCCGGGCCGCCGGCGCCGACGCGCAGGCGATGGGCGTCGCGCTGCGGCAGGTCGCCCGCGCGGCCGACGACCACGCCGACGCGCTCACCGACCTGCTCCGGAGGCGCACCGACCTCGTCGAGGCCCGGTCGTCGTACCACGAGGCCCGCGAGGACCTCGACGCCGACATCCGGTCCGCCGGGGAGGTCGACGACGCCGCGGTCGCCGAGCTGCAGGCCCGGGCGGCGTCGCTGGCCACCCGCCGGGACGGCGTGGTCGCCGACGTCGACGCCCTGGTGCGCGACCTCGGGACGGCGGAGCGCGCCATGCTGGACGCGTTCTCCGCCTACTCGACGCTCGCGCAGGCGCGCGCCGCGGTGTCCGGGCAGATCGACCTCGCCGACGACGCCCTCGGCCGGTCCGGCTCCCCGACGCAGGGCGGCACCCCGGAGCAGGTCGCCGCGTGGTGGCGGTCGCTGACCGAGGAGGAGCAGTTCGCCGTCCTCGCGGCCCGACCCGAGCTCATCGGCAACACCGACGGCATCCCGGCGCTCGCCCGCGACCAGGCGAACCGGCTGCTGCTCGAGACCGACCTCGAGGCGATGGAGCTGCGCGAGCAGCGCGGCGAGCGGCTGTTCGAGGACTACCAGGCGCTCGACAACGCGCGCGCCGCGCAGGCCGCCCTGGACGAGGGCGCGAAGAAGGTCGACCCCGTCACCGGCGAGCCGCTCGTCCCGCTGCTGCACCTGTACGACGCCACGGCGTTCGGCGGCGACGGCAAGGTCGCCATCGCGTTCGGCGACCCCGACACCGCCGACCACGTGTCCGTCATGGTCCCGGGCCTGACCAGCCGCGGCACCGAGGCCGGCGGGAACGCGGACGCGGCCTACAACATCTACGAGTCCGCGCGGCTCTCCGACCCGTACTCGACCGCCTCCTCGATCATGTGGATCGGCTACGACGCCCCCAGCGACTGGGACTCCGCCACGGTCGCCGGCGAGGGCCGGGCCGAGGAGGGCGGCGCGCTGCTGTCGCAGTACATCGACGGCCTGCGCGCGTCGCGCGAGGGCAGCCCCGCCCACCTCACGGTCATCGGGCACAGCTACGGCTCGACCACCACCGCGCACGGCGCGACCGACCACGGCCTCGCGGCCGACGACATCGTGCTGGTCGGCAGCCCCGGCGCCGGCGGCGGCGTCGAGCACGCCTCCGAGCTCGGCGTCGGCGCCGACCACGTCTGGGCGGGCAACAACAGCCGCGACCTCGTCGCCGCGCTCGCCGACGACGGCTGGGCCGGCGGCTGGATGCTCGGCGGCGCCGGCCTCGGCAACGACATCGTCGAGGACGACTTCGGCGCCAACCGGTTCCAGGCCGAGTCGACCACCCGCGCCGACGTGATGCGCAACTTCGGCGACCACACCAAGTACTTCGACCCGGACACCGAGTCGCTGTACAACATCGGGCAGATCGTCGTGGGCGACTACGACCAGGTCGTCGCCGCCGAGCACTCGTACGACCCCTGGTACGACGGCCCGGTGGACCCGGAGGCGACCCGCGACCCGCAGTCGTACGAGGGCAGGAGGCCGGAGTGGTGAACCGTCGCGTGCGCGCGGCCGTGGTGCTCGTCGCGCTGTCCGCGCTCGCCCTGTCGGGTTGCGGCGGTGGCGGTGGGGCGACCGCCGACGACCTGGACGCCAGCCGCGACGAGGTGCTCGACGCCGCGCGGCAGGTGCTCCCGGGCGTGGTCGACGCCCTCGGCGCGCAGGTCCAGGACGCCTACGGCGAGTTCGACATGGGCGGCGACGGCATCGTCGACCGCAGGCGCTACACCGTCACCGTGATCGCCACCGGCGCCCAGGCGGACACCGACGACCTGGTCGCCGCCCTCGAGGACGCCGGCGTCACCGACGTCCGGGTGAACCCGATCGGCGGGGCCGCCGGGCAGCGCGACGGCCTCGACGTCTCCGGCTCCGACCCCGGCGGCCGCGACATGAGCGTGAGCGTCAGCGGCCCGTACCTCGAGGTCGCCGACGGCGTGGCCCGCGAGGCCGCCCGCGAGGACGTCGACCTGGGCTGAGCCGGGAGTGGCGCTCAGCCCCCGACCAGCCCCCGCACCGCCCGGCTCACCGGGATCGCCCGCGCCCCGAGCACCACCTGGAACTGCCCGCCCTGCGTCACCACCATCGCCACACCGGGCACCGAGCGCACGGCCGGTTCATCGACGACCGCCGCGTCGCGCAGCACGAACCGCAGCCGCGACGCGCACGCCGTCACCGCCGACACGTTCCCGGCCCCGCCGACGAGCGGCAGCAGCGTCGCGGCCAGCTCCTCGTCCGACAGCCCGCCGGCCGCCCTCGCGTCGGTCATGCCACCGCTCCCGTCAGCCGTGCCACGTGCAGCGCCAGATACAGCACCTCGTCCCCGGTCACGGTCCAGTCGTACCGCTCCCGGAGCAGGTCCTGGATCGCTCGCGCCGCGTCCACGGCGGCGGGGTGCTGGGACCGTACCGCCTCCAGCAGCACGCCCTGCACGTCCGGCGGGGGAGCGCCCTGCTGCTGCCGCACGAACAGGTAGCGCAGGTGCGTGATGAACCGGGCGACGTCGATCGACTCCTCGTCCAGCTCCACCCCGAGGCGCGTCCGCACGATCGCCAGCACCGCCCCGAACACCTCGGTCATCTCGACGGTCCGGGACAGCTCGCCGGCGCCGAACTGCGCGTTGACGAAGTGCAGTGCGAGCGGCACGGCCTCGAGGGCGGGCAGCTCGACCCCGGTCGACGAGCGCACCATCTCCAGGGCGTGCCGCGCGAACGCCACCTCCCGCGGGTAGAGGTGCAGCACCTCCCACTGCAGCGGGTAGGCGATCTGCACGTCCTCCCGCGCCCGCCGCAGGGCGAACGAGATGTGGTCGGCGAGCGGCACGACGACGTGCCCGGTGATGTGCGACCCCAGCCGGTCGCGGGCCTCGGCGACGATCCGCTGGGTGAGGTCGATGTCCTCGGCGGGGATCTCCTCCAGGAGCGCGACGATCCGCTCCGGCGTGGTGCCGCCGCCCGCGACGAAGGTGCGCTCGACGTCGGCGGTGCGCACGGCGTCCCCGGCGCGCACCTGGAAGCCCAGGCCCTTGCCCATGAGGACGACCTCCGTGCCGGCGTCGTCGGCCGCCAGGAGGACGTTGTTGTTGAACACCTTCGTCACCCGCACGCGTGCTCCTCGTTCAGGTCCGGGCGTCGCGCGCCCGGAGTCGCCGGTGCCCCGGGACGGACCCGGGGCACCGACGACACTGTTCCTACCAAACCGGCCTGTGCGCCGAAGGTCGTCAGAGCGTCACGCGCAGCAGCGCGTCGCCCGACGACACCCGGCCCTCGGCGGCCGGCCGCACGGCGTCGGCCTCGACCCCGCCGGTGACGACGACCACCGTGCTGGTGTCGTGCCCGGCGGCGCGGACGGCCGCGAGGTCGACCTCGGCCAGCAGGTCGCCCGCCCGGACGGACGATCCCGCCGCGACGGCCGGCGCGAAGCCCGCGCCCGCCATCTGCACGGTGTCGATGCCGATGTGCACCAGCAGCTCGACGCCCTCGGCGGTACGCAGCCCGTAGGCGTGCGGGAGGACGCTCAGCACCTCGGCGTCGACGGGTGCGACGACCCGGCCGTCCGACGGCACGACCGCCGCCCCGGAGCCGAGCGCGCCCGAGGAGAACACCGCGTCCGGCACCGCCGTGAGCGGGACCGCGGCGCCGGCCACGGGGGCGAGCACCTCGAGCACCCGCGTCCCGGTGAGGGTCGCGGTGCCCGTGCCGCCCGCCGACGACCCGAGCCCGAGCCCGGCCCCCGCCGCGGACGCCGCGCCCGGCGCCCCGGCACCGGCTCGCGCCGGCGCCTCGTCCGTCTCCGGCGGGTTCGGGATGTCCGTGAACCCGAGCGTCATCGTCAGCGCGAACGCGATGCCGATCGCCAGCGCGGACCCGACGAGCTGGAGCGTGAAGTTCCCGACGTTCAGCGCCGAGGTCAGCGTGATCGCGCCCGGCAGGACGAAGCCCTCGGCGGCCGACCCGCCGGCCGCGGCGATCGCACCGCCCACCGCGCCGCCGATGCAGGCGTAGATGAACGGCTTCTTCAGGCGGAGGGTGACGCCGTAGATCGCGGGCTCGGTGATGCCGGCCAGGAACGCGGAGATCGTCGCGGGACCGGCGACGCCCTTGAGGTCGCGGTTGCGGGTCTTGAGGAACACGGCCGCGGCGGCACCGGACTGCGCGAGCACGGCGGCGAACAGCGGGCCGGTGAGCAGCGAGTACCCGTTGTTGACGACGTCCTGCAGCATGACCGGCACGAAGCCCCAGTGGACGCCGAAGATCACGAACACCTGCCACAGCGCGCCCATCAGCAGGCCGCCGACGAGCGGGCTCAGCTCCCACAGCCAGTTGATGCCGCTCGACAGGCCGCGCCCGACGAGGTCGGAGACGGGGCCGATCGCCAGGAAGGTCAGCGGCACGATGACGGCGACGGTGACCATCGGGGTGAGGAAGTTGCGCAGGGCCTCCGGGAAGAACCGGTTGAGCAGCCGCTCCAGGTGGGACTGCGCGTAGACCGCGAGGATCGTCGGGATGACCGCGGACAGGTAGCTGATCATCACGACCGGGATGCCGAAGAACGTCAGCTCGCCGCCGCCGGCCTCGTACCCCTGCAGCGTGAGCGTGGCGCCGTCCGGCCCGGGGATGACCGCGATCGTGGCGGAGTAGAGCAGGGCGCAGGCGATCGCGACCGACACGTACAGGTTCGCCCTGAACCGCTTGGCCGCCGTGATCGCCAGCAGGATCGGCAGGAACTGGAAGATCGCGTCGGCCGCGGAGAACAGGATCGCGTAGGCGCCGGAGGCGGCCCAGTCCGGCGACACCTTCACCACGACCGCGAGCAGCGCCTTGAGCAGACCGGTGCCCGCGAGCACCCAGAGGAACGGCGTGAAGATGCTCGTGATGAGGTCGATCGCCCGGGCGAGGAACCCGCCGGACGCGGCCGACTCGGTGGTCACGCCCCGGGTGCTGATCGCCTCGAAGACGTTGTTGACGGTGTTGCCGATGACGACCTGGAACTGCCCGCCGGCCTCGACGACGGTGATGACGCCCGGCGTGGCCTCGACCGCGGCCTTGTCCGCCCGGTCCCGGTCGTGCAGCCGGAAGCGGAGCCGGGTGGCGCAGTGCGTCACCGAGGCGACGTTCTCGACGCCCCCGACGCCGCGCAGGACGTCGTCGGCGATCGTCTGGTACTTGCTCGCGGTAGCCACGATTCCTCCTCGAATCAGTGTCCGCGCGGGCCGTCGTCGGTGTTTTCGGGCAACAAAAAACCCGAGCGGGTGGCGGACCGGGACACGCGTCCCGCACCACCACAGCTCGGGTTTTGCCTGAAGCCAGTAACAATCCCGGACCTGCGCGAGTCGCCGGCGGCGGCGACCGTGCGGCGAAGGTAGGGCCCCGCGGTCGAGCGTGTCAAGAGCCGGGTGATGACGGGCTGGTCGCGGGGTCGACCCGGAACACCGGCCGGCCTTGACGACCCCGTGCGACCCGGGTAGGAATGACGGAGTCGTCCAAGGATTGTGACTGATTCGATCAGGCAAGACCTGTGGTGCACCGCCTCTCGTGGGTTCCGGTGCGCGCAGGTCTTTTTTGTTGCCCGGAATCGGCCGCGACCTGCACTCACGCACCGCCGCAAGGGAGCCCAGCCGTGCCGCACCGCACCGTCACCATCGCCTCGTCCGTGGGCCTGCACGCCCGCCCCGCCAGCGTCTTCGCCCGCGCCGCGGCCGCCACCGGGGTCCCCGTCCGGATCGCCCGGCCCGGCGCCGCGCCGGTCGACGCGTCGAGCCTGCTGCTCGTCATGGGCCTGGCCCTGCAGCACGGCGAGCCCGTCGAGCTCGCCGCGGAGGGCGACGGCGCCGACGCCGCGCTCGACGGCTTGGCCGACCTGCTGGCGACCGACCTGGACGCCACCGCCTGAACCTCAGCCGCACCACCGTCCGCAACGCAGAGAGGCGTCATCGTGACCAGCACGCACACCCCGTTCCCGCCCGGCTTCCTCTGGGGCGGCGCCACCGCCGCCAACCAGGTCGAGGGTGCCTACGACGAGGGCGGCAAGGGCCTGTCCATCCAGGACGTCATGCCCCGCGGCATCGCCGGCCCGCCCACCGAGGAGCCGACGCCGGACAACCTCAAGCTGGTGGGCATCGACTTCTACCACCGGTACGCCGAGGACATCGCGCTGTTCGCGGAGATGGGGTTCAGGACCTTCCGGTTCTCGATCGCGTGGAGCCGGATCTTCCCGCAGGGCGACGAGGCCGAGCCGAACGAGGAGGGGCTGGCGTTCTACGACCGGGTGCTCGACGAGCTCGAGAGGCACGGCATCGAGCCGCTCGTCACCATCAGTCACTACGAGACCCCGCTGGCGCTCGCCCGCAAGCACGACGGCTGGGTGTCCCGGGCGATGATCGACCACTACGCCCGGTACGCGCGCACCCTGTTCGAGCGCTACGGCTCCCGTGTCCGGTACTGGCTGACCTTCAACGAGATCAATTCGGTGCTGCACGCGCCGTTCCTGTCCGGCGGCATCGTCACGCCGAAGGACCAGCTGTCGCCGACCGACCTCTACCAGGCCGTGCACCACGAGCTCGTCGCGAGCGCCTTGGCCACGAAGATCGCCCGCGAGGTCGCCCCGGACGCGCAGATCGGCTGCATGCTCATCGCCATGCCGACCTACCCGCTCACACCCGACCCGGCGGACGCGCTGGCCGTCATGCAGGCCGACCACCTGAACCTCGCGTTCGGCGACGTGCACTGCCGCGGCGAGTACCCCGGCTACTTCCTGCGGCACCTGCGCGAGCAGGGCGTCGAGCTGGAGGTCACCGAGGAGGACCGGGCCACCCTCCGGCACACCGTCGACTTCGTGTCGTTCTCCTACTACATGTCGCTCTGCGAGTCGGCCGACCCGGACGTGAAGGCCGGCGAGGGCAACCTCATGGGCGGCGTCCCCAACCCGACCCTCGAGGCGAGCGAGTGGGGCTGGCAGATCGACCCCGTCGGCCTGCGGATCGTCATGAACCAGTTCTGGGACCGGTGGCGCAAGCCGCTGTTCATCGTCGAGAACGGCCTGGGCGCGAAGGACGAGCTGGTCGAGGTCGACGGCAGGCGCACGGTGGTCGACGACGACCGGATCGCCTACCTCGACGACCACCTCGTCCAGGTGGGGGAGGCGATCGTCGACGGCGTCGAGGTGCTCGGGTACACGACCTGGGGCTGCATCGACCTGGTGTCGGCGAGCACCGCACAGATGAGCAAGCGGTACGGCTTCATCTACGTCGACCGGGACGACGACGGCTCGGGGACGCTGGAGCGGTACAAGAAGAAGTCGTTCGACTGGTACGCCGAGGTGATCCGGACGAACGGGGCGAGCCTCGGGCGCTGACCGCGCCCTGCCCGCGCGGCCTACGGTTTCCGGCCCCGCCCCCGTGCCTCGGAGGTGGCCGGGCCGGAAACCGTAGGCCGCGCACTCTCCGCGTCCGCCTCGTCCTCGGGCCCGGACGTCGGCCCGCGCGGAGGGGGACCCCTTGGTACCGTGGCGGCGCGCACGCAGCCGCAGGCCGACGGGGAGTTTCGAACGTGAGCAGCACAGCAGCATCCGGCGGCGTCGTCGCCGTCCGCGCGCTCGACCCGGCCGCCCGCGGCACGGTCGTCGCGCGCCTGGACCGCGGCACCGGGGTCCTGGACCCGGAGCGGCGCACGCTGCGCACCAAGCCGGTCGCCCTGGACCGCAAGGTGCTCCTCGCGCTCACGTCGAGCAAGAAGCGCACCGGCCTGATGGTCGAGCGCGGCTGGCGGCGGGTGTTCCTCCCGCTGATCGAGGTGCACGGCGGCGCCGCCCTGGGCATCCCGGCGGACGTGGCACGGGCGCTGGCGGACGAGCTCGACTCCCGCGGCACCCGCGAGACCACCGCGGTGATCGCCCCGCTCCGGGCGCACGCGGATCACCTGGATGCCGGCCTCCCGGTGGCGTCGTCGCCGCTGGGGCGGTACATGGGACTGGGTGGTGGGGGAGCCCTCACCTCGCTCGGCGACTTCTGAGTCGGCCGGCGACCTTTCTGACACGCGCACGACCGCAACACCCGGGGGTACGGAACGCATGAGTGTGGACGTCTCGATCGCGGCGCTGGACACCGCCGCATCCGAGCTGGAGACGGTGGCGTCGGAGCTGCAGGCGCTGGACGTCGCCGGCGCGTTCGCGGGGATCGAGGCCGCGCTGCCCGGCTCGGCGGTCCCGGACGCCGCCGTGTGGGTGTCGACCCGCGTCGGCGCCGCGGTGCAGGTGCTGGGCGACAACATCCGGGCGATGTCGGCGAGCGCCTCCGGGTCCGCCGACGGCTACCGCCAGGCGGACGGGTCCGTGCAGAGCCGGTTCGGCGCGATGGGGGTCTTCTGATGGGCGCGCTGACCCTGGAGGTCGTGCGGAGCTGGCGGCCCGAGGCGCTCGCGGAGGCCGCGACCGGCGTCGGCACCGCGCAGCAGGCCGTCGACGCGCAGGTCCGGGCGGCGAAGTCCGCGATGACCCGGCTGAGCGACCACTGGCAGGGCGACGCCGCCCAGGCCGCGGCGCAGCGGATGGCGAGCGAGGCGACCACCGGGTTCGCGCTGGCGGATGCGCTGGAGTCGGCGCGTTCCGCGCTCGCGTCCGGTTCCGCGGACCTCAGCCGCGCGAAGTCCGCCGTGCTGTCGACGGTCGACGCGGCGACCGCTGCCGGGTTCACCGTCGCGGGCGACGGACGGGTCACCGCGCCGACGCTGCCGCCGGTGATGACCGCCGCGGGCGACCCCGACGGCGCGGGCGCGCAGCGGGACGCCCAGCAGCGCGCGCTCAACACGGAGGCGCAGGAGCACGCCGACGCGATCTCCACCGCGCTGCAGGACGTGGCGACGACGGACCAGCAGGTCGCGGACAAGCTCTCCGCCGTCGAGGTGCCGCAGACGCTGCAGTCGGCCGTCGACGCCTACCTGCAGCGCGCGTTCGCGAGCGGCGACGTCATCGGCGCGCTCGGCTCGGTCGGCGCCGGCGGCATCGCCCTGGCGCAGGTGATCAAGGGCGTCATGAAGTCGGCGACCAAGGGGAAGGCGTTCCTGGACTTCCTCCGGGCCTCCGGCGCGCCGATCACGCACTACCAGGCGATGCTCGACAACTTCGCCAAGGCCGACGCCGCGATGGACGTGTTCAAGAACGGCAAGCCGGCCGCCGAGTGGATGACCAAGCTGCTCGGCGCGCGTGGTGCCGGGCTGCTGCGGACCGCCGGCAAGGCGTTCCTCCCGCTGACCGTCCTGACCGGCCTCGCCGACACGGTGACCGGCGGCGGCTACGACGGCGCCCGCGGCTGGGCGACCCGTGGCTTCGGCCTCGCGGGTGCGGCCGGCGCCGGCACGCTCATCGCCGTCGGCACCGGCGCGCTCGCGCTCGGCCCGGTCGGTCTGGCCGTCGCCGGCGGCGCCGTGCTCGCCTACGGCGCCTGGAGCGTCGGCAACCTCATCTGGGACAACCGCGAGGCGATCGGCGACTTCGTCTCGACGGCGGGCAAGGCGGTGTGGGACGGCGCGACCACCGCGTGGAACGCGACGACGGACGCGGTGTCGGACGCCGCCGACTGGGCAGGAGACCAGGTGGACAAGGCCAAGGACGCGGTGTCCGACTTCGGCAAGGGCGCGCTCAACGTGCTGTCGGGCGGGCTCTGGTGAGCGCCGTGGACGAGACGGTCACCGGCTCGGACGCGGCCGGCGCCCCCGGCGCCCCGGTCCCGGTCGAGGTGCTCACCGACGAGGAGCTCGCGATCCTCGCCGGCCCCGGTGGCCTCGTCGTCTCGCCCTACCTGGCCACGCTCCCCGACGCCGAGCGCGAGGTCGCGCTGCGCACCGCCTACCGCGGGCTGCTCGCGCGCGGCGTCGTCGACCCGCCGACGCCCGAGGCGCTCGCGGCCGCGGTCGGCGAGCCGACGGTCGAGCTCCAGGTCCGCCAGGACGTGCTGTCGCTGGTGGCGCTGCGCCGCGGGGCCTCGGCGACGGTGTGCGTCGCCCGGTCGACCGTCCTCGGGCAGGACTACTGGTACGCGCACGTGGTCCGCGACGTCGTCCTGGTCGAGCAGGTCTCCACCGACGGGCAGCACCGGTTCGCGCTCGCCGCGGCGGACACCCTCGGCGACCTGCTGCTCGACGCGGCCGTGCACCCGGAGACGACCGACGGCGCCGGGCCGGAGATCGAGGTCGGCGACCCCGACGAGCCGCCGACCGAGGTCGTCCAGCACCTCGGGTCCGCCCTGGTCCGGGCCGACGTCGTCGTGCGGGTGCCCGACGACCGGGAGCCGGAGCTGCTCGGGCTGTTCACCGGGCCGGGCGGGGCGTGGGTGCTGTCGGCGCGGGAGGCGTCCGGAGGGCCCGTGGTCGTGCGGCCGCTGACGCGTGCGGCGCTCGACGCGCAGGTGCGGGAGCTCGCCGTCCGGGCGGTGTCGACGGCCGCCGCGGTGGCGTCGGCGGCCGCCGGGGCGCGATGACCGAGGGCCTCGTCCGGATCCCGAAGCTGACGTCGCGCTCGGGCTGGCGGTGGATCGTCGCGACCGTTGTCGCCCTGGTCGTCGTCGGCGTCTACGTCGGGGTGACGCAGCCGGACAACCGGATCTTCGTCGTGACAGTGCTCCCGGCGTTCCTGCTGTTCTTCACTGTCTTGTCCTGGTTCTCGACGTGGCTCGACCCGGTCGCGGGGACAGCGGTCCGTGTCCGCTGCCGGCTCTGGCGCACGACGGTGCGGCTCGAGCCGTCGACGTCCGTCTCTCTGGTGTCGGACCGCGGCGGCACGCTGCTGCTCCGGGCGCGTCCGGCGGAGGGGCGGGGGTTGCACGTCCCGGTCGTCGCGCGGACCGACTACGTCGAGAAGTCACAGCCCCCTGCCCTTCTGCGCCAGCTCGCCGACACCGTCGAGCAGCACCGCGCCGGCGGCGCGCGCCCCGTCGCCGAGGCGCTGCGCAAGCAGGCGGCCCACCTGGAGGCGGGCGGCACGGTCGCGACCTCGCCGCTGGCCGGGCTCATCACGACCGGGATGCTCACCGCGGCGAAGGCCGGCGGCGCCGGCGCCGCCGGCGGGCAGCTGGGCTGACGGGCGCCACCCCGGTCAGACCGCCGGCCCCCGTCGCGCCTCGATCAGGTGCCGCGTCGAGTGCGCCACGACCGGCCGTCCGGCCCGGAGCTCGGCGTCGAGCGCCCGCAGCGTGGGCGCGTAGCGGTCCACCGAGAAGTCCGGCACCCACCACACGCACTTCCGCAGCACCCAGATGATCGCCCCGACGTCGTGGAACTCCATCCGGCAGGTCGCCCGCCGCAGGTCCACGACGGTCAGCCCCGCCCGCTCGGCGTCCGCCGCCTCGTCGTCGGGGTCGCGCGCGACGGGACCCGGCACCGGCCCGACGAACCGTTCGATCAGCTCGAACGCCGACCGCGGGCCGACGTGCTGACCGAGGTAGGTGCCGCCGGGCCGCAGCACGCGGTGGATCTCCGCCCAGTCCGGTCGCACGGGGTGCCGGGAGGTGACCAGGTCGAACGAGGCGTCGGGCAGCCGCACCCCGTCACCGGGCTGGACCACCTCGACTCCGCGGGGACCGAGGAGGCTCCGGGCGCGGCGGGCGTTCGGCGGCCACCCCTCGGTGACGACCATCCGGGGCGGGAGCACCGGGGCCTCGGCGACGACCTCACCGCCGCCGGTGTCGACGTCGAGCGCGGCGTCGACGTGCGCGAGGCGGTCGGCGAGGAGGCGGGCGTAGCCCCACGGCGGGCGCTCCTCGGAGGCGCGCCCGTCGAGCCAGCCGAAGCCCCAGCCGGTGACGTCGGCGGCGACGGCCTCGGCGGCCAGATCCTCGAACGGGCGCATCGCGGCATCCTCGCATCGCGGGGGCGCGGTCGCGCTGGTTCCGCCGAGGTCGAGGGTCCGCGGCGAGGTCGAGGAGTTCTGCGGCCCTGCGCGCGGGAAACCCTCGACCTCGGGAGGGACGGCTCAGGCCCGGGCCGCCAGCACGGCCCGCGCCACCTCCCGCGCCCGCGCGAACGGCCGGCCGAACGTCCCCATCCCCACCGTGACGATCGCCCCCTCGTACAGGAGCATCAGCGCCGCCGCCGCGTCCTCGGGCTCCCGGACGCCGGCCTCCCGGCACAGGTCCGCCAGCAGGGCGAGCTGCCAGGCCTTCTCCGCGGCCGTCTCGGCGAGCACGGCGTCCCCGTCGCCGGCGGACGACTCGGCCCGGGCGTTGATCGCGCTGCAACCGCGCGGGCTGTTCGCCGTCGACCAGGACTCCGCGGCGTCGAACACCGCCAGCACCCGGTCCGGCCCGGGCTCGGGCACGCGGTCGAGCGTCGCCAGCAGGTGCTCCCGCCACCGCGCGTCCCGCTCCCGCAGGTACGCGACGACCAGCGCCTCCTTCGACCCGAACCGGTCGTAGAGGGTCTTCTTGGTGACGCCCGCGGCCTCGGCGATGCCGTCGACGCCGACGGCGTGGATGCCGCGCTCGTAGAACAGCTCGGAGGCGGCGTCGAGGACCCTGCGCGCGCCGGGGGTCAGCGGGGTGGCGGGCTCGGGCGCGACCATGTCCCGGAGTATACCGAGCGGTCTACCGAGCCGGCGAGCGGGGCGCCGGAGCGAGGGAGGGGTGCCGGGGCTTGCGCTTCAGGAGAGAGTGAATGTACAGTCACTCACATGACACGAACGACGCTCTCCACCGCGGACCTCCGCCGGCCGGTCGTCGCTGCGGCGGCCGTCCAGGAGTTCGCCCGCGGCGGCTACCACGGCACGACGATCGCCGACGTGGCCCGCGCCGCGGCGATCTCCCCGGCCTACGTGGTGAAGCTGTTCCCGACCAAGGAGCGCCTGTTCGTCACCGCCCTGGAGGCCTGCTTCGACCGGGTGGTCGAGGCGATCGCCGCCGGCGCGGACCGCGCCGAGGACACGTCCCCGGACGGCATCCTGTCCGCGATGGGGGAGGCCTATGCCCACCTCATCGCCGACCGCACGCTGCTCATGCTCCAGGTGCACGCGCAGTCCGTGGCCGACCTCCCCGAGATCGGGGAGGCGCTCCGCGCGGGGCTGCGCGAGGTCGTCGACTTCGCCAAGGACCGCTCCCGCGGCTCCGACGAGGCCGTGCAGCGCTTCATCGCGTACGGCCAGCTGTGCCACCTGATCGTCACCGCGCAGGTGGACCAGGTCCCCGAGGCCTGGGCCCGCCTCCTCGTCGAGGGCATCCGGCACCCCGGCTGACCCCCGCTCGCCCAGCGCCTGCCGTTGGGCCTGCTTTCGGCGACCCGCTCGTCCGCCGCCCTGTGCGGCGATGGAGTGAGTGGCTGTTCACTCTCTTTTCACCACACACCAGGAGGACGTCCCATGACCACCCACGACACCATCCCCACCACCATCGACGAGTCCGCGACGGTGGTGGTCCGCCGCGAGATCCGGGTCGCCGCCCCGGTCGACCTGGTCTGGCGCCTGCACACGGACGTCGCCCGGTGGCCCGCCTGGCAGACCGACGTCGAGTCCGCGCAGGTCGACGGTCCGCTCGCACCGGGGTCGTCCTTCCGCTGGCGCACCCACGGGATGGACGTCACCTCGACCGTCTACGCGGTCGACGCCCCGCGGCGCATCCTGTGGGGCGGCCCCGCCCAGGGGATCGACGGCATCCACGAGTGGACCTTCACGGCCGACGGCGACGGGACGATCGTGCGGACCGCCGAGTCCTGGGAGGGTGACCCGGTCCGGCAGGACGCGGCGAACCTGCGCGCGGCGCTCGACGCGTCGCTCGGCGGGTGGCTCGAGCTGCTGCGGGCCGAGGCCGAGGCGAAGACTGCCCGGCGGGCTCGCAGGGCGCGCCGCCGGCGGTGGGCGAAGGCCCTGGCGTGGGCGTCGCTCGGGCTGACGGGCCTGTTCGTCCTGGCCGAGCCCTGGCTGCTCGTGCCGGTCGTCCTGTTCGTCGTCGCCCTGAGCCTGTGGGACTGACGCCGTGACCGCCCCCACCCGGCGTGACCCCCGTCGCACCTCGGCTCGCGCCGGTGTCCCGCCCGGTCGCCCGGCACGCGCGGCGGTGCTCGCCGCGGCCGGGCTGACGATCATGGCCCCGGCCCTGATCGCCCCGAGCCTGCCGGCGATGGCCGACCACTTCGGCGACGACACCCTGGTCCGGCTCGCGCTGACCGTCACCTCGCTGGCCATCGCGGCCGGCGCGCCGCTCGCCGGCGTGCTCGCGGACCGGTTCGGGCGCCGCCCGGTCCTGGTCGGCGGACTCGCCGTCACCGCGGTGGCCGGCACGGCCGGGCTCCTGGTGGCCGACCTGGGCGTGCTGCTCGCGACGCGCGCCGTCCTCGGCCTCGGCGTCGGCGCGGTCACCACGGCGGTCGGCGCCCTGCTGACCGACTGGTTCCGCGGTCCGCGCCGCGCCGCCTACCTCGGCTACCAGCAGGCCGCCGCGAGCCTCGGCGGGGTGCTGCTCCTGCCGCTCGCCGGCCTCCTCGCCGGCGCGGGCTGGCGTGCCCCGTTCTGGCTCTACGCCCTCGCGGCACCCGTCGCGGTCCTGGTGCTGGTGGCCGTCCCGCGGACCGGACCCGCCCCCGTCCGCCCGCTCCCGGACGGCGCGAGCCGGTCGTCCCGCGGGCCGCGCCCCCGCACCACCGGCCGGGTCCTGGGCCTGTACCTGCTCGCCCTGGCGGCGACGGCGGTGTTCTACCTCGCGCCGACCCAGCTGCCGTTCCTGCTGGGCGACCTCGGGGCGGGCCCCGGCGTCGTGGGCGTCGCGATCGCCGGGTCCACGCTGTCGAGCCTGATCGGCTCGCTCGCCTTCCCTGCCGTGCGGCGGCGCCTGACGCCGACCGCGATCACGCTCACCGCGCTGCTCCTGCTGGGGGTCGGGTGGGTCGTGGTCGGCCGGGCGGCGGGGATCGCCCCGGTCGTCGCCGGGCTGCTGGTCGGCGGGCTCGGCGTCGGTCTCACGGTGCCGAACCTCAACCTCCGCCTCGGCGACCTCGCCGCGGACGGACGCCGCGGCCGGGTCCTGGCGGGGCTCGTGACCGGCATCTTCCTCGGGCAGTTCCTGTCGCCGCTGGCGGCGGGGCCGCTCGTGGCGCTCCTCGGGCCGGGCGGCACGTTCGTCGCCGCCGGGCTCGCCACCACCGCCGGTGCGCTCGTCGCCGCACCGGTCCTGCTCCGGCCGCGCCGCGGCCGCTGATCCGCACCAACCACCGAGAGGAAACGACCATGATCGTCCACGGCAACCGCTTCACCATCAAGCCCGGCGTCACCCCCGAGCAGCTCGAGGAGGCCCTGGAGAGCCTGCGCCACCAGGGCCGGGTCATCCCGTCCGTGCGCTCGTTCGTCGTCGGCCGCGACTTCGGCGGCGAGTACGAGTGGGGCGCGACCTTCGTCATCGAGGACCTCGACGGCTACTGGGAGTACCTGATCCACCCGGCGCACCGGAACACGGACCGTGTGGGCCTGCCGCTGGTGGACCGGTTCGCGTCGTTCGACATCACCGACGACGAGGACCCGGACACGGGCGCGAAGATCGCCGCGCTGCACCAGCGCCGGTACGACGCCGACGCCACCCTCACCGAGCTCGTCTCGGGCCTCGGGGAGTACACCGGGTCCGCGGCGCCGGGGCCGCACGGGCGGGACTGATCTGCCGCGCCGCGCCGGGCCGGCCCACGGGGTCGGTCCGGCGCGGTCGTGCGCCGTCGGCCGGCCGGGCGAGCGCCCACCGGGCGGTCAGGTAAACCGGTCGGTATAGTCGCGACGATGGGTAGACAGATCGGTGTACTCGGGCGGGTCGTGACCGCGCTGGCGGCTACGGCGTTCGTCGCGAGCTGGAGCTCCGGGTTCGTCATCGCGAAGGTGGCGACGGTCGACGTCGCGCCGCTGACCCTGCTGGTCTGGCGCTTCGTCCCGGTCGCCGCCGGGCTGCTGGTCGTGACGCTGGCGACCGGGGCGGCCCGCGCGGTGCCGCGCGCCGACCTGCGCCGGCAGGCCCTCATCGGGCTGTGCGCGCAGCTCGGCTACGTCGTCTGCGTGTACGCGGCGATCGCCGCCGGGGTCACGACCGGGACGACGGCGCTCATCGACGCGGTGCAGCCGCTGGTGGTCGCGACGCTCGTGGGGCCGCTGCTCGGGCTGCGGGTGCGCGGTGCGCAGTGGGCCGGGCTGGCGGTCGGGGCGGCCGGGGTGCTGCTGGTGGTGCGCTCGCAGCTCGGCGCGTCCGGGGCGCCGGCGGCGGCGTACCTGCTGCCGGTGGCGGCGATGGCGTTCCTCGTCGCCGGGACGTTCCTGGAGCGGCGGTCGTCGGGACGCCCGCCGGTGCTGGTCGTGCTCACCGTGCAGGTCGTCGTGACCGCGGCGGCGCTGCTGGTGGCGGGGGCGGTCGGCGGGTCGCTCGTGCCGCCCGCGGACCCCGGGTTCTGGGTCGCGACGGTGCTCGCGGCCGCGTTCCCGACGCTCGCCGCCTACGGGCTGTACTGGTGGCTGCTGCGCCGCGTCGGGGTGACGGCGCTCAACGCGCTGCTGTTCCTCGTGGCGCCCGCGACCGCCGCGGCGGGAGCCGTCGGGCTGGGGGAGCCGCTGACCGGGGTGACGGTCCTCGGGTTCGTGCTGTGCGGGGCCGGGGTGGCGGTGGTCCTGGCGGTGGAGGCGCGGGTCGCGCGGGCGGCCGCGCCCGTCACCGCCGCCGCGCGGCCCGCCCCGCCCCGAACGGCCCCCCGAACACGATCGTGATGCCCAGGACGAACCCGACGTCGTACCAGTTCCCCGAGTTGAACACCTCGTACGGCGAGACGGTCCGGGTGAACAAGGACACGATCCAGGTGACCGGCAGGATGATCCCGTGCCAGAGCCCGAGCCAGAACCCGGCGGGCTCCGCGGTCCCGGGTGGCGCCTGACCGACGTCGGGGTTCACGCCGGCGGCGCAGGCGGCGAGCAGCAGCACGGTCGCGGCGGCGACCCCGACGGCGAGGGCGATCCGGGTGCGCGGGCTGCGGCGGGTGTCCATGCCGATCATCGTGGCAGCGCCCCTCGTGGCGCGGGCCCCCGATCGCCGAGATGGCAGCTCTCGGCTGTGTGAGCGGCCCCGCGCACAGCCGAGAGGTGCCGTCCCGGCGGTGTCGGCACCGCGGTCAGGCGCCCGTGCTCTCCCGGGTGCGCACCGCGTGCGGCGCCGTCACCTCCACGGCGGGGGTGTCCGGGTCCGCGATCCGCGCGGCGATCCGCGCCACCGCCTCCCGTGCGGTGAACGGCGTGTCCAGCGACACCGTCGACAGCGTCGGCCGGGAGTACCGGCCCTCCTCGATGTCGTCGATCCCGATGACCGCGATGTCCTCCGGCACCCGCAGCCCGGCGTCGAACACGGCGCGCATCGCGCCCATCGCGAGCAGGTCGGAGTAGCAGAAGATCGCGTCCGGCCGGTCGGGCAGCGCGAGCAGCCAGGCCGCTGCGGCGTACCCGTCGGCCCGCCGGTAGTGCGCCGCAGCCCGCAGCAGCGCGGGGTCGACGGGCAGCCCCGCCGCGCGCAGCGCCCGCTCGTACCCGGTGGTGCGCTGCTGCGGCGTCGCGTACGACTCCTCCGGCTGCGCCCCGATCGCGCCGATCCGGGTCCGCCCGACGGCGACGAGGTGCGACACCGCGTCGGAGGCGGCCTGCACGTTGTCGATCGCCACGTGGTCGTACCGGCCGTCGAAGTCGTGCTCCCCGAGCAGGACCAGCGGCATGGTCGACGAGCCCTGCATCTCGAGGAGCTCGGCACGCGTGACCAGGGGGCTGCCGCGGCGCGCGCCCGACGCCCGCGCGCCCGGCCCCGCCCGCCTGACGCCCGCGCGCCCGACCCCACCCGGGGCCGCCGAGACTCCAGAACCGGACTGCGCGCGCGGGGTGTGCCGCAGTCCGGGTCTGCAGTCTCGGCGCGGCCCGCGGGGGCGTCGATCGTCACCGGTCGAGGCCTGGGCGCGGCCCGCGGGGGCGCAGGAGCCAGTTCGCTTCTCCCGGCCCGCACCGTGTACACAGTGCCTATGAGCGGGGTCCTGGTCTACGCCGACAAGATCGACGAGAACGCGGCGGAGGTCCGCTACGAGGTCCGCCGCGACCAGCCGGACGGCCAGGTCGACGGCGTCCTGGTGATCGAGACCTCGGGCGACCGGAACACCTGGCACGTCGAGGGCCGGGACGCGTCCAGCGCGCTCGCGGGCCTGGTCGTCGGGCGCGCCGTCCGGCAGCGCGGCGAGCAGGGCGCGTGGCCCGACCGGGTCGCGCAGCAGTAGCCCCGCGCTACTCGGGAGCGGCCGCCAGCTCGTCCCACACCGGCCCGTACCCGAGCCGCGCCTGCTCCATCGCGACGACCTCCCGCGCGAGCCCGGCCTCGGTCACGTCGACCGCCGCGACGGCCGCCGCAGCCACCGACGACTCCCGCACGTAGGCGTCGAACACCCGCCGCTTGCCGGCCAGCAGCTCGACGATCCGCTCGTCCACGCCGTCCTCGGCGAGCAGCCGGTGCGCGACGACGGCCCGGACCTGGCCCATCCGGTGCAGCCGGGCGACGGCCTGGGACTCCGCGGACGGGGTGAGCTGCGGCTCGCACAGCACCGCCACGGACGCGGCCTGCAGGTTGAGCCCGACGCCGCCGACGGTGATCTGCGCGACCAGCACGCCGTCGCGGGGCCCGGCCGAGAACGCGTCGATCACCGCCTGGCGCTCGTCGGGCGGGACGTCGCCGGTGAGCGGGCCGAAGACCGGTGACGCTCCCGGGCCGGACCCCAGCGCGGCGGCGACGACGTCGAGCACGTCCCGGAAGTACGAGAAGACCACGGTGCGCTGCCCGTTCGCCCCGGCCTCCGCGACGACCTCGCGCAGCCGCCCGACCTTGGTCGACTCGCCCGGGTCGGCGGTCAGCCAGGCCGCGCGGCGCATCGCCATGAAGTTCCCGCTGGCCACGGCGGCCCGGTAGACCTCCTCGCCGGCGGGGCTGAGGTCCTCCCAGTCGTCGACGAGCACCAGGTCCGGCAGCTCGACCAGCACGTCGGCCTGGTTCCGCCGCAGGTACACCGGGGCGACGTCCCGGCGGAAGGTGTCGGCGCCGACGAGGCCGAGGTGCCGGGGGAGCGAGGCGGCCAGGTCGGCGTCGAGCAGCCGCACCAGCGCCACGAAGTCGTCGATCCGGTTGTCCATCGGGGTGCCGGTCAGGAGCAGCACCCGCCACACCGCCGACGCCCACGCGGCCACGGCCCGGGACCGCTGCGCCTCGGGGTTCTTCACGTAGTGCGCCTCGTCGACGACCAGCAGCGCCACGTCCGCCCCGCCGGGGTCGGCGAGCGGCACGTGCGGCAGACCCTCGAAGGTGGTGACGCCGACGCCGCCCTCGGCCCGCCAGCGCGCGATCGCCGCGGCGCGGTCCGGCCCGTGCAGCCGGTGGCCCGGCAGCGTGATCTTCGCGTCGATCTCCCGGAGCCAGTTCACCAGGACGCCGGCGGGGCAGACGACGAGGAACCGCCGCTCGCCCGCGGCCGCGAGGTGCGCGATCGCGGCCAGCGCCTGCACCGTCTTGCCGAGCCCCATCTCGTCGCCGAGCAGCGCCCGGCCCTGGTTGAGCGCGAACCGCGCGCCGAACTCCTGGTAGCCGCGCAGCGGCACCCGCATCGCCGCGAGGTCGAGGGGGTGGGCCGCGACCCGCTCGGCGAGCTCGGCGGTGAGCAGCCCGCGCGCGGCGAGCACGTCCTGCGCGAGCGGCACGATGGTGCCGAGCACGCCGTACAGCTCCGCGGCGCGGCGCTCGAACGCCTCCCACAGGGCCGGGCCGTCGGTGTCGGGGACGGCGCACGCGGCCGCGAGCCGGTCGATCGTCGCCGCGAGCCCGCCGGCGGCCGGCCCGTCCGCGCCGTGAACAACGACCTCGACCC
>NZ_SZYE01000053.1 GCF_005239125.1 Cellulomonas hominis | reverse complement strand
CGCTGGCACGGCGGGCCGGGTCGCGGGCCGCTCCTGCGGGGGCCGCTGTGGCCGTTCGGCGCGGGACGGCCCGGGGGGCGCGGGGTCGGGGCGGCGGACGCCGGCGGCTACGCCACGCGGGTCAAGCCGCTCGGGGTGTTCGTCGTCGACGACGAGGGCGCGCACTGGCAGCCGGCCCTCGACCTCAACCGCATCATCCTCGGCGGTCAGGCCGTCGGGGCGGTGGCGACGGTCGCGCTCGCCTGGGCGCTGCGCCGCCGCCGCCGCTGAGCCAGCGCCGGCGTCGAGCCGCCCGCCCGCGCCGGTTCGCCGGCTCCCGCCGGGGCGCCGGGTCGCGCTGGCGGACCGCGAGCGTGCAACCGACACGTCGAGCGAGCATCCGCCGACTACCCCCTCGACGTGTCGAATGCACTCTCGGCGGCGCGGGTGGGCGACGGCGCAGGGTCCCCGGCGGAGCGGCCGGGCGCCGGGTCAGCGGAGGCGGACCTCGACCGAGTCGACGCGCCGGGTCACCGTGTCGTCGGCGGCGAGCGCCTCGCCGACCCGGCGCAGGACGCCGTCCAACGCCGTCCGGTCGAGCCCGGGGACCAGCGTGAGGACGACGGCCACCTCGGCCCGGGAGCCGGGGACGGCGTCGACGTCGACGACCGGCCCGGGCGTCCCGGGCGACGGGACGGGCGACTCGGGGCGACGGCGGCGGAACCATGACCGGCCCGAGGAGCCGGCGGACGTGCTCTCGCGCGCAGACGCGCCCGTGGACGCCTCGGCTGCGTGCGCGGGGGTCGCGCCGAGCACCGCGGCCCGGACGGCCGCGCGCACCTCGGGGTCGACGGACGCCTCGGCGGCGCCGTCGGAACCGGACGCGCCGAGACCTGCCGCGCCGCCCGCGCCTGCATCCGCGCCACCGCCCGCCCCTGCGCCCGGGAGCACCGCGGGCCGCCACGGCTGCTGCTGCGCCAGGGCCCACACCGCGGGCCGCGGCAGCAGCGCCGTGACCGGCCCGCCCGCGTCGAGCACCAGCAGCTCCCAGCCCTCGCTCACCGCCGACAGCGCGGCGCGCACCACGTCGGTCGGCACCGGGCGCGCGTCCCGCCGCCACGCGGCCATCGCCGCGACGGAGGAGAACACGGGCAGCGCCGTGCGACCGTCCGGCGCCTGCAGCGCCACGATGCCCGCGGACGCCTCCTTGTCGACGGTGTGCGCGTGCCCGCCGACCTCGACCGTCTCGGCCGCCTCCAGCTCCGCCAGCACCGGGACCAGCACCCGGGTGCCGGCCAGCGCCTCCACGACGCCGGCGAGGGTGCCGGTCCCGTCGCCGAGCGCGGCCAGCGCCGCCGCGACCCGCGGGTCGGCGCTGCCGTCGTCCCCGGCGAACGCCGAGGTGGGCGGGAGCTCGCGCCCGGTCACGGGCGCCCGGCGACGTCCAGGGCCTCGGGCAGCGTGAACGCGCCCGCGTACAGGGCCTTGCCGACGATCGCGCCCTCCACGCCGACGGGGACCAGCTCGCGCAGCACCCGGAGGTCGTCGAGGGAGGAGATGCCGCCGGACGCGACGACCGGCGCGTCGGTGCGCGCGCAGACCTCGCGGAGCAGGTCGACGTTCGGGCCGCGCAGGGTGCCGTCCTTGGTCACGTCGGTCACGACGTACCGCGAGCAGCCCACGGCGTCGAGGCGGGCCAGGACCTCCCAGAGGTCCCCGCCTTCACGGGTCCAGCCCCGGGCGGCGAGCGTCGTGCCGCGGACGTCGAGGCCGACGGCGATCGCGTCGCCGTGCCGCGCGATCGCGTCGGCGGTCCACTCCGGGTCCTCCAGCGCCGCGGTCCCCAGGTTGACGCGGGTGGCGCCGGTGGCGAGCGCGCGCTCCAGCGACGCGTCGTCGCGGATGCCGCCGGAGAGCTCGACCTTGACGCCCTTCGTCGACAGCACCTGCGCCACGTCGGCGAGCAGCTCGGCGTTCGACCCGCGCCCGAACGCGGCGTCCAGGTCGACGAGGTGGATCCACTCCGCGCCGCCCGCCTGCCAGTCGAGCGCCGCGGCGAGCGGGTCGCCGTAGGAGGTCTCCGAGCCGGCCTCGCCCTGGACGAGCCGGACGGCCTGGCCGTCGGCGACGTCGACGGCGGGCAGGAGCTGCAGACGGTCGGACATGGGTCTCCTCGTTCGGGGCGTGCGGTGGTGCGGGGGCGCCGGGCGGCTGCGGCGCGCAGCGTCAGTCGAGCGAGCCGACCCAGTTCTCGAGCAGCTGGGCGCCGGCGTCCCCGGACTTCTCGGGGTGGAACTGCGTGGCGGCGAGCGGCCCGTTCTCGACGGCGGCGACGAACCGCCCGCCGTGCTCGGACCAGGTGACCAGCGGGGGGGTCAGGCGCTCGGCGTCGACCTGGTCGGAGAGCGGGAACGTCCGGGCCGCGTAGGAGTGCACGAAGTAGAACCGCTGGTCCTCGATGCCGGCGAACAGCCGGGTGCCCGCGGGCGCGTCGACGGTGGACCACCCCATGTGCGGGACGACCTCGGCCTCCAGCCGGTCGACGGTGCCGGGCCACTCGCCCAGCCCCTCGGTCTCGACGCCGTGCTCGTCACCGCGGTCGAACATGACCTGCATGCCGACGCAGATGCCGAGCACGGGGCGGCCCCCGGCGAGGCGTCGGCCCACGATCTGCTCGCCGCGGACGCCGCGCAGCCCGGCCATGACGGCCGCGAACGCCCCGACCCCGGGGACGACCAGCCCGTCGGCGTCGGCGGCGTGCTGCGCGTCGGACGTCAGCTCGACCTGGGCGCCGACCCGCTCGAGGGCGCGCACGGCCGAGCGGACGTTCCCGAATCCGTAGTCCAGGACGACGACACGAGGCTGGCTGGGCACGTCCCCAGGCTACCGGCCGCGCGCAGGAGCACCCGCTGGCGTCCGGTGCGCGGGACGTGCGCTCCGTCACCCGGCGGGCCGGCGCGACGGGGCGGGCGCGGGTCAGTCGCGCTTGCGCCGCCCCCCGGACAGCGCGCGCATGGCGGCCCACCGGGACATCCCGACGCTGGTCTCGACGCCGTCCACCTCGCCGACCGGCGTCCCGCCGACCAGCAGCTCGTCGAGCACGTCGGGCGCGCCGGAGAGCACGAGGCCGGCCGCCAGGTCGTCCTCCTTCTCCCCCGCCGACCACCGGCTGGCCTGGATGCGGCCGGCGCGACGGTCCATGAGGATCACCGGCGACGTCCGCAGCATCCGGGAGATCGCCGCGGCGGCCTCGGCCGTGCGGGCGGCGTCGGCGGCGTCGCGCAGGACCGCGAGCGCCCCGACCGGGGACGGCACGGCGTCGACGTCCACCCCCGCCAGCGAGCAGGCGGCGGCCAGCGGGCGCGCGCCCGCGACCTGGGTCACGACGATGGCGACGACCGGCTCGTCCGGCTCCGCCGCGGCGGCCTCGAGCCCGGAGAGGTCGTCGGGGACCTCGACGGACGGGCGGTCCCCGGCGCGCGGCTCGTCCGGTGCCGCGTCCAGGCCGTCCAGACCGGACAGGTCGTCCGGGACCGTGAACCCGAGGTCGTCGTCGTCCGGGCGGTCGCCCGCACCCGGCGTGCCGGTGCCGTCCGCGGTCACAGCGCGCCCTTCGTGCTCGGGATGCCGTCGACGCGCGGGTCCAGCGCCACCGCGAACCGCAGCGCGCGGGCGAGCGCCTTGAACTGCGCCTCCACGATGTGGTGCGGGTCGCGGCCGGCGAGCACGCGCACGTGCATGCCGAACGCGGCGTGGTGCGCGATCGACTCGAGCACGTGCCGGGTCAGCGACCCGGTGAAGTGCCCGCCGATCAGGTGGTACTCCTGGCCCTCGGGCTCGCCGGAGTGCACGAGGTACGGCCGGCCGGACACGTCGACGACGGCCTGCGCCAGCGCCTCGTCCAGCGGCACGGTGGCGTCGCCGAACCGCGCGATGCCCCGCTTGTCGCCCAGCGCCTGCCGGAGCGCCTCGCCCAGGCAGATCGCCACGTCCTCGACCGTGTGGTGCGCGTCGATGTGCGTGTCGCCGGTGGCCCGGACGGTGAGGTCGATGAGCGAGTGCTTGCCCAGCGCGGTGAGCATGTGGTCGTAGAACGGCACCGTGGTGCTGATCTCCGTGCGCCCCGTGCCGTCCAGGTCGACCTCGACGACGACGCTGGACTCGCTCGTCGTGCGCTCGACCCGGGCGGTGCGCCCGCCGGTCCTCGTGCTCAAATCTCCAGCACCTCCCACAGCGCGGCGGTGAACGCCGCGGTCTCCTCCGGGGTGCCGACCGACACCCGCAGCCATCCTTCCGGGCCGACCTCGCGGATCAGCACGCCCCGGTCCAGCAGACCCTGCCAGACCTCGTGGCGGTCCTCGCCGACCTGGAACAGCACGAAGTTCGCGTCCGACTCCGCCACCCGCAGCCCGCGGTCGCGCAGGTCGAGCACGAGCTGGTCGCGCTCGGCGCGCAGCGAGCCGACCTGGGCCCTGAGCTCCGGCGCGTGCCGCAGGGCCGCGCGGGCCGTCGCCTGCGTCACCGCCGACAGGTGGTACGGCAGCCGGACCACCCGCAACGCGTCGACGAGCTCCCGCGAGGCGGCGAGGTAGCCGACGCGGGCGCCCGCCAGGCCGAACGCCTTCGACATCGTGCGGCTGACGGCCAGGTGCGGGTGCTCCGCCAGCAGGGTGAGCGCCGAGTCGACGCCCTCCCGCCGGAACTCCGCGTACGCCTCGTCGACCACGACCACGCAGCCGCCGGGCACCTCCGCCGCCGCGGCCAGCACCGCGCGCACGGTGTCGAGCTCCAGGGCGGTGCCGGTGGGGTTGTTCGGGCTGGTGAGCAGGACGACGGACGGCGTCTCGCGGGCGATCAGCTCGCGGGCCCCGGCCGGGTCGACGTCGAACTGCTCCGTGCGCCGGCCGGCCACCCAGCGGGTGTGCGTGTCGCGGGCGTACTCCGGGTACATCGAGTACGTGGGCGCGAACGACACCGCCGTGCGCCCGGGGCCGCCGAACGCCTGCAGCAGGTGCAGCATGACCTCGTTCGACCCGTTGGCCGCCCACACCTGCTCGGGGGCGACGCGCACGCCGGACTCGACCGCGAGGTAGTCGGCCAGGTCGGCGCGCAGGGCCAGGAACTCGCGGTCCGGGTACCGGTTCAGGCCGTGCGCCGCCTCGGCGACGGCGGCGGCGATGTCGGCCACCACCTGCTCCGACGGCGGGTACGGGTTCTCGTTGACGTTGAGCAGCACCGGCACGTCGAGCTGCGGGGCGCCGTAGGGCACCTCGCCGGCCAGCTCGGGGCGCACCGGCAGCACGGGCCGCGCGGCCTGCGGGGCGGTGTCGGGTGCGGTCACCGGGCGATCGTATCCGCGGTCCGGCCGCGGCACGGCGGTCGTCCACAGGCGGGCATCCCGGGGGCGCGTCGTGTCGGGGGCGGTGGCTAGGGTCGGGGGCGATGACTGACGTGGACCAGCACACACCGACCGGGCCCGATGCGGCCGAGCGCGCCGCCCTGCGCGAGGAGGCGGAGACCGTGCTGCGCCGGCTCGTGGGGCGGGACGACGCGCGGTTGCGCGACGACCAGTGGCGGGCGATCGACGCGCTCGTCAGCGACCACCGGCGCGCGCTCGTCGTGCAGCGCACCGGGTGGGGCAAGTCCGCCGTGTACTTCGTCGCGACCGCACTGCTGCGGGCGCGCGGCGCCGGCCCGACCGTGCTGGTGTCCCCGCTGCTCGCGCTCATGCGCAACCAGGTGGCCTCGGCGCAGCGCGCGGGCGTCAAGGCCGCGACGCTGAACTCCGCCAACGTGACCGAGTGGGACGACGTGCACGCGCAGATCGCCGCGGGCGACGTCGACGTCCTGCTCGTCTCCCCGGAGCGGCTCACCCACCCCCAGTTCCGCGACGAGGTGCTGCCCCGGCTGGCCGCCGACGCCGGGCTCGTCGTGATCGACGAGGCGCACTGCATCTCCGACTGGGGCCACGACTTCCGCCCGGACTACCGGCGGATCCGGACGCTGCTGGGCGAGCTGCCCGCCGGGATCCCGGTCCTCGCGACGACCGCGACCGCCAACGCCCGGGTGACGGCCGACGTCGCCGAGCAGCTCGGCACCGCGGTGCGCGACGACGTCCTGGTGCTGCGCGGCCCCCTCGACCGTTCCAGTCTCGACCTGTCCGTCGTCCGCCTGCCCGACACGGCGGCGCAGCTGGCGTGGCTGGCGCAGAACCTGCCGGCATTCGAGGGCTCCGGGATCATCTACTGCCTGACCATCGCCGCCGCGCAGCAGGTCACGGAGCACCTGCGCGCGGCCGGCCTCGACGTGCGGACCTACACCGGCCAGACCGACCCGGCCGAGCGCGAGGTGGCCGAGGCCGACCTGCTCGCGAACCGGGTCAAGGCGCTGGTCGCGACCTCGGCGCTGGGCATGGGGTTCGACAAGCCGGACCTGGGGTACGTGATCCACGTCGGGGCGCCGTCCTCCCCCATCGCCTACTACCAGCAGGTCGGTCGCGCGGGTCGCGCCGCGGAGGCGGTCGGCGGGCGCGCGGCGGCCGTGCTGCTCCCCGGGCGCGAGGACCGCGCGATCTGGGAGTGGTTCGCCTCGACCGCGTTCCCGCCCGAGGACGACGTGCGGGCCGCGCTGCGCGCGCTGCGCGAGGGCGGCACCCTGTCGACGGCGGCGCTGGAGACGCACGTCTCGCTGCGCCGGTCCCGGCTGGAGCAGATGCTCAAGGTGCTCGACGTGGACGGCGCGGTGCGCCGGGTGCGCGGTGGCTGGGAGGGCACCGGCCAGCCGTGGTCCTACGACGCCGAGCGGTACGACCGGGTCACGGCCACCCGCAAGGCCGAGCAGCAGCTCATGGTCGACTACGTCACCACCGAGGGGTGCCGGATGGCGCACCTGCGGCGGGCGCTCGACGACCCGGAGCTCGCCGGCCCCGCGGGCGAGGCCTGGCGGTGCGGGCGGTGCGACCGGTGCACCGGGACCGCCGTGGGCGTCGCCCCCGACGCCGAGCACGTCGCGGGCGCGCAGGCGCTGCTCACCGCCGCCGGGGTGGCGGTCGACCCGCGGCGGCAGTGGCCGACCGGCATGGCCACGCTGGGCCTGGACCTGCGGGGCCGCATCCCGACGGAGGAGAACGCGGAGCCCGGCCGCGCCGTCGCGCGTCTCGACTCCGTCGGCTGGGGCGGGCTGCTGCGGGAGCTGTTCGGCGGGGAGCCCGACCCGGCCGCGTCGCTGCCGGCCGCGCTGCGGGACCCGGTGCTCGCGACCCTGGACGCCTGGCGGCCCGAGCACCGGCCCGAGGGCGTCGTCGTGGTCCGGTCCGCCACGCGGCCCGCGCTCGTGGAGCACCTCGCCGCCGGCGTCGCCCGGCACCTCGGCGTGCCGCTGGTGGGCGCCGTCGTGCCCCGCCCGGACAGCCCGCCGACGCGCCACGACGTGAACTCGGCGCACCGGCTGGCGGCGGTCGCGCGCCGGCTCGAGCTCGACCTGGCGCCCGCCGCCGCGGCCGGGCTGCCCGGTCGCGCGGTGCTGCTGGTCGACGACCGCACCGACTCGGGCTGGACGCTCACCGTCGCGGCGCGGCTGCTCCGGCAGGCCGGCGCGGCGGCGGTGCTCCCGTTCGTGCTGGGCGTGGGCTGACCAGGGCCGTCGCGCCTGGGCTCACCTCCGCGGCCGTCAGCCCGCGTCGTCGTACCCCGCGTGGTCGTCGCCGTCCAGGTCGGTGCACAGGCCGTACGCGTGCTCCGGGCCGAACCGGGAGACGCAGTCGGCGTACCCGGCGATGATCCGATACGGGTCGCCCTCGTTCCCGGTCGCGTCCGAGCAGTCCGGGTGCGACCCGGGCTCGCACGGCTCACCCGGGGTGGGGTCGTCGGCAGGTGCGGCCCCGGCGGACGGGTCCGCGCCCGGCGTCACGGCGGCCGACGGCTCAGCCGTCGCGGCGTCCGGCGACTCGCCGGTCCCGGGTGTGCGGTCGGCCTCCGGTGCCGCGTCGGCGGTCGCCGCACGACTGGCGCCGTCGGACGGCTCCGTGGCCGGGTCGTCGCACGCGGTCAGCACCCCGGCGAGGAGCACGAGGGCGACGACACCGAGCCGACCAGATCGCGTACGCACGGGCCGACGGTAGCGCGGGTCGGGCCGATCCGGCCGCCGATCGGGATCGCGTCGGCGGTCGCGCGTCAGAACCGCGCGCGGACGGCCTCGCCGTGCGCGGGCAGGCCCTCGGCGTCGGCGAGCGCCACGATCCGGCCCGCGACCTCCCGCAGCGCGTCCGCGTCGTACTCGACCACCTGCACCGCGCGCACGAACGAGTGCACGCCCAGCCCGGAGGAGAAGTGCGCGCAGCCGCCGGTCGGCAGCACGTGGTTCGACCCGGCCATGTAGTCGCCGAGGGACACCGGCGAGTACGCGCCCACGAAGATCGCGCCCGCGCTGGTCACGCGCTCGGCGACCGCGGCGGCGTCGACGGTCTGGATCTCCAGGTGCTCGGCGCCGTACGCGTTCACGACGTCGAGCCCCGCGTCGAGGTCGTCGACCAGCACGATCGCGGACTGCTGCCCGGACAGCGCCTGCGCGACCCGCTCGGCGTGCCGGGTGGACTGCACCCGGTGGACGAGCTTGGACTCCACGGCGCCGGCGAGCTCGATCGACGTCGTCACCAGCACCGACGCCGCCAGCGGGTCGTGCTCGGCCTGGGACACCAGGTCGGCGGCGACGTGGTCGGCGTCGGCCGTGCCGTCCGCCAGCACCGCGATCTCGGTCGGGCCGGCCTCGGCGTCGATCCCGACGGCGCCGCGGACCAGACGCTTCGCCGCCGCGACGTAGACGTTGCCCGGGCCGGTGATGACGTCGACGGGCTCGCACAGCGTGTCGCCGTCGGCGGCCTCGGACCCGGCCGCCCCGTACGCCAGCATGCCGATCGCCTGGGCACCGCCGACCGCGTACACCTCGTCGACGCCGAGCAGGGCGCAGGTCGCCAGCACCACCGGGTCGGGCAGGCCGCCGTTGTCCTTCTGCGGCGGGGAGGTCACGGCGAGCGAGCCCACGCCCGCCTCCTGCGCGGCGACGACGTTCATGATCACCGACGACGGGTAGACGGCCAGGCCGCCGGGCACGTACAGGCCGACCCGGCGGACCGGGATCCACCGCTGCCGGACCTGCGCGCCCGGGGCCACCTGCACGGTGTGGTCGGCGGGCCGCTGCGCGGCGTGCACCTGGCGCACCCGGCGGATCGTCTCGTCCAGCGCCGCCCGGACCTCGGGGTCCAGCACCGACACCGAGGCGGCGATCGTGTCGGCGGGCACCCGCAGGTGCTCGGGGCGCACGCCGTCGAACCGCTCAGCCAGATCGCGCAGGGCGGCGGCGCCGCGGGCGCGGACGTCCGCGAGGATCGGCTCGACGGCCGCGGCGGCGGACTCGACGTCCAGCTCGGGCCGCGGGAGCGTCTCGAGCAGCTCGCGACGGGACAGGGTGCGACCACGCAGGTCGATGCGGGAGATCACGCCCCGAGTCTATTCGCGCCCGGCGAGGCGGGCCGCCCGCGTCCGCCCCTGGCAGGATGAGCCGGTGACCATCGTGCCGATCTCCGACGACTCCATCCGCCTCGGGCAGTTCCTCAAGCTGGCCGGCCTGGCCGACTCGGGCGCCGACGCCCGCACGCTCCTGGACGAGGGCGAGGTCAAGGTCAACGGCGAGCCCGAGTCCCGCCGCGGCCGCCAGCTGCGCAAGGGCGACGTGGTGGAGGTCGACGACCCCCGCGGCTCGAACTCCGCCGAGGTCGGCTGACCGCACGCCCGCACGCCCGCACGCCCGCACGCCCGCACGCCCGCACGCCCGCACGCCCGCACGCCCGCACGCCGAGCTTGCACTCCTTGCGGGGTTCCGAGGCCCGGAACCCCGCAACGAGTGCAAGCTCGGCGGGACAGCGGCGCGCTCGCGCGATGCTGGCTCGGTGCGCGCGCCGAGCGGTGCGCGCGCCGAGCGGTGCGCGCGCCGAGCGGTGCGGGTCAGACCGGGACCGGGGTGGCCGTCTGGAGGCAGCCCGGGCCGAGCAGCGCCTTGAGGTCGCCGTACAGCGCCGGCGAGCGCTCGACCCGCCAGCCGTCGCTCGGGACCACCAGCGACCGCCGTCCGTTCGCGCGCGCCACCCGCAGGTGCAGCTCCGTCATGCCGGGGTGCGTCTTCATCACCTCGAGCAGCCGGTCGACCACGGGCGGCGTCAGCCGCGCCTCGGACAGCGTGACGACCACGGGGGCGTCGGCCACGGCCGACAGGTCGGGCAGCGACACCTCCATCGCCTGCAGCTGCATCGCGTCGTCCCGGCGGCGCACCCGCCCGCGGACCACGATGACGGCGTCCTCGGCGAGCACGGTCGAGTAGGCCAGGTAGGTCTCGCCGAAGAACATGATCTCGACGGAGCCCTCCATGTCCTCCAGCGTCACGGCGGCCCACGGGTTGCCCTGCTTGGACATCTTGCGCTGCAGCGACGTGATGAGGCCGGCCACGACGACGGTGGACCCGTCCGGCCGCGCCTCGTCGGCGTTGAGCGTCGCGATCGACACGTCGGCCGCGGCGGACAGCACGTGCTCCAGGCCGGACAGCGGGTGGTCGGAGACGTACAGCCCGAGCATCTCCCGCTCGAACTGCAGGCGCTGCTTCTTGTCCCAGTCCGGCACGTCCGGCACCTGGACGGAGAACCCGGGGCCGTCGTCGGTGCCGAGGTCGGCGAACAGGTCGAACTGGCCCTCGGCCTCCTTGCGCTTGACGCCGATGACGGACTCGACGGCCTGCTCGTGCACGAGCAGCAGCGCGCGGCGGGCGTGGCCGAGCGAGTCGAAGGCGCCGGCCTTGATCAGCGACTCGATGGTCCGCTTGTTGCAGACGACGGCCGGCACCTTGTCGAGGAAGTCGGTGAACGACGTGAAGTCGCCCTTCTCCTCCCGGGTGCGGACGATCGCCTCGACGACGTTGGCGCCGACGTTGCGCACGGCGGTGAGGCCGAACCGGATGTCGTCGCCGACGGCCGTGAACAGGGCGGACGAGGAGTTGACGTCCGGCGGGAGCACGGTGATGCCCATGCGGCGGCACTCGCCGAGGTACAGCGCGGACTTGTCCTTGTCGTCGCCGACCGAGGTCAGCAGGCCCGCCATGTACTCGGTCGGGTAGTTCGCCTTGAGGAACGCGGTCCAGTAGGAGACGACGCCGTACCCGGCGGAGTGCGCCTTGTTGAAGGCGTAGCCGGCGAACGGGACGAGGGTGTCCCAGACGGCCTGGATCGCGGGCTTGGAGTAGCCGCGCTCCTTCATGCCGGCCTCGAAGGGGACGAACTCCTTGTCGAGGATCTCCTTCTTCTTCTTGCCCATCGCGCGGCGCAGCAGGTCGGCCTGGCCGAGCGAGTAGCCGGCGAGCACCTGGGCGGCCTTCTGCACCTGCTCCTGGTACACGATGAGGCCGTAGGTGCCGTCGAGGACCTCGGCCAGGGGCTCCTCGAGCTCCGGGTGGATGGGCGTGATCGGCTGCAGGCCGTTCTTGCGCAGCGCGTAGTTCGTGTGCGAGTTCATGCCCATCGGCCCGGGCCGGTACAGGGCGATGACCGCGGAGATGTCCTCGAAGTTGTCGGGGCGCATCTGGCGCAGCAGGGACCGCATCGGGCCGCCGTCGAGCTGGAACACGCCGAGGGTGTCACCCCGGGCGAGCAGCTCGTAGGTCGGCTTGTCGTCGAGCTCGATGTCCTCGAGCTCGATCGGCGGCTTGCCGTTCATCGTGATGTTGCGCAGGGCGTCGTCGAGGATGGTCAGGTTCCGCAGCCCGAGGAAGTCCATCTTGATCAGGCCGAGGCCCTCGGACGTCGGGTAGTCGAACTGCGTGATGACCGCGCCGTCCTGCGGCCGCTTCATGATCGGGATGATGTCGATCAGCGGCTCGCTGGACATGATGACGCCGGCCGCGTGCACGCCCCACTGGCGCTTCAGGTTCTCCAGGCCGCGGGCGGTCTCGAGGACGCGCTGCGCCTCGGGGTCCGCGGCGACGACCTGGCGGAACTCCTCGGCCTCGGCGTAGCGGGGGTGCTCGGGGTCGTACATCCCGGACAGCGGGATGTCCTTGCCCATGACGGGCGGCGGCATGGCCTTGGTGAGCTTCTCCCCCATCGCGAACGGGAAGCCCAGCACGCGCGAGGAGTCCTTGAGGGCCTGCTTGGCCTTGATCGTGCCGTAGGTGACGATCTGCGCCACGCGGTCGTCGCCGTACTTCTCGGTGACGTACCGGATGACCTCGCCGCGCCGGCGCTCGTCGAAGTCGACGTCGACGTCGGGCCAGGACACGCGCTCGGGGTTGAGGAACCGCTCGAAGATGAGTCCGTGCCGCAGCGGGTCGAGCTCGGTGATGCCCATCGCGTAGGACGCCATCGAGCCGGCCGCGGAACCACGGCCGGGGCCGACGCGGATGCCCTGCTCGCGCGCCCACTTGATGAAGTCGGCGACGACGAGGAAGTAGCCGGAGAAGCCGAGCTGCACGATGACGCCGGTCTCGTACTCCGCCTGCTTGCGGACGTCGTCCGGGACGGACCCGTTGTACCGCCGCTGCAGGCCGCGCTCGACCTCCTTGATGAACCAGGAGTTCTCGTCCTCGCCGTCCGGGACGGGGAACCGCGGCATGTAGTTGGCGCCGGTCGGGAACTCGACGTCGCACCGCTCGGCGATGAGCACGGTGTTGTCGACCGCCTCCGGCAGCTCCGCCCAGGTGCGGCGCATCTCGGCGGCGGACTTCACGTAGTAGCCGTCGCCGCCGAACGCGAACCGGGAGCCGCCCTGGTCGTAGGTCGGCTCGTCGAGCGTCGACCCGGACTGCACGGCGAGCAGCACCTCGTGCGCGTGCGCGTCGTCCTTGGTCGTGTAGTGCAGGTCGTTGGTGGCGACGAGCGGAGCGCCGATCTGCTCGGCCAGGCGGATGAGGTCCTTGATGGTGCGGCGCTCGATGTCGAGCCCGTGGTCCATCACCTCGACGAAGAAGTTCTCCTTGCCGAAGATGTCCTGCAGCTCGCCCGCCGCGCGCACCGCCTCGTCCCAGTGGCCCAGCCGGAGCCGGGTCTGCACCTCGCTGGACGGGCAGCCCGACGTCGCGATGAGGCCCTCGGAGTACGTCTGGAGCAGCTCGCGGTCCATGCGCGGCCACTTGCCCATCTGGCCGTCCAGGGACGCGAGCGACCCCATCCGGAACAGGTTGTGCATGCCCTCGGTGGTGCGCGACAGCAGCGTCATGTGCGTGTAGGCGCCGCGCGCGGAGACGTCGTCGGACGCCTGGTGCGCCTCGCCCCAGCGGACGCGCGTCTGGTCGAACCGGCTGGTGCCCGGGGTCACGTACGCCTCGACGCCGATGATCGGCTTGATGCCGAGCTTGCGGGCCTGGGAGTAGAAGTCGAACGCGCCGAACAGGTACCCGTGGTCGGTGATCGCCATCGCCGTCTGGCCGAGGCGCTGGGCCTCCGCGAGCATCTCCCCGACCCGTGCCGCGCCGTCCAGCATCGAGTACTCGGAGTGGACGTGCAGGTGGACGAAGTCGGACCCGTTGCTACCACCTGATGCCATGCGAGCCATCCTAGGTCGACGCCCCGACACGCCCGGACCGCCTCGCCGCCCCCGCGGCGGACGTCACACCGCGGGGTTCAGCGGTAGCCGTCCCGCAGCGTCTCGAGGGCGTGCGACAGGTCCGCCGGGTACTCGCTGGTGACCTCCAGGTGCCGCCCGTCGGCGGGGTGGGCGAAGCCCAGCCGGACCGCGTGCAGCCACTGCCGGGTCAGCCCGACGCGCTGCGCCAGGGCAGGGTCGGCGCCGTAGGTGAGGTCCCCGACCAGGGGGTGCCGCAGCGCCTGGAAGTGCACCCGGATCTGGTGGGTGCGCCCGGTCTCCAGGTGCACCTCGCACAGCGACGCGGCGGGCAGCATCTCCAGGACCTCGTAGTGGGTCACCGAGGGCTTGCCGTCGGCGGTGACCGCGAACTTCCAGTCCTGGCCGGGGTGCCGCCCGATCGGGGCGTCGATCGTGCCCGTGGTGGGCTCCGGGTGGCCCTGGGCGAGCGCGTGGTAGACCTTGTCGACCGTGCGCTCCTTGAAGGCGCGCTTGAGCACCGTGTACGCCTGCTCGCTCTTGGCGACGACCATGAGGCCCGAGGTGCCGACGTCCAGCCGGTGCACGACGCCCTGGCGCTCGGCCGCGCCCGAGGTGGAGATCCGGTAGCCGCGGGCGGCGAGCACGCCGACGACCGTCGGCCCGGTCCACCCGGGCGACGGGTGCGCCGCGACGCCGACCGGCTTGTCGACCACCACGACGTCGTCGTCCTCGTACGCCACGCGCAGCCCGGGCACGTCGTCCTCGGTCGGCACGGCGGACACCTCGGCGACCGCGGGCAGCTCGACCTCGAGCCACGCGTCCCCGGGCAGCCGGGCGGACTTGCCCACCGCGACGCCGTCGACGCGCACGTGGCCCGCCTCGGCGAGCTCCGCCGCGCGGGTGCGGGACAGCCCGAGCATCCGGGACAGCGCCGCGTCGACGCGCTCGCCGGCCAGGGCGTCCGGCACGGGCAGGGTGCGGACGTCAGCCATCGGCGCGCCCGCCCCCGCTCGCGTCGCCGGCGCCGTCCGCGGCGGCGCCGTCCGTCGCGGGCTCCTCCCGGCGCTCGCGCGTCCCGTCGAGCCGCACGCCCATGAGCGACAGCAGCATGAGCAGGCCGGCCGCGGCCACGATCGCGATGTCGGCGACGTTCCCGACGAACAGGTCGCCGTAGGCGATGAAGTCCACGACGTGCCCCATGAACACGCCCGGGTCGCGGATCAGCCGGTCGACCAGGTTGCCGAGCGCGCCGCCGAGCAGCAGGCCCAGCGCGATCGTCCAGCCCGTCGACCCGAGCCGCCGGGACACCCGGATGATGACCACGACGACGGTGATCGCCACGACCGTCAGCAGCCAGGTGGTGCCGGTCGCGAGGCCGAGTGCGGCGCCGGGGTTGAACAGCAGCTGCAGACCGAGCAGGTCGCCGAGCACCGGGTGCCGGACGCCCTCGTCGAGGCCGGCCAGCGCCCAGGCCTTGGTCGCCTGGTCGAGCACCAGCGTCACCGCGGCGAGACCGACCAGGGTGGCCACGAGGCGCCGGCGCCGGGCGGGCGCCACGTCGGCGCGGGAGCCGTCCTCGGGCTCGGCGGGCCGCGGGGCGGCGGCGGGCTCGACGTGGTCGGGGGCGGACGGCGCGGGGGCGGACGGCGCGGCGTCGCGACGCGCGTCGTCGGCCGCGGGGCCGGAGGTGGCGGACATCGGGCAGGAGTCTACGGGCGCGCGGACGCCCGGACGCACGACGGCCCCCGGGCGTCGCGCCGGGGGCCGTCGTGGAGCGGGGTGCGTCAGCGGCGCTCCTCGCGCTGCTTGCACGACACGCACAGCGTCGCCCGCGGGAACGCCTGCACGCGCGCCTTGCCGATCGCCTCGCCGCAGGAGTCGCAGCGGCCGAACGTGCCGGCGTCGATGCGGGCCAGGGCGCGCGTGGTCTGCTCGAGCATGTCCCGGGTGTTGTTCACCAGCGTCAGCTCGTGCTCGCGCTCGAGCGCGCTGGAGCCGGAGTCGGCCTGGTCGTCGCCCGCGCCGTCACCCGAGTTGCGGAGCAGGTTCGACAGCTCCTCGTCGGCGGCGGCGAGCTCGGAGGTCAGGCGGTCGATCTCGCTGATCAGCTCCGTCGCGACCTCCTGCACCTCCTGCTCGGTCCAGGGCTCCTCACCGGCGCGGACCGGGAACCGGGTGGCCGCGTCCGTCAGGTCGGGCAGCGGGCGGGCGGCGCGCGCGTCGAGCGAGTCGTTGATGGCCACGTCGGGTCCTCTTTCCTCAGATGAGTCCGCAGAGACTAGTCGCCCGTGACCTGGACGCACAACACACCACGCCCGAGGCCGGGCGTGGTGTGTCGTGGGTGACGAGCGTGCGATCCGTCAGACGGACGGGGTGGCACCCTGGGCGCCGCGCTGCGGGAGCGCGCTCGCCCGGTTGTCGAGGTCGCCGAGCAGGTTCTCGAGGTAGCTCTTGAGCCGGGTGCGGTAGTCGCGCTCGAAGACGCGCAGCTCGTCGATCTTCCGCTCGAGGATCGACCGCTCCTGCTCCAGCTCCGAGAGCGTGCGGGCCGAGGTCTCCTCCGCCTCGTGCACGATGCGCTGGGCCTGGCCCTTCGCCTCGTTCACGATGCGGTCGCCCTCCTCCTGGCCGCTGCGCACGTAGTCGTCGTGGAGCTTCTGCGCCAGGGCGAGCATGCCGGTGGCCGACTCGGGCTCGCTCTGCCGCTGCGGCGCGACCGGCGCGGTGGCGACCGGGGCCGGAGCCGGGGCGGCGGCGGGGACCGGGGCGGGCGCGGGCTTCTCGGCCTCCGGCTTCGGCGCCTGGGCGGCCTGCGCCCCCTGGCGGCTCAGCTCGGCGATCCGGCGCTCGGCCGCGGCGAGCTTGGACTTGAGGTCCTCGTTCTCGCTCTGGGTCTCCCGGAGGGTGTTCACGACCTCGTCGAGGAAGTCGTCGACCTCGTCCTGGTCGTACCCCTCGCGGAACTTCGTCGCCTGGAACTTCTTGTTCAGGACGTCGTCTGCTGTCAGCAGTGCCATCGTCGTCACCTCTTCGGTCGTACTGGGTCGAGCCGGTGGCAGTCCGCCGACCACCTCGGGCCACCGTAGCGGACATTCCGGTTTGTGCACGCGACCCGGTCGGCGGGGCGCGGGCGGGTGCCGGCCACCGGGCCGGCGTGCTGCGCGCGGGTGCGCGTCATGCGGCGAGCGCCCCCAGCAGGGAGAGCAGGAACGAGCAGCCGAGCATGAGCACGAGGAACGCCAGGTCGAGGCGCACCGAGCCCAGGGTCAGCGGCGGGATCAGCCGGCGCAGGGCGCGCAGCGGCGGGTCGGTCACGGAGTACGTGACCTCCGCGACGACGAGCGCGGCACCCCGCGGGCGCCAGTCGCGCGCGAAGTACTGCACCCAGTCGAGGACGAGGCGCACGAGCAGGACCAGGATGAAGGCCAGGACGACGATCTGCAGCAGGCCGAGGACGAGGGTCACGCGTCCCAGTCTCCCCGATCCCCGTCAGCTCTGGTTGAAGAAGCCGGCACGGGAGGCCTCGGGGGCCCGCCCGTCGCCGGTGATCTCCACCGACTGCGGCGACAGCAGGAAGACCTTGTTGGTCACCCGCTCGATCGCCCCGTGCAGGCCGAAGATCAGCCCGGCCGCGAAGTCCACCAGGCGCTTGGCGTCGGCGTCGTCCATGTCGGACAGGTTCATGATGACCGGCGTGTTCTCGCGGAACGCCTCGCCGATCTTGCGCGCGTCGTTGTACGAGCGCGGGTGGATCGTGGTGATCCTCCGCACCTCGCCGTCGCGCCGCGGCGCGGGGGCGGCGGCGACGGGTCGCTCCGGCACCGGCTCGCGGCGCAGCGGCGTGACCTCGGCCTCGTAGTCCTGTCCCACCGTCGCCTCCGGCTCGTCGTACTCGTCGACGTACTGGTCGTGCTCGCCCCGGTCGTCGGCAAGCCCGAGGTACAGCATGGTCTTGCGCAGCGCTCCGGCCATCGCGATCACTCCATCCCCGAATTGCTCACATCTCCTGCGCCGTCACGCTAGCAATGCGCCTGGATGCGACCGCGCTCCGACACGCGGCGTGTCGGCGTGTCGTGCGATCAATTTCCGGACATATCAGTCGATCGGCATTTCCGCGAGCGCGACGACCCCGGCGAACCGCCCCGTGGTCGTCCCGGCCCGCTGCGCGCGCCGGTGCGAGTAGAACCGGTCGTCCGCGTCGGTGCACCACCCGGTGAGGCGCACGTCGCCGACGCCGGCGGCGCGCAGCACCGCGGCGACGCCGCCCGGCAGGTCGAGCCCGGGCGTGCCCGCGTCCGTCGTGCAGGCGGTGCCGGGGACCGCGGCGTCGACCTCGTCGCGCATCGCGGCCGGCACCTCGTACCGCGCGCCGCTGATCGCGGGGCCGACGACGGCACGCACCCGGGCCGGGTCGGCGCCGCGGGCGACCATCGTCGCGACCGCGGCCTGCACGACCCCGGCGACCAACCCGCGCCGCCCGGCGTGCGCCGCGCCGACGACGCGCGCGACCGGGTCGGCCAGCAGCACGGGCACGCAGTCCGCGACCAGCACGCCGACCGCCGTGCCGGGGACGGCCGACACGAGCGCGTCGGCCTCCCCCACCGTGTCCGCCGCGGCCTCGTCCGGGCCGCGCACCAGGTGCACGTCCGCGCCGTGCACCTGCGTGGCCCACGCCACGGGCGCGCCGGCCCAGGCCGCGACCCGCGCGCGGTTCTCCCGCACGTGCGCCGGGTCGTCGCCGACCAGCAGCCCCAGGTCGAGCTCGGCCCACGGCGGCGCGCTGACCCCGCCCGCGCGGGTGGTGAACCCCGCGCGGACGCCGGGGCCGAGGTCGACCCCGAGGACCGGCAGCGCCACGGGACTACTTGAGGAAGTCGGGCACGTCGAGGTCGTCCTCCTTGCGGCGGGCGACCTCCTCCTCGAAGATCCGCGGGACCTCGAGCGGGCTGGTGCCCGCGGCCTGGTCCGGGGTGAGGAACGCGGGGACCTCGGCGGCCTGGCGGCGCTCCTCGTCCGGGCCGACCGGGCGCGGCGGGACGGCGGCGTGCGCCGCGGTCGTCGTCGGCACGGCGGCGGCCGGCGGGATCGAGGCGGGGACCTGCGCCGCGGCCTGGCCGGCGCCGGCGCTCACCTGGCCGAGCCCGCGGGTGTCGCGGCGGACCACCGGGGAGCCGCCGTCGAAGCCGGCCGCGATGACGGTCACGCGGACCTCGTCGCCCAGGGCGTCGTCGATGACCGCGCCGAAGATGATGTTGGCCTCGGGGTGCGCGGCCTCCTGCACCAGGCGGGCGGCCTCGTTGATCTCGAACAGGCCGAGGTCGGAGCCACCCTGGATCGACAGCAGCACGCCGTGCGCGCCGTCGATGCTGGCCTCGAGCAGCGGCGAGGAGATCGCCAGCTCGGCGGCCTGGACCGCGCGGTCCTCGCCGCGGGCCGAGCCGATGCCCATGAGGGCCGACCCCGCTCCCTGCATGACGGACTTCACGTCGGCGAAGTCCAGGTTGATCAGGCCCGGCGTGGTGATGAGGTCCGTGATGCCCTGGACACCGGACAGCAGCACCTGGTCCGCGGAGCGGAACGCGTCGAGCACGGACACCGAGCGGTCCGAGATCGACAGCAGGCGGTCGTTCGGGATCACGATGAGGGTGTCGACCTCGGCGCGCAGCGCCTCGATGCCGGAGTCCGCCTGCACCGTGCGGCGGCGACCCTCGAAGGTGAACGGGCGCGTGACCACGCCGATGGTGAGCGCGCCGAGCGAGCGCGCGATCCGGGCCACGACCGGCGCGCCGCCGGTGCCGGTGCCGCCGCCCTCGCCCGCGGTCACGAAGACCATGTCGGCGCCGCGCAGGACGTCCTCGATCTCCTCCGCGTGGTCCTCGGCGGCCTTCTTGCCGACCTCGGGGTCCGCGCCGGCGCCGAGGCCGCGGGTGAGCTCGCGACCGACGTCGAGCTTCACGTCGGCGTCCGACATGAGCAGGGCCTGCGCGTCGGTGTTGATGGCGATGAACTCGACACCCTTGAGGCCGACCTCGATCATGCGGTTCACGGCGTTGACGCCGCCACCACCGATGCCGACGACCTTGATGACCGCCAGGTAGTTCTGCGGAGCTGCCACGGTGGGTGCCTCTCGTCTCGCGATGTCGACGAACCTTCACCCTCAAGTTGAGGGTTATAGTTATGTCAGTTCTGTCTAGGTGTGACGGTATGTGCCGTGCCGGGGTCGTTCAACGACCGGTGCGCGCGTGTCGGGGCGGGATCACCCGACGACGGGCATCGTCGGCGCGGTCACGTCGTACCGCGCGGACCCCGCCGTCTCGGGTGCCGCGCGCAGGGCCTGCAGGACCGCCACCTTGAGCGCGGAGTCCTGCGCGCTCCCCCACTCGACGGTCGCGCCGTCCCGCAGGGTGAACCGCACCGTGTCCTGGGTGCCCGCGGACACCTGCCCGATGGCCGCGAGCAGGTCCTCGGGCAGCGCCTCCAGCACGCCGAGCGCCGCGGACAGGATCCGCGCGTCGCCCACCGGCACCTCGACGACCGGCAGGCCCTCCGGCGGGGCGTCCGCGCGGCCGACCTTGACGCCGTCCTGGTCCACCAGGGCGTAGCCGGCGCCGGACGCGTCGTCGCCCTCCGCGTGCTGGGCGACGTCGGCGGCCTCGGGCACCGCCGCGACCGGCTCGCGGGACACGAGCTGCACCGCGAGGCCGTGCGGCCAGTCGCGGGTGACCGTCGCGTCGCGCACGCCGGGGACGTCGAGCAGCCGCTGGCGCAGCGCGGCGGTGTCCAGCCGCGTGAGCGGGGTGCCGCCCTCGTCGTCCACCACGGCCCGCACCTGGTCCACGGCCACCACGGTCCCGGCCCCCGCGACCCGCACCTGCTCGGTGTCGAGCGCGAACGCCGGGGACAGCAGCATCAGCCAGGCGAGCGCCGCGACCACGACCACCGAGCCGGCGGCGATGAGGATCTGCCGCCAGGCCAGGCGGCGGCGGGCACGGGCGCGCTCGGCGAACCGCGCGGCCGAGCCCTGGCTGACCACGGGGGGCCGGACGGGGAACGCGCCGGTGCGCGGGGCGAGGGCGGTGGAGCCGGAGCTCCGGCGCCCGCTCGCGGCGGCCGGCGCCGCGGGGGTCTCCGCCGTGCGCTCGGG
>NZ_SZYE01000052.1 GCF_005239125.1 Cellulomonas hominis | reverse complement strand
CGGGCGGGGCGCGCGCCCCGCTCGCGCGCCGACCTCGCGCGTCGAGAACCCGCGCCGAGTCTCCGTTTCCGGACTCCGCGCACGCCGGACGACAGAGGCGCGAGATGGAGACTCGGCGAGTCTCCGTGCGGGTGCGGGTGCGGGTGCGGGTGCGGGTGCGGGGCGCGGGGCGCGGGGTGCGGGGCAGTGCGGGGTGCGGGGTGCGGGGCAGCGCGCGCGGGCGCGTCAGCTCGGCTGGCAGGCGGTGGCCGTGCCCGCCGAGGGCGTGCGCGGGTCGCGGGCGGTCCGGGGGACCGGGACCGGCAGCGGTGCGGGTGCGGACGGCGTGCCGTCGAACACCACCCGGTTCCGGCCCTGGCGCTTCGCGCGGTAGAGCGCCGCGTCCGCCCGGGCGACGAGCGTGCCGCCGGTCTCGCCCTCCGCGGCCATCGCGCCGCCGAAGCTCACCGTCACCCGCAGGCCCTCGGACAGCTCGTGCCACGGGTACCCGGCGATCGTCGCGCGGATCCGCTCGCAGACGGCCAGCGCCTGCTCGTGCGGGGAGTCGAGCAGCACCAGGGTGAACTCCTCGCCGCCCACGCGCGCCGTGGCGTCGCCGACGCGGACGGCGCTGGTCATGATCTGCGCCACCCGGCGGAGCACCTCGTCGCCGACCGGGTGCGAGTGCTCGTCGTTCACGGCCTTGAACAGGTCGATGTCCGCGACCACGTAGGCCAGCTCGACCTCCCGGCCGAGCCGCGCGGCGAGCACCGCGTCGAGCCCGCGCCGGTTCAGCAGGCCGGTCAGCGGGTCGTGCGCGGCGTCGTGCTGCAGCGTCTCGTTGAGCGCGGTCAGCTCGGCCGCGCGCTTGCGGGCCTGGTCGCGGGCCTGCCGGACGCGCTCCACGTCGAGCTGGGCGTTGACGACGATGCCGCGGCGCTCGGCGGCCTGGTCGCGCTGCGCCATGACGGCCTCGTGGTACCGGCGGTGCGTGGCGAGGGCGGCCCGCAGGTCGCCGGCGTCCTCGTGCACCTGGACGAGCTCGAGCAGCACGTCGGCCCGCTCCATCGGCCGCAGCGACTGCTCGGTGAGCAGCAGCCCCTCGTCCAGCGTCGCGACGGCGCCCGCGTGGTCGCCGCGCAGCCGGCGCAGCCGCCCGAGGGCCGCGTGGTACCGGATCGTCAGGTAGCGGGCCGCGACGCGGGGGAGCGCCGCCTCGACGGCCGTCAGCGCCGCCTCGGCGGCGTCCAGGTCGCCCCCGGCCATGTGGGCCCGGGCGAGCCGCACCTCCGCCTCCGCGGCCATCCGCGGGTTGCCGGAGCTGCCGCCGTCCGCGTCCGGCACGCCGCGCGCGGCCTCGAGCCCGCGGACCGCCAGCTGCACCGCCCGCTCGGCCAGCGCCCGGGCGCGCGCCGGGTCGGTGGCGCGCAGCGCCTCGCTCTCGTCGGTGTCGAGCTTGGCGAGCCCCGACAGGGTGGCGCAGGTGCCGTCGGGGCGGTCCAGCTCGGGCCAGAGCCGGGCCGCCTCGTCCAGCAGCTCGCGGGCCTTCTCCGGGAACCGGCCCATCGAGATGTACGTGTCGGCGAGGTTGTTCAGGGCCGCCGCGAGGCCCTCGGTGTCGTTCAGCTCGCGGCGGATGTCGAGCGACCGGTCGAGCAGCTCCAGCGCCGACAGGTTGTCGCCGAAGCCGTTGTAGACGGCGGCGAGCCCCTGGAGCAGCCGGCCCTCCCAGGCCCGCATCCCGTGCGTCGTCGCGAGCTCCAGGGCGTGCTCGATGGCGCGGAGCGCGAGCGGGTCCTCGCCGAGCAGGTGGTGGGCCCAGCCGCCGTTGTACTGGAGCTCGATCTCGACGGCCACGGCGCCCTCGGCGCGGGCCTCGGCGAGCAGGGGCGGCAGGGCGGCGACGCACAGCGCGGGGGCCGCGTCGCACAGCCGGTCGACGCGGTCCAGCTCCGAGCGCCAGTAGGACTCGCGGTCCTCGGCGATGGCTCGGGCATGCGTCATGTCCGTCGTATCGGCGGTCACCCGCGGACGCTGGAGCGGTCGATCGGGTGAAGTCCGCGGGGCGGACAGGTGACGTCCGGAGGGCGGGAAGGTGACGTGGCAGGGACCGAACGGGTGACGCGTCAGGGACGACGCGGCGCCGGCCCCGGACGCGCGAGGGCCCGCGCCGGACGTGCCGGCGCGGGCCCTGCCGCGGGTGCGGGTGGCGTCAGCCGATCGCCGCGACCGACTGCCGCGCGATCTCCAGCTCCTCGTTCGTCGGGATCACCAGCACGGTGACCTCGGCGCCGTCGGGGGAGATGACCTTGGGCTCCTTGACGCGGCCCGCGTTGCGCTCCGGGTCGACCTGGATGCCGAGCCGCTCGAGGCCCGCGAGGGCGTTGAGCCGGACGATGTCGTCGTTCTCGCCGATGCCGGCGGTGAACGTGATGACGTCGACGTGGCCGAGCTCGGCGTAGTACTTGCCGACGTAGCCCTTGATGCGGTGGTAGTAGACGTCGAGGGCCGTCTTGACCCGCTCGTCGCCCGCGGCCACGGCGTCGTGCACGTCGCGCATGTCGGTGTAGCCGGACAGGCCGAGCATCCCGGACTTCCGGTTCAGCAGCTCGTCCAGCTGGTCGATCGTGTAGCCGCCGACCCGCGCCAGGTGGAACAGCACCGCCGGGTCGATGTCGCCGGACCGGGTGCCCATGACCAGGCCCTCCAGCGGGGTCAGGCCCATCGAGGTGTCGATGCACGCGCCGCCGCGCACGGCGGACGCCGAGGCGCCGTTGCCGAGGTGCAGCACGATCGTGTTGAGCTCCTCGAGCGGCCGGCCCAGGAACTCGGCGGTCGCGCGGGACACGTACAGGTGCGAGGTGCCGTGCGCGCCGTACCGGCGGATCTTGTACTGCTTGGCGACCTGCTCGTCGATCGCGTAGGTGTACGCGGCCGGCGGCATGGTGCGGTGGAAGGCGGTGTCGAAGACCGCGACGTGCGGGATGTTCGGGAACGCGTGCCGCGCCGCCACGATGCCGGCCACGTTCGCCGGGTTGTGCAGCGGGGCGAGCGGGGACAGCTCGTCGATCTGCGCGAGCACGGCGTCGTCGATCACGGCCGGGCCGTCGAACACGTCGCCGCCCTGGACCACGCGGTGGCCGACCGCCGTGAGGTCCTCCTCGCGGAGCTGCGGGCCCTGCTGCTCGAACAGGTCGAGGACGAGGCGCATGCCCGTCTCGTGGTCGGGCACGGGCTGCTCGAGCACGGTCGCCCCGGACGGGCCCTCGTGCTTGACCTTGCCGACCTCGAGGCCGATGCGCTCCACGATGCCGGAGGCGAGCGCGTCGCCGGAGGTGGCGTCGACCAGCTGGTACTTGATCGACGAGGAGCCGGAGTTGATGACGAGGACGTGGTTCACTTCGAGCCTTCCGAGGTCAGGGCCTGGGCCTGGATCGCCGTGATGGCGACGGTGTTGACGATGTCCTGCACCAGGGCGCCCCGGGACAGGTCGTTGACGGGCTTGCGCAGCCCCTGGAGCACCGGGCCGACGGCCACGGCGCCGGCGGAGCGCTGCACGGCCTTGTAGGTGTTGTTGCCGGTGTTGAGGTCCGGGAACACGAACACGGTGGCGCGCCCGGCCACGGCCGAGTCGGGCATCTTGGTCTGGGCGACCGAGGCGTCGACGGCGGCGTCGTACTGGATGGGGCCCTCGACGCTCAGGTCGGGGCGGCGCTCGCGGACCAGCTCGGTCGCGGTGCGGACCTTGTCCACGTCGGCGCCCGAGCCGGACGACCCGGTGGAGTAGGACAGCATCGCGATGCGGGGCTCGATGCCGAACTGCGCGGCGGTCTCGGCCGAGGAGATCGCGATGTCCGCGAGCTGCTCCGCGGTCGGGTCCGGGTTCACGGCGCAGTCGCCGTAGACCAGGACGCGGTCCTCGAGGCACATGAGGAACACCGACGACACGACGGAGGTGCCCGGGGTGGTCTTGATGATCTCGAAGGACGGCTTGATGGTGTGCGCCGTGGTGTGCGCGGCGCCGGAGACCATGCCGTCGGCCAGACCGAGCTGGACCATCATCGTGCCGAAGTACGACACGGAGGACACGATCTCCCGCGCGCGCTCGACGGTCATGCCCTTGTGCTTGCGCAGCTCGGTGTACTCGGCGGCGAACCGCTCGAGCAGCTGGCCCGACTTCGGGTCGATGACCTTCGCGGCGGACAGGTCCAGGCCGAGCTCCGTGGCGCGGGTCCGGATCGACGCCTCGTCGCCGAGGATGGTCAGGTCGGCGACCTCCCGCTGCAGCAGCGTGGACGCGGCGCGCAGGATGCGGTCGTCGCTGCCCTCGGGGAGCACGACGTGCTTGCGGTCGGACCGGGCCCGGTCGAGCAGCTCGTACTCGAACATCAGCGGCGTGACGACCTCGGGGGCCGGCACCTCGAGGGCGGCCAGAGCCTCCTCGGCGTCGGTGTGCTTCTCGAACAGCGCCAGGGCGGTGTCGACCTTGCGCTGCGAGTCGGCGGACAGCCGGCCGCGGGTGCCGGCGGCGGCGCTCGCGGAGGCGAACGTGCCGAGGTCGGTGCGGATGATCGGCAGCCGGCTGCCGAGGCCGTCGACCAGCCGGGACACCGTCGCCGGGGGCTCGAACCCGCCGTTGAGGATGATGCCGGACAGCGACGGGAACCCGTCGGCGGCGTGCGCCATCAGCAGGCCGAGCAGGATGTCGGACCGGTCGCCGGGGACGATCACGACGACGCCGTCGGACAGCCGCTCCAGCAGGTGCTCGATCGACATGGCGCCGACCAGGACGTCGGTGGCCTCGCGGGGCAGCAGCTGGGCGTCGCCGCCGACCAGGGCGCCGTCGACGGACTCCATGAGCTGGCGGACCGTCGGGGCGACGAGGAACGGCTCCTCCGGCAGCGCCCAGGCGGTGGCCCGGGTGGACAGCTCGGCGCGGATCGCCTCCAGGTTGTCCGGGTCGCACCGGTTGGCGACGATCGCGACGACCTGCGCGTGGCCGGCCTCGAGCTCGGCGGCGGCGACCTCGGCGACCTGGCGGACCTCCTCGGGCGAGCGGCCCTGGCCCTTGATGCACAGCAGCACCGGCGCGCCGAGGTTGGCGGCGATGCGGGCGTTGAAGCCGAGCTCGGCCGGGCCGGCGATGTCGGTGTAGTCGGTGCCGACCACGACGACGACGTCGCAGTCGCGGGCCACCGCGTGGTACCGCTGGACGATGGTGGCGAGCGCGCCCTCGGGGTCGTGGTGCACGGCCTCGTAGGTCGTGCCGATGCAGTCCTCGTAGGACAGGTCGACGCCGTCGTGCGCCAGCAGCAGCTCCAGCACGTAGTCGCGGGTCTCGGTGGAGCGCGCGATCGGCCGGAACACACCGACCCTCTGCACGGTGCGGGTCAGCAGGTCGACCAGGCCGAGGGCGACGGTCGACTTGCCGGTGTCCCCCTCCGGGGACGTGACGTAGATGCTGCGGGCCACGGGTGGGCTTCTTCCTCGTCGGCTTGGGCCGGGGTCGCCGGCTCTCAGGTGGTGGGATGAATTCTGCCGGACGTCCGGCGCCCGATCGCGCCGGAGCCCGGGTGACGCGGGCCACCCGGGGGCCCTCCCGGCCCTCTCGCGGCCGCCCCGTGTGACCTAGGTCCCAGAAGACCGATGGCCCGCACCGGGTGGTGCGGGCCATCGGCCGCGTGCGGGTTACTCGTTGTCGCCGCCGGTCGCGAGGGTGGCGGTGGACTGCTGCGGGCCGCCCTCCTCGGTGCCGGTCTCGCCGGCGTCCGGCCAGACCCAGTCGCGCACCTCGGGGAGGTCCTCCCCGTGCGCCCGGGTGTAGTCGTGCGCCCGGAGCCGCGCGTCGACCATGCGCTGCCGCAGGCCCGCGTACTTCGAGCCCAGCGACGGCACCTGGTCGATCACGTCGATCACCAGGTGGAACCGGTCCAGGTCGTTGAGCATGACCATGTCGAACGGCGTCGTGGTCGTGCCCTCCTCCTTGTACCCCCGCACGTGCAGGTTCTTGTGCCCCTTGCGGCGGTACGTCAGGCGGTGGATGAGCCACGGGTAGCCGTGGTACGCGAACACGATCGGCTTGTCCGTGGTGAACAGCGTGTTGAAGTCGCGGTCCGACAGGCCGTGCGGGTGCTCCCGCTCGTCCTGCAGCCGCATGAGGTCCACGACGTTGACCACGCGGACCTTGAGGTCCGGCAGCTCGCGCCGCAGGATGTCGGCCGCGGCCAGCACCTCCAGCGTCGGGACGTCGCCGGCGCAGCCGAGCACCACGTCCGGGTCCTCGCCCTCGACCTCGGTGCCCGCCCACGACCAGATGCCCAGGCCGCGGGTGCAGTGCGCCACGGCCTCGTCCATCGTCAGGAAGTTGGGCGCGGGCTGCTTGCCGGACACCACGACGTTGACGTACTGCCGGCTGCGCAGGCAGTGGTCGTACGTCGACAGCAGGGTGTTCGCGTCCGGCGGCAGGTACACCCGGACGATCTCGGCCTTCTTGTTGACCACGTGGTCGATGAAGCCGGGGTCCTGGTGGCTGAAGCCGTTGTGGTCCTGGCGCCACACGTGGCTGGACAGCAGGTAGTTCAGCGACGCGATCGGCCGGCGCCACGGGATGTGGTTCGTGACCTTCAGCCACTTGGCGTGCTGGTTGAACATCGAGTCGACGATGTGGATGAAGGCCTCGTACGACGTGATCAGGCCGTGCCGGCCCGTCAGCAGGTAGCCCTCGAGCCAGCCCTGGCACTGGTGCTCGGACAGCATCTCCACGACGCGGCCCATCCGGGCCAGGTGGTCGTCGACGTCCGTCGGCAGGTACTCGGCGTTCCACTGCTTGTTCGTCACGTCGAACACGGCCTGCAGGCGGTTGGACGCCGTCTCGTCCGGGCCGAAGATCCGGAAGTTGTCCGGGTTCCGCCGGATGACCTCGGTGAGGTACTTGCCGAGCTCGCGGGTGGCCTCGGAGATCGAGCCGCCGGGCACCGGCACGTCGACCGCGAAGTCGCGGAAGTCGGGCAGCCGCAGGTCCTTGAGCAGCAGCCCGCCGTTCGCGTGCGGGTTGTCGCTCATCCGCAGCGTGCCGCCGGGGGACAGGGCCGTGATGTCGGCCTTGACCGAGCCGTCGGCCTCGAACAGCTCCTCCGGGCGGTACGACTTCAGCCAGCCCTCGAGGACCTGCAGGTGCTCGTCGGTGTCGCGGGCGCTGGCCAGCGGCACCTGGTGCGAGCGCCAGGAGTTCTCGACCTGCTTGTCGTCGATCACCGGCGGGCAGGTCCAGCCCTTGGGGGTCTTGAAGACGATCATCGGCCAGGCCGGGCGGGACTCGTCGCCCGCGGCGGCCCGCGCCTTGATCTCGGCGATCTCGTCCAGCACGACGTCCAGCAGCTCGGCGAACCGGGCGTGCACGGCCGCGTGGTCCTCGCCGTCGAAGCCGCCGACGAACAGGTGCGGCTTGTGGCCGTACCCGCGCATGAGGTCGAGCAGCTCGTCCTCGGGGATGCGCGCCAGGACGGTCGGGTTCGCGATCTTGTACCCGTTGAGGTGCAGGATCGGCAGCACGACGCCGTCCTTGGCCGGGTCGATGAACTTGTTCGAGTGCCAGGACGTCGCGAGCGGGCCCGTCTCGGCCTCGCCGTCGCCGACCACCGCCGCGATCAGCAGGTCCGGGTTGTCGAACGCCGCGCCGTACGCGTGCGACAGGGCGTAGCCGAGCTCGCCGCCCTCGTGGATCGACCCGGGGGTCTCCGGCGCCACGTGGGACGGGATGCCGCCCGGGAACGAGAACTGGCGGAACAGGCGGCGCACGCCCTCCTCGTCCGGCGTGATGTCGGAGTAGACCTCGGAGTAGGTGCCGTCCAGGTAGGCGGAGGCCACCAGGCCCGGGCCGCCGTGGCCGGGGCCGGTCAGGTAGAGCGTCGACTGCTGGCGCTCCGCGATGACGCGGTTCAGGTGCGCGTACAGGAAGTTCAGACCCGGCGTCGTGCCCCAGTGGCCCAGGAGCCGCGGCTTCACGTGGTCCTTGGTCAGCGGCTCGCGCAGCAGCGGGTTGGCCAGCAGGTAGATCTGCCCGACCGACAGGTAGTTGGCCGTCCGCCACCAGGCGTCGATCCGTCGGAGCGTCTCGTCCGACACCGGCTGGCCGGAACCGGCCTGCCAGGTCTCGGGCCTCGACGTCGTCGTAGTCATGCTCTCTCCCCGTTTCGCAGAACCACGGATGTGCCGTGGGCCCGGTCGAGCACCCCCGCCGGGCCACACCAGCCTTGCGGCGCCTCGCGCCGCGAGCCGGGACGTCCGACCTAGGACCTCCCGTGGCTGCTCAGGCAACCGCCAACCATCCAACCCCATGGACCTGCCGGGCGCACCAGGCCGGGCCGCCGCCGGGACCCGGTTCCTCGGCCCCCAGGCGCGCCGGGTACCGTGCTGCGGTGCCCTCGACCCCGACGCAGCCTGCGCCCGCGGAGCCGCCGCCGACGCTGTGGCGGGTCGCCCGCACGCCCCGGATGGTCGGGCTGCTCGTGCTGTTCCTCGCCGTCGCCGCCGTCTGCGGGCGGCTCGGCGCCTGGCAGCTCGAGCGCGCGGAGGTGCGCGGCGCCGCCGCCCAGGCCGCGAAGCTGGCCGAGGTCGAGGCGCAGGAGCCCGTGCCGATCGCCGAGGTGCTGCTCCCGCAGACGACGTTCGACGGCGCGCTGGTCGGGCGCCGGGTCGAGGTGACGGGGGAGTACGAGGCCGACGGCCAGCTGCTCGTGCCGGGCCGCGCGCTCGGCGACCGCACCGGCTCGCTGGTGCTGACGCCGCTGCGGGTCGCGTCCGACGACCCGGCCGTCGACGGGGCCGTGCTGCCCGTCGTCCGGGGCTGGGTGGCCGGCGACGACCCCGCGGCCGGCGGGCTCGAGCCGCCCGCCGGGACCGTGACGGTGACGGGGTACCTGCAGGCCTCCGAGGACTCCGGCGACCCGCACGGGGCGCAGACGGCGGGGACGACCGACACCATCTCGTCCGCCGAGCTCCTCGGCGTCTGGGGCGGGCCGATCTGGACGGGCTACGCCGTGCTGACCAGCTCGCAGCCGGCGCAGGCCGCCACCCTCGAGCTGCTGCCGCCGCCCACCCGGTCCGGGACGGGGCTGAACATCCAGAACCTCGGGTACGCGGCCCAGTGGTTCGTCTTCGGCGGGTTCGCGGTGTTCCTGTGGGTGCGGCTGCTCAAGGACGAGGTGCTGCGGCTGTCGGGGGCGTTCGACCCGCAGGACGAGCCGGCGGAGGGCTCCGCCGCCGAGGGCTCCGCCGCCGAGGGGACCCGGCCGGCCTGACCTACTCCTGCTGCCAGGAGCGCCAGAGCGAGGCGTAGTCCCCGCCCGCGGCGACCAGCTCGTCGTGCGGCCCGATCTCGCTGATCCGCCCCGCGTCGACCACGGCCACCCGGTCCGCGTCGTGCGCGGTGTGCAGCCGGTGCGCGATCGCGACGACCGTCCGGCCGTGCAGCACCGCGGACAGCGACCGCTCCAGGTGCCGCGCGGCCCGAGGGTCGAGCAGGGAGGTGGCCTCGTCCAGCACCAGCGTGTGCGGGTCGAGCAGCACCAGCCGGGCGAGCGCGACCTGCTGGGCCTGCGCGGGGGTCAGCGCCGTGCCGCCGGAGCCGACCGGGGTCGCGAGGCCCTCGGGCAGCGCCCGCACCCAGTCCCACGCGTCGACGGCGCGCAGCGCCCGCTCCAGCGCCGCGTCGTCCGCGCCGGGGTCGGCGAGCCGCAGGTTGTCCGCGAGCGGGCCGACGAACACGTGGTGCTCCTGGGTGACCAGCGCGACGTGGCCGCGGAGCTCGTCCAGGGGCAGGTCGACGAGCGGCACGTCGCCGACCGTCACGGAGCCCGCCGTGGGCGGGTGGATGCCGGCGAGCATCCGGCCGAGCGTCGACTTGCCCGCGCCCGAGGGCCCGACGACCGCCAGCCGCTCCCCGGGGCGCAGCCCCAGGTCGATGCCGTGCAGGACGTCGTGGCCCTCGCGGTAGGCGTACCGGACCTCGCGCGCGGTGACGTCCGAGCCGGTCGGCCGGGCGTCGCGCGCCGTCCGGTCCGGCGCCACGTCCGCGACCCCGAGGATGCGGGCGAGCGAGGTCGCGCCGACCTGGATCTCGTCCAGCCAGAAGATCAGCTCGCCGATCGGGTGGATGATCTGCGTCGCGTACAGGGCGATGGTGGTGACGGCGCCGATCGTCGCGTGGCCCGTCGAGATGAGGTACGCGCCCCAGGCGAGCACCGCGACCACCGGCAGCACGAACGACGTGTCGACGCCCGGGAACAGCACCGAGCGCAGGTTGAGCGTGGCGCTCTCCGCCGCGAACGCCTCCCGCAGGTCCGCGTCCACGCGGGCGCGCCGGCGCGGGCCGAGGCCCAGGGCGTCGACGGTGCGGGCGCCCTCGACGGACTCGGTGATCGTGCCGTTGAGGGTCGCGTACGCCGCCGACTCCCGCAGGTAGGCGGGTGCGGCGCGGCGCAGGTACCAGCGGGTGACCGCCAGCAGCAGCGGCACGCCGGCGAGCAGGCCGATCGCGACGAGCGCGTTCGTGGCGAAGGCGGCGACCAGGGTCAGGACGATGGTCGCGGCGGTCACCAGCAGGCGCGGCACGCCGAAGCGGACGGTGTACTGGACGCGGTCGATGTCGGTCGTGGTGCGCGCCACGAGGTCGCCGGTGCCGGCCCGCTCCACCGTGGACAGGGGCAGCCGGGTCACCGTCGCGACGAACTCCTCGCGCAGCTCGGCGAACACGGTCTCCCCGAGGACCATCGCGGCCCGCTGGGCGTACCGGATCAGCACGGTCTGGGCGAGCACCGCCACGACGAGGACCAGGACGGTCCGGTCGACGGCGGTGGTGTCGGTGCCGGTGACCACGCCGTCCACCAGGCGGCCGAGCAGCCACGGCCCGGCCAGGCCGGCGGTGGCGGCGAGGACGTGCAGCAGCACGACGACGCCGAGGCCGCGGCGGTGCCGGCGCAGGAGCGCGGTGGTGTGCCGGCGCAGCGCGGCGGCGTCAGCGACGGGCAGCTTCACGGCGGTCCTCCTCGTCGGTCGTGGTGGTGGGTGCGGGGTCGGTCGCGGCGGGCTCGTCGTCCGCGCGGGAGACCACCGAGCGGTAGGCCGCCCCGGTGGCGTCGCGCGCCGTCACCAGGTCGCGGTGGGTGCCGGTCGCGACGACCCGGCCGCCCGCGACCAGCACCACCTCGTCCACGACGTCCAGCACGAGGGGGCTGGCCGTGACGACCACCGTGGTCGCGCCGCGGCGGGCGTCCGCCAGCCGGCGGGCGATCCGCGCCTCGGTGTGCGCGTCGACGGCGCTGGTGGGCTCGATCAGGACGAGCACCTCCGCGCCGGTGAGCAGCGCCCGGGCGAGCGCGACCCGCTGCCGCTGGCCCCCGGACAGCGAGCGGCCCTTCTCCTCGACCTCGCCGTCCAGGCCTCCGGGCACCGAGTCGAGCACGTCCCCGGCGTCCGCGACCCGCATCGCCTCGAGCAGCGCGTCCCGGTCGGCCCCGCCGCGCACGTCGAGCTCGTCGGACAGCAGGCCGGTGAACAGGTGCGGGGTGGACTCGGCGACGACCACCCGGTCGCGGACCTCGGCCAGGCCGAGCTCGGCGAGCAGGGTGCGGCCCCAGCGGACCCGCGACAGGCCGGGGTCGGCGTCCGCGGCGCCCGGTGCCGGGACCGTCCCGTCCCGGCCGGAGTCATCCAGGTCCTCGTCGTCCGCGCCGCCGTGCCGCTGCGGCCCCAGCCGGCCCAGCCGCAGCGCGAGCCGCGCCGTCTCGTCGGGGTCGGCGCTCACCAGCGCGGTGATCCGTCCCGGGCGCACGACCAGCCCGCTGCCCTCGTCCACCAGCGGCTCGCCGGCGGCGGGGGACGGCGCCGGGGTCGCGGGGTCGTCGGAGCCGGCGACCGGCACCGAGAGCACCCGGATGATCTTGCGCGCGCCGACGACGGCGCGGGTGACCACGCGGATCGCCTCGCTCGCGGTCCACAGCGGCTGGGTGAGGAACGCCGCGAAGCCGTAGAACGCGACCAGCTGGCCGGGCGTGATGTCGCCGCTGATCGCGAGCCGGGCGCCCGCCCAGACGACGACCGCGAGGAACAGCCCGGGCAGCAGCGTCTGCAGCGCGTCGAGCAGCGACTGGGTCTGCGACACCCGCACGCCCGCCGCGCGGACCTGCTGCGACTGCGCCCGGTACCGGTCGGCGAACACGTCCTCGCCGCCGATGCCGCGCAGGATGCGCAGGCCGGACACCGTGTCCGCGCCGAGCGTCGTCAGCCGGCCCGTGGCCTCGCGCTGCTCGGACTGCCGCTTCTGCAGCGGGCGCACGAGCAGCGACAGGGCCGCGACCACCACCGGCAGGCCGAGCAGGACGAGCAGGCCCAGCGGCACCGAGGTGCGCAGCAGCACCGCGCCCAGCACCAGGTACGCCGCGATGCCCCCGACCAGCCGCGGCACGATCGCGTACACCTCGCCCATGCGCAGGGCGTCGGTGGCGACGGTCGCGACCACCTCGCCCGTGGGGAGCTCGTCGGTGACGGCGTCGCCCGTGCGGGTCACGTGGTGCCCGACCTGCTGCGAGGACGCGAACGCCGCGCGCAGCCAGTTCTCGACCTCGAGCCGGTGGCCCCAGACGTTCGTGCCGACCTGCACCATGCCGAGCGCGAACACGCCGAGGCAGCCGAGCCACAGCGCGGAGCTCAGGCCGTCCTCGAGCCCGTCGTCCACGACGCGGCCGAGCTGCCAGGGCAGCAGCGCCGCGGCGACGTTGCCGACGACCGCGACGGCGGTGGCCCCCGCGAGGACGCCGAGCTGCCGGCGCCCCTGCCGGAGCATGAGGCGCCAGGGGCCGGTCAGCGGTGGTCGGCCGGGGTCGGGCAGGGGGAGGGGTCGCACGTGGGACAACGCTACGGGTCGCCACCCACGCGCGGAACGACAATTCGGCACGTGCGGGTCCGGCGCGGACCTGAGCGAGAATCGTGGGTGGACGCGCGGCCCCGCCCCGCGCCCGCCGGCACACCCCCGAGGAGACCCGCACCGATGACCGAGCCCACCGGACAGCCCACGCCCGCCCCCGCCGACGTCCGGCGACCGGCCCCCGTGCCGCCGGGCACCCCCGGGCGGCTGACCCGGTACCGCGTGATGGCGTTCGTCACCGGCACGATGCTGCTGGTCCTGTGCCTCGAGATGGTGCTGAAGTACGTGTTCCACGCGAACGGCGTCGACCCGGCGACGGGGTCCCCGCTGCCGGTGCTCGGCACCTGGGTCGCGATCGTGCACGGCTGGATCTACGTCGTGTACCTGTTCACCGTGGTGCAGCTGTGGTCCGCGATGCGCTGGTCCCTCGGCCGGCTGGTGACCATGGCGCTCGCGGGCGTGGTGCCGGTGATGTCGTTCGTCCTGGAGCGGCGCGTGCACGCCGACGCGCAGGCGCGGCTGGGCTGAGACCGACGCGGCCCGGCGGCCCGGGTCACCGGGCCGCGCGGCGCGCGCGCCAGCGCGCCACCGGGCGCTCGACGAGCCACCAGCTCGCCGTCGCCGCGACCAGGGTGAGCGCGATCCCGAGCGCCATCCCGCCGAGGTCGTCGGGGTGCCCGAGCCAGCGCGCGATCGCGCCGTTCCACAGGTACGCGGCGTACGAGACCGTGCCGAGCGCGACCGCGGGACGCAGCCAGCGGCCGGGCAGCGTCCGCCATCCGCCGACGTAGCTGATCAGCACGACGGTGGCGACGGCGACGGCCGGGACGCCCAGCAGGTACCAGGCGGTGTGCCCGGCGAGCCCGGTCAGCAGCGTGCCGGCGAGCAGCGCCGCCACGATGCCGGCCTGGACCGCGCGCCGTGCCCCGGCCGTCTGCGGCAGCCGCGCCGCCACCGCCGTGCGCCCGAGGTAGCCCGCGCAGCCGATCAGCAGCGCCGCGCCCCACGAGGTCGGCAGCGCGTAGACCCGCGCCACGTCCGGCACGACCAGCAGCAGCGTCACCATGCAGGCCGCGAGGGCCGCCGCCACGCACACGGCGGTCGCCGCGCGCAGCCAGCCCCGGCGCCAGGCCCACGCCAGCAGCAGGGGCCAGACCAGGTAGAACTGCTCCTCCGCGGCCAGGGTCCAGAAGTGGTAGACCGACTCGCTGCCGTGCGGCAGCCCCGGGATGTTGATCGTGTAGGTCAGCGCCGCGACGAGGGTCTCCGGCACGAGGTGCGCCTGGCCCAGCAGGTCGAACGCCCCCTCGACGACGACGTACCCGGCGAGCATGAGCAGCAGCGGCGGGTACAGCCGGAGCAGCCGGTGGGCGTAGAAGCGGCCGAACCGGATCCGGCCGCCCCGGTCGAGGTCGCGCATCAGCACGCCGGTGATCAGCCAGCCCGACAGGGCGAAGAACACCGTCACGCCGAGGACCCCGGCGGCGCCGAACCGGTCGGGGGCCGCGTGGTTGAGCAGCACCAGGCCGACGGCCAGCCCGCGGAGGGCGTCGAGGCCGGGCAGCCGCGCGGCGCGGGCCGGGACGCCGGGCGCGAGGTCGGGCGCGGGGGAGCCCGGCACCGGCGACGCGAAGCCGGTGCCGGGCAGTCCGGTGGTCGCGGTCGTCGGCGCGGTGGCCGGGGCGTCATCCCTCACGTGACGGAAGGTATGTCCGCTTTGCGAGGTTTGAGAAGAGCGCAGCGTGGTGCGGGGGACGACCCCCACCGGATCTTCACACCACCACCCGACGCTCACGTGACAGGAGGGTGCGGGGCCCCGGCGCCGCGGCGCGCGCGAGGACCGCGACGGCGTCGGTCCAGGTCGTCGGCGTCCGCCGTGGCTATGCTGACGCCGCGCGGTGCGGAAGGAGGTGGCCCGTGAGCCTGCACCACATGCAGATCGGCGAGGTCGCCGAGCGCACCGGGCTGTCGCTGCGGACCATCCGGTACTACGGGGAGGTCGGCCTCGTCCGGCCCTCGGCCCGCACGCACGGCGGATTCCGCCTGTACACCGAGCCCGACATCGCACGGCTGGAGCTGATCAAGCGCATGAAGCCGCTCGACTTCTCCCTCGACGAGATGGGTGACCTGCTGGGCGTGCTCGACCGGATCAACGAGCCGACGATCGACCCGGAGGAGCACGAGGCGCTCCTCAAGCGCCTGCGCATGTACCGGCTGGCCGCCGAGGAGCGGTCGCGGGCCCTGCGCGAGCAGCTCGCCGTCGCCGAGGACTTCCACGAGAGCCTCCGCAAGGAGATCAGCCGGCAGCGGCGCATCGGCGAGCGCTCCGGGTCCTGACCCGGGTCGCCGGCGCCCCCGGGGCGTCCCGGTCCGTCGGCGCGGCGCACTACCCTGGTGGGGTGACCGACGCTCCCGACACGCCCGCGCCGCCGCCCACCGACACGCCCCGTCCCGTCCTCGTCGTCGACTTCGGCGCGCAGTACGCGCAGCTGATCGCGCGCCGCGTCCGCGAGGCGAGCGTCTACTCCGAGATCGTGCCGCACACGGCCTCGGTGCAGGACATGCTGGCCAAGGATCCGTCGGCGATCATCCTGTCCGGCGGCCCGTCCTCGGTGTACGCCGAGGGCGCCCCGTTCGTCGACCCCGCCCTGTTCGAGGCCGGGGTCCCGGTGCTCGGCATCTGCTACGGCTTCCAGGCGATGGCCAAGGCTCTCGGCGGCGAGGTCGCGCAGACCGGCAACCGCGAGTACGGCGGCACCCCGGTCGAGGTCGTCGCCACCGGCACGGTCCTCGCCGAGAGCCCCGAGCAGCAGACCGTCTGGATGAGCCACGGCGACGCCGTGCACGCCGCGCCCGAGGGCTTCGAGGTGCTCGCGACGTCGGCCGGCTCGCCGGTCGCGGCGTTCGAGGACCGCGACCGCCGCCTGTTCGGCGTGCAGTGGCACCCCGAGGTGAAGCACTCGCCGCTCGGCCAGCGCACCCTCGAGCACTTCCTCTACGAGGGCGCCGGCCTCACCCCGGACTGGAACCCGGGCAACGTGATCGCCGACCAGGTCGAGAAGATCCGCGCCCAGGTCGGCGACGCCCGGGTCGTGTGCGGCCTGTCCGGCGGCGTCGACTCGTCCGTCGCGGCCGCGCTCGTGCAGAAGGCCGTCGGCGACCAGCTCACCTGCGTGTTCGTCGACCACGGCCTGCTGCGCACCGGCGAGGCCGAGCAGGTCGAGCAGGACTTCGTCGCCTCCACCGGGGTCAACCTCAAGGTCGTCGACGCGCGCGAGCGGTTCCTGCAGGCGCTCGCGGGCCACACCGACCCCGAGACCAAGCGCAAGATCATCGGCCGCGAGTTCATCCGCGTGTTCGAGGACGCGGCGCGCGAGGTCGTCGAGGAGGCCGGCGCCCACGGCGAGGAGGTCAAGTTCCTCGTGCAGGGCACGCTGTACCCGGACGTCGTCGAGTCCGGCGGCGGCGAGGGCGCGGCCAACATCAAGAGCCACCACAACGTCGGCGGGCTGCCCGACGACCTGCAGTTCCAGCTGGTCGAGCCGCTGCGGGCCCTGTTCAAGGACGAGGTCCGCGCCGTCGGCCTCGAGCTCGGCGTGCCGGAGTCGATCGTCTGGCGCCAGCCGTTCCCGGGACCCGGCCTGGGCATCCGGATCATCGGGGAGGTCACGCAGGAGCGGCTCGACGTCCTGCGCGCCGCGGACGTCATCGCCCGCGAGGAGCTCACCCGCGCCGGCCTGGACCGCGAGATCTGGCAGTGCCCGGTCGTGCTGCTCGCCGACGTGCGCTCGGTGGGCGTGCAGGGCGACGGCCGCACCTACGGCCACCCCGTCGTGCTGCGCCCCGTGTCCTCCGAGGACGCGATGACCGCCGACTGGACCCGCCTGCCCTACGACGTGCTGGCGACGATCTCCACCCGCATCACGAACGAGGTGCCGGAGGTCAACCGCGTGGTGCTCGACGTGACGAGCAAGCCGCCGGGCACCATCGAGTGGGAGTGAGCTGACGCGCCACGGCCCGGTACCCCAGCAGGGGTGCCGGGCCGTCGTGCGTCCCGGATCATTCGGAGCGGGTGGGCGCCCGACCAGGACCTATGTCCTAGGCTGACAACGTGTCATAGCTGGGACCAAGGGCCCGACCAGCGGAAATCCGGTCTTTGTGCGCGGCTTCACAAGGCGGGATCGCGGTCGTCTCCGTGACCTTGGTCCCACGGCGCGGCCGACGGGGGAGACAGGCTCTTCCACGTGGGGCTCACACGTTCCACCGGGTCGACCGACGGTCGGCCCGCACCGGGGGTATCGGAAGGAAACAGACCATGGCTACCGTGGCAGCGACGGGCGGCTCGAAGGCTGCTCGCGTCATCGGCATCATCTCGGCGATCGCCGGCATCGTCCTCATCATCGCCGGCGGCGTCACCTGGGGCTCGGTCTCCAGCCACCTCGCCGACGAGAACATCACCGTCTCGGAGGACGCCGCGAACTTCGGCGGCCAGGCCGTGACGAGCCCCTGGACGGCGTTCGCCCAGGCCGACATCATCCAGCACCACGCCCTCGAGGCCACCGGCGGCAAGACCTACGCCGAGCTCGAGCAGGACGACCCGCTGCGCGACGTGGCGATGAACGCGTCCTTCCTGCGGGCCTCGCTGTTCACCTCGGTGGTCGCGTTCGGCGTCGCCGCCCTGGTCATGGGCCTCGGCATCATGTTCATCCTGATCGGCTGGGCGCTGTTCCTGCTCGGTGGCCGCAAGGCGGCCGCCGCCACGGACACCGTCCGTCCCACCGGCGCCTCGCCGGCCACGGACGAGAACGTCCGGGCCTGACGCCCACGCACGGCCGGAGGGCCGGGACCCCGCACGGGGTCCCGGCCCTCCGCCGTCCCGCCCGCGGCGGTCTGAGCCCAGTGGGCAGCCGACGCGTCGAGTGTGCATCCGCGGGATGCACACTCGACGCGTCGGCTGCCCACTCGGCAGGGGGCCGGATGAGGGTTAGGTGGGCGGGCGGATGCCAGCGGCGGCGAGGACGCGGGCCAGGCGCGCCGGGTCGAGGGCGTCCTGCCAGGTCCAGCGGACCACGCGCAGGCCGGCGGCGCGGAGCCGGTCCTCGCGGCGCTTCTCCGCCCAGACGCGGTCCTCGGCGGCGGTGCGGTCGCCCACCCCGCCGGCGCGGTACTTCAGACGGCCGTCGAACTCCCCGACGACGCCCTGGTCCTGCCAGAAGAAGTCGACCCGGCCGACGAGACCGCCCCGGTCCCGGACCTCGTGCTGCAGCGCCGGGCGGGGCAGACCGAGCTCGATCATCCGCGCACGGCTGAGCGACTCCCCGGGCGACTCGGCCCCTGCGTGCGCCTCGTCGACCACCCGGCGCGCCCCACGCACCCCGCGTCCGCTGCCAGCCCAGGCCACCTCACGCGCCAGGTCCTGCGTGTTCAGCCGGGACCGGCGGAGCGCGTGGTCGGCCAGCACCAGCCCACGCGCGAACGAGCCGGTCCGCGCGAGATCGACGACGGTACGCGCGACCGTGGTGACGGTGACGCCGTCGACGAGGCGGGTGGCAGGGACAGCGGCCACGCGGTGCCGCCGGACCCCGGGCGTCGAGGTCGTGCCGCGAGAGACGGGGAGCAGCACCTGCACGTCCGACGGCCACCCGCCGAGCAGGGGAAGGCGCCACACCGCCGCGGCGGACTCCAGGGCGAACACCGGCGCCGCCATCCGCCGGGCCGCCGCCCGCACCCGGAGGCGGTGCTGCTCGGCCTCGTCGGCGGAGGTCCACGCGCCGGCCGGGACGTAGGCGCCGTGCCGGACCCGGACCAGGGAGCCCGCCCGCGCGGCGCGGCGGAGGTCCTCGCCGGCCAGGCCGGTGGCGCGCAGGTCGTCGGCGGTCAGCGGACGTGCACCGGCGGGGGCCGGCGCGGTGACGGGGACCTCGCTGCTCATGTCCCCACACTGCCCGACCTGCGAGGCCCAGCTGCCGTCGTCCACAGCCTCGCGCCGGCCCTCTGCGTTCGGTCGACCCGGCGCATCCCGCGTCCCCGTCGCCGAGTGTGCAATCGACGCGTCGAGTGGGCATCCGCAGGATGCACACTCGACGCGTCGATTGCTCGGTCGCGGTGGTGGGCCCGCGCCCACCGGCCGGTCAGCGGGCGGCGCGCTGCTCGCGGCGCTTGCGGCGACCCGCGGTCAGGACCGAGCCCACGAGCAGGGCGACACCCGCCGCGGCCAGCAGCACGATCAGCGCGAGCTGGAGATCGATCCGGACGCCCGCCGCGACGGCGAGCACCAGGATGCCGACGGCCACCACGATCAGGCCCCACACCACGGTGCCCGCACGGGGTCCGCGGTCCTCCGGCTCGGGTGCCGGGGCCGGGGTCGGGGCGCCGTGCCCGGGGGTGCCGTACGACGGGGTGCCGTACGACGAGGTGCCGTGAGCGGGGCCGCCGGGTGCCGCGGTCCCGGAGGCCGGCGTCCCGGCGGTCGGGGTGCCGTACGACGGGGAACCGGAGGCCGGGGAGCCGTACGGCGAGGAACCGGTCGCGGCGGGCGGGGCCGCCGACCAGGACGACTCGCGCACCGGCGGCGTGGGCGCCACTCCCGCGGCGGTCGGGGTGGGGTCCGCGCCCGACGCTGCGGTGTCGCCGGCGGTCTCGATGCGTGCGGTGTCGCCGGCGGGCTCGATCCGTGCGGTGTCGCCGACCGCGTCGATCCGTGCGGTGTCGTCCGCGGGCTCGATCCGCGCGGTGTCGCCGACGGCGTCGATCCGCCGGGTCGCGTCGACCTGGTCGATCTGCTCGGTGGCGTCGACGGCCTCGACGCGGGCGGTCGCGTCGACCGTCTCGATCCGCGCGGTCTCGTCGGCGGTCTCGATGCGCTGCGTGGCGTCGACCTGGTCGATCTGCTCGGTCGCGTCGGTCGCGTCGGGGGCGTCGGCGGTCTCGGCCGCGTCGGCGGTCTCGATGCGCTCGGTCACGGGCTCGTCCGCGCCGTCGGGCCGGGGGGTCCCGGAGCCGGTGCTGGTCATCAGTCCTCCTCGATGGTGATGCTGCCGACGCCGACCTCGATCGTGAGCTCGATCTCGGCGTCCTCGCGGCCGGACATGGCCTCGCTGGTGAAGGTCCGGGAGTGGCCCACGCCGTCGTTGCGCTCGTTCTTGCCGTCGACCTTCCAGGTGACGTTGCCGGCCCCGGAGCTGACGTCCGCGACGACCGCGGCGCCCTCGGGCACGACGACCGTGACGTCGCCCAGGCCGCCGCTGATCGGGACGGTCAGGGTCTCGTCGGTGAGCGGCACGCCGGTGAGGTCCACCCGGGCGTCGCCGACGCCGAACGAGTAGCCGCGCTCGGCCGCGACGCGGCTGGTGACGGTGGTGTCGATGCTGCTGACCGGGCCGTTCGCGCGGTCCCAGCGGTCCCAGTCGCCCCACCGGGCGTCGCTGGCGACCGCGGCGGGGCCGGCGACCACCATGCCGACGACGGCCAGCGCGGTGAGGCCGCCCGCCGTGCGACCGCGGAGGCCCGACACGATGATCGCCAGGCCGACGAGGGCCAGGCCGCCGCCGACGAGCACGGCCGCGATCGGGCCGTCGTAGACCCCGGCGCGGTCGGCGGCGAGCAGGCCGGCCAGGCCGATCAGGAGCAGCGCCACCACGATGCCGGTGACCGCGGCCCCGGGCCCGCGGCGCGGCGGCCGGGGCGGGGTCGGGGGCGTGGGCGGCGGCGGGTTCCAGCCGCGGCCCGGCGGCACCGGAGG
>NZ_SZYE01000051.1 GCF_005239125.1 Cellulomonas hominis | reverse complement strand
CCGCGCGGTCGCCCCGGACGCGCGGCGCGGCCGGGCGCACCGGCGCGGCACGGCGACCGCGAGGTGGACGCCGTCGTCGTGGGCGCCGGACCGAACGGCCTGGCCGCGGCGGTGACCCTGGCCCGCGCGGGCCTGGAGGTCGTCGTGCTGGAGGCCCAGGACACCGTGGGCGGCGGCTCCCGCACGCTGGACCTCGGCCTGGCCCCCGGGGTGGTGCACGACATCTGCTCGGCGGTGCACCCGATGGCGTGGGCGTCGCCGTTCTTCCGGTCGCTGGGGCTGCACGAGCGGCTGGACCTGCTCACGCCCGCCGCGTCGTTCGCGCAGCCGCTGGACGGCGGCCGGGCGGCGATCGCCTACCGGGACCTGGACCGCACCGCCGACGGGCTCGGGGCGGACGGCCCCGCCTGGCGGGACACGTTCGGCCCGCTCGCGGAGCGGTGGGAGGACGTCGTCGCGCTGGCGCTCGGCGACCACCGGAGCGTCCCGGCGGGGGCGACGCCCCGGTCCGCCGTCACCGCGGCCCGGTTCGCGCTCGCGGTGCTGCGCAACGGCCAGTCGGTCGTGCCGTCGGCGCTGCGCACCGAGGAGGGCGCCGCGCTGCTCACCGGGGTCGCCGGGCACGCCATCACCCCGCTGCCGTCCCTGGCCGCGGCGGGCACGGCGGTGCTGCTCACGACGCTCGCCCACGCGGGGCACGGCTGGCCGGTGGTGCGCGGCGGGTCGCAGGCGATCGCCGACGCGCTGCTCGCGGACCTGGTGCGGCTCGGCGGCCGGGTCGTCACCGGGCACCCGGTCGCCCGGCGCGCCGACCTGCCGCCCGCACGCGCCTACCTGTTCGACACCGGGCCGCGGCTGGTGGCGCAGGTGTTCGGCGACGCGATGCCGCCGCACCTGGTGCGCGCGTACGCCGGCTTCCGGTACGGGAACGCCGCCGCCAAGGTCGACCTCGTCGTCGACGGGCCGATCCCGTGGGCGCACCCCGACGTGCACCGGGCGGGGACCGTGCACCTCGGCGGCAGCCGGGACCAGGTGGTCGCCGCGGAGCGCGCCGTCGGCCGCGGCCGGCACGCCGAGCAGCCGCTGACGCTGCTGTCGGACCCGGCGTCCCTCGACCACGGGCGGGTGTCCGGCGGGCTGCGCCCGGTGTGGGCGTACGCGCACGTGCCGGCCGGGTCCGACGTCGACCCGACCGAGACGGTCGTCCGGCAGATCGAGCGGTTCGCGCCCGGGTTCCGGGACACCGTCGTCGCGTCGCAGGGCATCCCCGCGGCCCGGCTCGCCGAGCACGACGCCAACCTGGTCGGCGGCGACATCTCGGGCGGGGCGATCTCCCTGGTCGGCATGTTCACCCGGCCGACGCCGCGGCTCGACCCGTTCGCCACCGGGGCTCCCGGGGTGTACCTGTGCTCGGCGTCCGCGCCCCCGGGGCCGGGCGTGCACGGCCTGTCCGGCTGGTACGCCGCCCGGCGCGCGCTGCGCCAGGTGTTCGGGCGGGCGGACCCGGCGGCCTGAGGCCGCGGCCCGTCAGCCGATGACGCCCGCCTCCGCGAGCTGGTCCGCCAGGGCGCGCCCGTCGGGCGCGTGCACGGTCACCACCGACGACCGCTCCAGCTCGTCGACCGCGCGCCGGGTGGCCGGCGTCGGCCCGGGCAGGCCGTTCTGGGCCACCTGCTCGCCGACCGACAGCTCCCGCACGGCGATGGCCGCGACCCGGCCGGGGTTCTCCGCCGCGAACGTCTCGTAGACCTGCGGGTCGTGCTGTCCGTCGTCCCCGACGAGGATCCACTGCAGTCCGGGCAGCTCCTCGGCGAGCCGGCGCAGCGTCGCCGCCTTGTGCTCCCGCCCGGAGCGCATCAGCGCGGCGCCCGTCGGCCCCAGGTCCGTGAGCAGCAGCGACCCCTGGGGCAGCCCCACGCGGTGCAGGAACCGGGACAGGGCGCTCGCCGTGTTCCACGCGCCGGTCGACAGGTAGAAGACCGGGGCGTCCGGGTGCGTGGCGGTGAGCCGCCCGTACAGCTCGGGCATGCCGGGTACCGGCTTGCGGCGCGCCTCCGACCGGACCAGGAAGTTCCACGCCGCGAGGTGCGGGCGCGGGACCATCGTCACGAGCACCGTGTCGTCGATGTCGCTCACGATGCCGTGCGTCGCCGCGGGGTCGACCACCTGGACCGGCGCCGGCACGTCGGCGTCCTCGCCCACCGAGAGGTAGAGCGTCTGCCAGCCCGGCTCCAGCGGGACGTCCAGCCACGCGTCCAGGTAGCCCCCGCGGTCCGTGCGCGCCACCAGCAGGTCCGGCCCCTCGCCGGGCTGCGCGCGGACCCGCACCTCGGCGTCCGGCAGCTCGGCCGACAGCAGGTTCCGCCAGCCCCGGCGGGCGATGCTGCCCGGCGTCGGCGCGTCCGGCGCGGTGAGCAGCACCCGGGCGCGCACCCGCGAACGGTGGACGGTCCCGTACGACGGGTAGGCGACCACGCGGGGGGTGTACCCGCGGCGGGACAGCAGGCGGACGACGGCGGAGGTGACCCGGTCCTCCGCACGGGCGGCGAGGGCGGCGAACGTCGGCATGCCGGTCAGTATCGCGGCGGCGCGGCCGGGCCGCGCGGCGGGCCGCGCGCCGGGGACCCGCCCCGCGCGGACCACCGGTCACGTCGTCTCAGCCCCCGCGACCGGGCACCGCGACCCCCGGGGCGCGGTTAGCGTCTCCCCGACCGCGCGCACCCCGAGGAGCACCCCCGTGACCAGCACCGACGATCCAGCCGCCCTGGCCGGCTGGCGCGCCTGGGCCGCGGCCCGGGACGCCGAGCTCGCCGACCCGTACGGCTGGCTCAGCCTCACCGCCCTGCACTGGCTGACCGGGACGCCGACGGCCTACGACGACCTGCCGGGCCTGTGGTGGGCCGACGACGCCGGTATCCACGTCGACCCCGGCAGCGGTCCGGCGGGCACGCCGGACCGGGCGCTCACGCTCGACGGCGCCCCGCTCGGCGCGGCCGCCGTCGTGTGGACGCCTGCCGGCGGTGCCGTCGGCGACCTGCGCGCCGGGGACCGCCTCCTGGAGACGGTCGGCCGCGGCCCGCTGAACCGCGGGGTCCGGGTGCGCGACCCGCTCGCCCCCGCCGTGACCGCGTTCACCGGCGTCCCGCGGTTCCCCCACGACCCCGCCTGGGTGCTGACCGCACGCTTCGAGCCGGCTGCCGCGGGCACCGTCGAGGAGACGGGCTCGGTCGCGGGCGGGGTACGGCACCGCCGCGACGTCGCGGGGCACGTCCGCTTCACCCACGACGGCGCGGAGCACGTGCTCCAGGTGGCCGGAGGCGGCCAGCCCGCGATCTGGTTCCGCGATGCCAGCAACGGCCGCGAGACGGCAGCGTTCCGGCTGCTGGCCGTCGACCCGCGCCCGGACGGCTCCGTGGTCCTCGACCTGAACCGCGCCGAGAACGCGCCGTGCGCCTTCAGCGACCACGGCACGTGCCCGCTGCCGCCCGCCGACAACACGCTGCCGTTCCCGGTCCTGGCGGGCGAGCGCCGCCCGGCGGGCCGCTGACCGACCCGCCGAGGTCGAGGGTTCGCGGCGAGGTCGAGGGTCTCCGCCCGCCCGGCAGCGGGAAACCCTCGACCTCGGCGGCGGCACCGGCTGCGGGCACGACGACGACCCGGCCCGCCGCAGCGGCCCGGGTCGTCAGGGGCAGGTCAGGCGGTCAGGCCACCAGGTGCCGGTCGAGGCGGCGGCCGCCGCGGACGGCGGTGCCGGGCACGACAGCGCCGGGCTCCACCCGCGACTCGGGCGCCACGACCGCGCGGGGCTCCAGCCGGGCGTCGGCGCCGATCTCGGCGCGCACGCCCACGGAGGCGCCGGCGCCGACGGTGGCACCGCGGGCCAGGTGCACGTGCGACCCGACGGTCGCCGCCACCTCCACGCGGGCACCGGGCTCCACCCAGCAGTGCTGCCCGATCCGGGCGCGCGCCTCCACGCGGGCTCCCGGGTCCACCCAGGCGGAGTCCGCGACGTACGCCGTGTCGTCGACGACGGCGCCCTTGGCGACGAGCCCGCCGCCGTTGCCGTGACGCTGGTAGCGCACGACGGTGCCGTCCTGCATCTCGAGGTCTTCGTATCGCTTCTTCATCCTGCCCTCCCCAACGCCCCGCGCGGCCCCGTTGTTCCCGCAGTCACGAACTCGGGGACGCGCACCCGCGACGGCACCCGACCTGCGTTTGCCCCCGCATCGCTGTTTGGTTCGGTCTGGGTTCCCCCGTTTTTGTTGACTTCACGTGTGTCCTCCGCCACAGTGGGCACTGCCGGGCACCGAGGCCCGACGCGGCGCCAGCACGGGCCGCACCCCGGAGACAGGACACCGCCGTCGTGTACCCGCCCGAGCGCCACGCGCTGATCCTCGCCACCGCCCGCACCGCGGGCCGCGTCGAGGTGCAGCAGCTCGCCGCCGAGCTGGACGTGACGCCCGAGACGGTGCGCCGCGACCTCACGGCGCTCGAGCGCATGGGCCTCGTGCACCGCGTGCACGGCGGTGCCGTGCCGGTCGAGCGGCTCGGCTACGAGCCCGCCCTCGCCCAGCGCGAGCACGAGCTCGGCGCCGAGAAGGACCGGATCGCGAAGGCCGCCCTGGACGAGCTGCCGGAGGGCGGGTCGGTGATCCTCGACGCCGGGTCGACCACCGTGCGGCTCGCCGAGATGCTGCCCGCCGACCGCGAGCTGACCGTCGTCACGCACGCCCTGCCGGTCGCCACCGTGCTGGCCGCGCTCCCCCTCGTGACCCTGCACCTGGTCGGCGGCACCGTGCGCCCCCGCACGCTCGCCGCCGTCGGGTCCTGGGCCGAGCGCGCGCTCGCCGACATCCGGGTCGACGTGGCGTTCCTCGGCACCAACGGGCTGAGCGTCGAGGCCGGGCTGTCCACGCCCGACCTCGCCGAGGCCACCGTGAAGCGCGCGCTCGTGGCCGCCGCGGCCCGCACCGTCGTGCTCGCGGACCACACCAAGGTCGGCCGCACCGAGCTCGCCGTCGTGGCGCCGCTCGGCCGCGTCGACGCCGTCGTCACCGACAGCGGCGTCGCCCCGGAGCTCGCCGACGAGATCGAGTCCGCCGGCCCGCGCGTCGTGCGGGCCTGAGCCCCAAGGAGAGAGATGAAGGTCTTCCGCTTCTACGCCCCCGGTGACGTGCGCCTCGAGGAGGCGCCCGAGCCGACGCCGCAGGACGGCGAGGTCAAGATCCGGGTCCGCGCCACCTCGATGTGCGGCACCGACGTCAAGATCTCGACCTCCGGCCACCTGCGCATCCGGCCGCCGCGGGTCATGGGCCACGAGATCGCCGGGGAGGTCGTGGAGGTCGGCGCCGGCGTCGAGGGCTGGGCGCCGGGCGACCGCGTCCAGGTCATCGCGGCCATCCCCTGCGGCGAGTGCGAGTTCTGCCGCGCGGGCGCCATGACCATCTGCCCGAACCAGGTGTCGATGGGGTACGACTTCGACGGCGGGTTCGCGCCGTACATGATCGTGCCCCGCGAGGTGCTGAAGGTCGACGGCCTGAACCGGATCCCGGACAACGTCTCGTTCGCCGAGGCCTCGGTCGCCGAGCCGTTCGCCTGCGCGATCAACGCCCAGGAGATCGTCGACGTGCACAAGGGGGACGTCGTCGTGGTGGTCGGGTCCGGCCCGATCGGCTGCCTGCACGTCCGCCTGGCCCGGGCCCGCGGCGCCGAGAAGGTGGTCCTGGTCGAGCTCAGCCGCGAGCGCCTCGACCTCGCCGCCGCGGTCGTGCACCCCGACGTCGCGATCTGCGCCGCCGAGGTCGACCCGGTCGAGGCCGTCAAGGAGGCCACCGACCGCCGCGGCCCCTCGGTGGTCATCACCGCCGCCGCCTCGGGCGCCGCGCAGGAGCAGGCGCTGCAGATGCTGGCGCCCCAGGGCCGGCTCAGCCTGTTCGGCGGCCTGCCCAAGGACCGGCCGACCATCACGTTCGACTCCAACGTCGTGCACTACCGCGAGCTCGCCGTCTTCGGGGCGAACGGGTCCAGCCCCGAGCACAACCGCCAGGCGCTGGCGCACATCGCCGACGGGAGCGTCCCCGTCGCCGACCTCATCACCCACCGGCTGCCGCTGGACCAGGTCGCCGAGGGCATCGACGTCGTCCGCACGGGCGCGGGCATCAAGGTCACCATCGAGCCGTGACGCGCCTGCCGGCAGGCAGCCGTCCACCACCACGAAGGAGCAGGTCAATGAGGATCCTCTCCGCGCCGGGCAGCGCCCGGCCGACCCCCCGTGACGGGGAGGTGTGAACCCCGTGTCCACCGCAGCCGCCACCACCGCCCCCGCCCCGTCGCGGGGCAAGCAGGCCCAGGTCCGCGTCCAGCGGTTCGGGGCGTTCCTGAGCGCCATGATCATGCCGAACCTCCCGGCGTTCCTCGCCTGGGGCCTGATCACGTCGCTGTTCATCGCCGTCGGCTGGCTGCCGAACGGCATCCTCGGCGGGTTCGGCAACGCCGACGACCCCGGCAGCTGGCAGGGCGCCGCGACGCAGCTCGCGCTCGCCGACGACGGCACCACGTTCCAGCAGTACATCGGGCTCGTCGGCCCGATGGTCACCTACCTGCTGCCGATCCTGATCGCCAACGCGGGCGGGCGCATCGTCTACAAGGAGCGCGGCGGCGTCGTCGCGTCCATCGTGGCCGTCGGCATGATCACCGGCTCCACCGTGCCGATGTTCCTCGGCGCGATGGTGGTCGGCCCGCTGTCCGCGTGGGTGATCAAGAAGGTCGACGCGCTCTGGGCCGGCAAGATCAAGCCCGGCTTCGAGATGCTCGTCGACATGTTCTCGGCCGGCATCCTCGGTGCCGCGATGGCCGTGGCGGCGTTCTTCGGGTTCGCGCCGATCATCACCAGCGTCTCCGACGCGCTCGGCAACGTCGTGTCCTGGATGGCCGACAACCACCTCATGCCGCTGATGGCCGTGGTCGTCGAGCCGGCGAAGGTGCTGTTCCTCAACAACGCCATCGGCAACGGCGTCCTGGTGCCCCTGGGCGCCCAGGAGGTCGTCGAGCAGGGCAAGTCGCTGCTGTTCCTGGTCGAGTCCAACCCCGGCCCCGGCCTGGGCATCCTGATGGCCTACACGTTCTTCGGCGTCGGGGCGGCGCGCTCGTCCGCCCCCGGCGCGGCGGTCGTGCAGTTCATCGGCGGCATCCACGAGGTGTACTTCCCGTTCGTGCTCATGAAGCCGACGCTGATCATCGCGGCGATCCTCGGCGGCGCCACCGGCATCGCGACCAACGTGGTGTTCGGCAGCGGCCTGCGCGGTCCGGCGGCACCGGGGTCGATCATCGCGGTGTTCGCGGCGACGCCACGGGACTCGTTCGTCGGGGTCACGCTCTCGGTGGTCCTGGCCTTCGTCGTGACGTTCCTGGTGGCCGCGGTCATCCTGCGGGCCTCGCGGAAGCGGGACCTCGCGGCGGGCGGCGGCGACCTCGCGGCCGCGATCGCCCAGACCGAGGCCAACAAGGGCAAGTCGTCGGCCGCGCTCGACGCGATGGCCGCCACGGTCGGCGCCGGCACGGCCACCACCGGCGGCGCCGGCCCGACCGACGGCGCCGCGGGGTCCACGGCGGCGCCCGTCCGCTCGATCGTGTTCGCGTGCGACGCCGGCATGGGGTCGTCCGCGATGGGCGCGAGCATCCTGCGCGACAAGCTCAAGAAGGCCGGCCGCGGCGACATCACCGTGGTCAACAAGGCCGTCGCCAACCTGGAGGACGACGTCGACCTGGTCATCACGCAGCGCGAGCTGACCGACCGGGCCCGCCGGCACGCGCCCAGCGCACGGCACGTCTCCGTCGACAACTTCCTGTCCAGCCCGGTCTACGACGACGTCGTGCGGGCGGCCCAGGCGCAGTCGCAGGCGGAGACGGCGGAGAGGAGCACGCCATGACCGAGCTGCTGAGCGCCGACCTGGTCGTCCCCGCGGGCAGCGCCCGCACCAAGGACGACGCCATCCGGGAGGCGGGTGCGCTGCTGGTCGGCTCGGGCGCGGTCGAGCCGGGGTACGTGGACGCGATGTTCGAGCGCGAGCTGACCATCTCCACGTACATGGGCAGCTACCTGGCGATCCCGCACGGCACCAACGCGGCCAAGGGGGCGATCCACCGGTCCGCCGTGTGCCTCGTCCGGTACGAGGAGCCGCTCGACTGGGACGGCAACCCGGTCCGGGTCGTCGTCGGGATCGCGGGCGTCGGCGACGAGCACCTGTCGCTGCTGTCCCGGATCGCCCTGGTGTTCAGCGACACCGAGCGCGTGCAGCGCGTGCTCGACGCCACCACCCGGGAGCAGCTGACCGCGGTCCTGGCGGAGGTCGAGCCGGCCTGACCGCGCCGGCCGCGCGGCCGGCGCCGCGCGGCCGGCCCCGAGCCGCGCGGCCGGCGCGAGCGAGTAGTCGACACGTCGAGCGAGTACCCAGTGGGTACTCGCTCGACGTGTCGGTTGCCCCCTCGGCGCGGAGGGGCGACGCGGAGGGGCGGCCAGGAGGGGCGGCGCCGGCCGGGCGGCGGCGCCCACCGGGCGGCTCGCGCGCGGGGCTGTCGGGCCCGTGTGGCAGCATCGGGGCCGTGCCCGCCGTCCCGTCCCCCGCCGACCCGGCGGGCGGACCCGGCGACCCGGCCGGCGACTGGCGCGCGGTGCTCGACGGGCTGCTCGCCTGGGGTGCCGACGCCCCCGCCGCGCGCAGCCGACGTGCCGGGCTGCAGGTCGAGCTCCGCGAGCTCACGCCCCGCACCCGCGAGCGCTGGAACGGCCCCGTCTCCCGCACGGCCGTCGCCCGCGGCCCCGGTGAGCCCCCGGACCCCGCGACGGCCGGCTACCGGCTGGGCGTCCGGCCCGTGACCCGCACCGACCGGGGCTGGACCCGGGGCAGCGTCACCTGGGCGAACATCCCGCACCTGCGGGCCCGGCTCGACCTGGACCCCGAGCAGCACCGCTGGTTCTGCCAGGTCGGCGCCCTGCACCGTGCCGCGGAGCCGCCGGTGCCGGGCCAGGACGCGGCGTGGGTGTACCTCGACGACTTCGCGAACCCCGTGCTGTGGGACCTGCTGGACCAGGCGCAGGCGCTCGGGATCGTGCTGGTCGGCTCGGGGGCCGGCGCCGAGGTGCGGCGGGCGGGCGCGGCCCGGCTCGGGCTGGACGTCGCCCGCACCGCCGACGGCCCCGACGGCCCGGGCGGCCTGCGCGTCGCGGCGCACCTCACCGTCGACGGCGAGGCGCACCCGGTCGCGCACGCGCACGCGATCGGCGACCACGGCGTCTACGTCGTGGACCCCGCCCACCCGCGCCGCGTGCTGCTCGCCCCGACGGCCGAGCCGCTCGGCCCGCAGCAGCTCGCCCTGCTCGGGGACACCGCCGGCGGGCGGACGGTCGCGGACGCGCTCCGCGCGGGCGTCGTCGTCCCGGCGGACCAGGCCGGCGCCTTCCTGCGCGAGCGGCTGCCCGCCCTGCGCGCGGGGCTCGACGTGGGGAGCGCCGACGGCTCGGTCGTGGTCCCGCCGCCCGCTCCGCCGACGCTCGTCCTGACCGTCCGGCACCTGCCCGGCCGCGTGGTCGACCTCACCTGGCGGTGGGACGGGCACGCCCGCTCGGGACCGGCCCCCGACCCGCGGACGCTGGTGCCGGCGGACCTGGTGCCGGGCGGCTGGCCGGACGGGGCGGACGACGCCGGGGCACCCGGGACGCCCGACCCCGGCCCGGACGCCCACCCGCCGCTCGCGCTGCCCGCCACGCTGCGGGACGCCGACGCCGCCGACTTCGTCACCGGGGCCCTCCCGCGCATCGCCGCGCTGCGGGGCGTGCGGGTCGACACGGTCGGCACCGTCCCCGACTACCGGGTCCTGCACGACGCCCCGGTGCTCACCGTCACGGCGCAGCCCAGCGAGCGGACCGACTGGTTCGACCTCGGCGTGACCGTGACGATCGGCGGCCGCACGGTGCCGTTCGGGCCGCTGTTCACGGCGCTCGCGCAGGGGCGCCGGCGGCTGCGCCTGGTCGACCACACCTACCTGTCGCTCGACCACCCGGCGCTCGAGCCGCTGGCGGCGCTGGTCGCCGAGGCGCGCGAGCTGGCCGAGTGGGAGACGGGGCTGCGGGTGAGCCGGCACCAGACCAGCCTGTGGGCGGACCTCGCCGCGCTGGCCGACGAGGCGGAGCCGCCCGACGCGTGGCGCGGGCTGCTGGCCGAGGCCGCCGGCGACGCCCCGGCCCCCGTGCCGGTGCCGGCCGGGCTCCGGGCGGACCTGCGCCCCTACCAGGCCGAGGGACTCGCCTGGCTCGCGTTCCTCTGGCGGCACCGGCTCGGCGGGATCCTGGCCGACGACATGGGGCTCGGCAAGACGCTGCAGACCCTGGCGCTGCTGCAGCACGCCGTCGAGTCCCGCGGCGAGGTCGAGGAGCACCGCCCGTTCCTCGTCGTCGCCCCCACCTCGGTCACCCCGAACTGGGTCGCGGAGGCCGCCCGGTTCACCCCGGGGCTCACCGTCCGGCGCGTCGAGGCGACCCAGGCGGCCGGTCCGGTCCCGCTCGCGGACGTGGCCGCCGGCGCCGACGTCGTCGTCACGTCCTACGCCCTGCTCCGCCTGGACGCGGCGGCGTACGCCGCGGTCGGCTGGGCGGGCGTCGTGCTGGACGAGGCGCAGCAGGTGAAGAACCCGGCGTCGCGCGTGCACCGCGCGGCCAAGGACCTGGGTGCCCCGTTCGTGCTCGCCCTCAGCGGCACCCCCGTGGAGAACTCGCTCACCGAGCTGCACGCGCTGCTGGACCTGGTGGCGCCCGGGCTGCTGCCGCCCGCCGCGACGTTCGCGCTGCAGTACGTCCGGCCGATCGAGGACGCGCACGCCGGGATCGCGACCGGCCCCGGCGCGGGCGACCTGCCCGAGTCGGCCGCCCGGCTGCGGGCCGGCCGGCTCGAGCGGCTGCGGCGCCGGATCCGCCCGTTCCTGCTGCGCCGCACCAAGGACCTGGTCGCGGCCGACCTGCCGGAGAAGCAGGAGCAGACCCTCACCGTCGCCCTGGACCCCGCCCACCGCGACGTCTACGACCGGTACCTGCAGCGCGAGCGGCAGAAGGTGCTCGGCCTGATCGACGACCTGGACCGGCAGCGGTTCATCGTCTACCGGTCGCTGACCCTGCTGCGGATGCTCGCGCTGGACGCCTCGCTCATCGACCCGGCGCTGGCCGGCATCCCGTCCGCCAAGCTCGACGCCCTGCTGGAGCAGCTGGACGACGTCGTCGCCGAGGGGCACCGCGCGCTGGTGTTCAGCCAGTTCACGTCCTACCTCGCGCGTGCGGCGGACCGCCTGGACGCCGCCGGCGTGCCGTACGTCTACCTGGACGGCTCGACCACCCGGCGCGGCGAGGTGGTCGACGAGTTCCGCACCGGCGACGCGCCGGTGTTCCTGCTCAGCCTCAAGGCGGGCGGCACCGGGCTGAACCTGACCGAGGCCGACTACGTGTTCCTGCTCGACCCGTGGTGGAACCCCGCCGCGGAGCAGCAGGCCGTCGACCGGGCGCACCGCATCGGGCAGGACCGGCCGGTGCTGGTCTACCGGCTGATCGCCGAGGGCACCATCGAGGAGAAGGTGGTGGCGCTCCAGGCGCGCAAGGCCGCGCTGGTGGACGCGGTGCTGGACGACGGCGACCTGTTCTCGACCACCCTGACGCCCGACGACCTCCGCGGCCTGCTGGGCTGACCGCCCCGCCGGCCGGCGCTCCCCGCGCCGTGCCGGGGGCGCTGTGGTGGAGTGACCCCGTGCTCCACCGATCCGACGACCCCTGGCACGTCCGGCAGTCCCGCCTGGACCTGCACCACCCCGCGGCCGCCGCCTCCGTGCTGACGCTGTCGAACGGCTACCTCGGCGTGCGCGCCGTGCCCGAGCGGCCCGGCCACGGGCTGGGCCCCGGCACGCTGCTCGCCACCGTGTACGAGGAGGTGCCGCACACCTACGCCGAGCGGGCGTACGCCGACCCGGCGGTGGACGAGGTGCTGGTCCCGGTCGTCGACGCGTGGGCCCTCGGCTGGTCCGTCGACGGCGACCCGGTGGACGCGGCCCCGGGCGACGACGACCCCGGGGCCGGCCCCGGCCCGGCCGGCGACCGGCACCACGACGACCGGGTCCTCGACCTGCGTCGCGGCGTCCTCGACCGCGAGCAGCGCTGGACCGCGCCGTCCACCGGCGCCACCGTCGTCCTGAGCACCCGGCGGCTCGTGCCGCTGACCCGCCGCGGCGTCGTCGCGACCCGCTGGCGGGTCCGGGCCGAGTCCGACGTGACGCTGACCGCGCGGCCGGTGCCCGGCTGCGGGCACGCGGGTGCGCCGCCCGCGCACGAGCCGGGCGTGCGCACGCTGACCTGCCGGCACGACCCCGAGGGCTCGGCGGTGCACCAGCGGGCGGAGCGCTCGGGGCACGAGGTGGTGGTGCGCACCGCGCACGAGGTGACCGCCGACGAGGGCGCGAGGCCCCGGTGGTCGACCGACGACCCGGCCGGCGCGGTCCTCGCCGTCGACCTGCGCGCGGGTCAGGCCGTCGAGGTCGTCGTGCTCGCCGCGTACGCGGGCGGGACGGACGCCGGGGCGCTGCACACCCGGGCGGACGCCGAGCTGCGCGGGGCCCGGCTGGCGGGCTGGTCGGGCCTGCGGCACGAGCAGGAGGCCGAGCTCGCGGGGATCTGGGCGCGCGGCGACGTCCAGGTGGAGGGCGACGACGAGCTGCAGCGGGCGGCCCGGTACGCGCTGCTCCAGGTGGTGCAGGCCGCGGCGCAGGCGGACGGCGCGGGGATCCGGGCGAAGGGGCTGGCGGGCACCGGGTACCACGGGCACACGTTCTGGGACTCGGAGTGCTTCGTGCTCCCGGTGCTGGACCACGTCCTGCCCCGCGCCGCGGCGGACCACCTGCGCTGGCGGCACGCCACGCTGCCCGCGGCCCGCGCCCGGGCGGCCGAGCTCGGGCTGCCGGGGGTCACGTTCCCGTGGCGGACCATCAGCGGGCGGGAGTGCTCCGGCTACTGGCCCGCCGGCACCGCGGCGTACCACGTGAACGCCGGCGTCGGGTGCGCCGCCGCCCGGCACGTCGCCGCGACCGGCGACGCGGTGTTCGACCGGGACGTCGCCGTCGACCTGCTGGTGCCGACCGCGCGGCTGTGGGCCGGCCGGGGCCACCACACCCCGGAGGGGTTCCGGATCGACGGGGTCACCGGCCCGGACGAGTACACCGCCGTCGTCGACAACAACACCTACACGAACCTCGTGGCGCGGGAGAACCTCCGCGCCGCGGCCGACGCCTGCGAGCGGCACCCCGACGTCGCGACCCGGCTCGGCGTGACGGCCACGGAGCGTGCCGAGTGGCGCCGCGCGGCGGACCGGATGCTCGTGCCGTACTCCGCGGAGCTCGGCGTCACCGAGCAGCACGAGGGCTTCACCCGGCACGCCCCGTGGGACTTCGGCGCCGCGGAGAACACGCGGTACCCGCTGCAGGAGCACCACCCGTTCGTCGAGCTCTACCGGCGGCAGGTCACCAAGCAGGCCGACCTGGTGCTGGCCCTGCACGTGGCCGGCGACGACATCCCCGTCGAGCAGAAGCGCCGCGACTTCGCGTACTACGAGGCGATCACCGTCCGGGACTCGTCGCTGTCGGCGCCCGCGCAGGCGGTCGTCGCCGCCGAGGTCGGCCACCCGGACCTCGCCTACGCGTACGCCCGGGAGTGCGCCCTCATCGACCTGTCCGACCTGCGCGCGTCCACCGCCGAGGGGCTGCACGTCGCGGCGCTCGCGGGCGCGTGGACGGGGCTGGTCGTCGGCCTGGGCGGGCTGCGGCAGCGGGGCGACGCGGTGCGGCTGGCGCCGCGGCTCCCCCGCCGGCTGACGCGCATCGCGTTCACGGTGCTGCAGGCGGGCGCCCGGGTCGAGGTCGACGTGCGGCACGACGTGGTGGCCTACCGGCTGCTGTCCGGCGAGGAGGCGCGGCTCGACCACCACGGCGAGCCGGTGCACCTCACGACGGCCGCGCCCGAGCAGGAGCGCCCGCAGCCGCCCCTGGAGCAGCACCCGAGCCCGCCGCAGCCGCCGCACCGGCACCCGGTGTTCGACGAGACCTGACGGCGTCCGCCCGGCACCGGCCGCGGCGGCGGGCGCCCCGGCTCAGCGCAGGTAGGCCGCCGCGGCCGCCCGGACCGCCGCCCCGGTGCGCTCCAGCGCCGCGGTCCGCACGGTCCACTGCTGCCAGTGCAGCGTCACGTCGACGTGCCGCCCGGGGTCCAGGTCGACGAGCGTGCCGTCCGCCTCACCCGCGCTCGCGTCGGCGTCGGGCAGCATGCCCCACCCGAGGCCGAGCCGGACCGCCAGCGTGAAGTCCGCCGACGCGGGCACGTGGTGCCGCGGGGGCAGCGCCGGGTCCGCACCGCGCCCGCGCAGGTAGCGGTCCTGCAGGTCGTCCTTGCGGTCGAACACCACGAGCGGGGCGCTCGCGAGGGCGGACGGCGTCGGGCCGTCCGGGAGCAGCGCCGCGGCCCGGTGCACCGCGATCATCGGCCGGTACCGCAGCACGCCGAGCCGGTGGGAGGTGCAGCCCTGCACCGGGCGGGCGGCCGTGGTGATGGCCGCGACCACGGTGCCCTCGCGCAGCAGGTCGGCGGAGTGGTCCTGGTCCTCGCGGTGCAGGTCGAACACGATCTCGTCGGCGAGCGTGGCCAGCGCCGGCAGCACCCAGGTGCCGAGCGAGTCCGAGTTCACCGCGATCGGCAGCACCGGGCGGCCGGACGTCGCCCCGGCGGTCACCGCGGCGTGCGCCTCGTCGGCCAGCGCCACGACCTGGCGGGCGAGCCGGAGGTAGACCTCCCCCGCGGCCGTGACCCCGGCGGGCCGGGCGCGGCGCACCAGCACCTGCCCGACGGCGGTCTCCAGCGCGCGGATCCGCTGGCTCACCGCCGACTGCGTGAGGTGCAGGGCCACGGCGGCGCCCTCGAACGAGCCCTCGTCCACGACGGCGAGCAGGGCGCGGAGCTGCGGGAGGTCGACCTCGGCCATGCGGGGACCCTACCGAGCCGCGCGCGTCCTGCGGGGGCCGGAGGTCCCATCAGCGCGGCTGATGCGCTATAGAATTCAGTCGTTGGACTGATGGCACCCGTGGGCCCTACGGTCGGCCGCGTGCCCCCCTCCCTCACCGCCGCGCTCACCGGCCTCGCCTTCGGCCTGTCGCTCATCGTCGCCATCGGCGCGCAGAACGCCTTCGTGCTCCGCACCGGCCTGCGCCGGGAGCACGTGCTGCCGGTCGTCGCCGTGTGCGCACTGTCGGACGCGGTCCTGATCGCCGCCGGGGTGGCCGGGCTGGGCACGCTCGTCGACCGGCACCCGGCCGTGCTGACGGTCGCCCGGCTGGCGGGGGCGGCGTTCCTGCTCGGCTACGCCGTCGTGGCGGCCCGGCGGGCGCTGCGCCCGGGCGCGGCGCTCACCGCGGACGACGGCGACGCCACCCCGCGGCGGGTCTGGCCCGTCGTCGCCACCTGCCTCGCGCTGACCTGGCTCAACCCCCACGTCTACCTGGACACCGTCGTGCTGCTGGGCTCGGTGGCGGGCACCCACGGCGGGGACCGCTGGTGGTTCGGCGGCGGCGCGGTGCTGGGCAGCCTGCTGTGGTTCACCGGCCTCGGCTACGGCGCGCGGCTGCTGCGCCCGCTGTTCGCGCGGCCCGGGGCGTGGCGGGTCCTGGACGGGGTGATCGCCCTCGTGATGACGGCGATCGCGGCGAGCCTGCTGCTCGGGCTGTGACCGCGGCCCGCGGTCAGGCCCGCGCCACCGCCGCGGCCCGGCGCCGGCGGACCAGCGCCGTCACCCCGTAGATCCCGACGACCACGGCGACCAGCCCCGCGGTGGAGAGCAGCTGGCCGCGCGCGGACCCGTCCGCGAGCATCAGCGCCACCAGCCCGGCCAGCGCGGCCAGCGTCGCCCAGGTCAGCCACGGGTAGCCCCACATCCGCAGCGGCAGCTCCTCCCCGCGCGACCGGGCCTCCGCCTCCAGCCGCGGCCGCAGCCGCAGCTGCGCGACCGCCACCAGCACCCAGACCACCAGCAGCGCCGCGCCGACCGCGTTCAGCAGGATGCCCAGGAGCGTGTCCGGCAGCGCCCAGTTCAGCCCGACGGCCACCACGCCGAACGCGACCGACACGAGCACGGCGACCCACGGCACGTCGCGGCCGGACACCCGGCGCAGCACCGCGGGCCCGTCCCCGCGGGCGGCCAGCGAGTAGGCCATCCGGGACGTCGCGTACACGTTGGCGTTGAACGCCGAGAGCAGCGCCACGACCACGACGGCCTCCATCAGCCGCGCCGCACCGGGCAACCCGGCCACGTCGAGCACCGCGACGAACGGGCCCTCCTGGAGCACCGGGGCGTCCCACGGCAGCACGAGCACCATGATCGCCACCGAGCCGACGTAGAACAGCAGGATGCGCCACAGGATGGTGCGGGTGGCCCGGCCGACCGCGCGCTGCGGGTCGCGCGCCTCCGCCGCGGCGATCGTCACGATCTCGATGCCGCCGAACGCGAACACGACGACCAGCAGCCCCGCCGCGACCCCGCCGAGCCCCGCGGGCGCGAAGCCGCCGTGGCCGAGCAGGTTCGTCGTCCCGACGGGATCGGTCCCGGGCAGCAGCCCCAGCACCAGCAGCACCCCGAGCACCAGGAACACCACGATCGCCGCGACCTTGACCAGCGCGAACCAGAACTCGAGCTCGCCGAACTTGCGCACGCCCGCGAGGTTCGCCACGGCGAACACCGCGACGACCACGAGCGCGACCAGCCACTGCGGCACGCCCGGCGCCCAGCCGGTCACGATCCGGGCCACGCCGGTGACCTCGGCGCCGAGCACCATGATCAGCGTGAACCAGTAGACCCAGCCCAGCGTGAACCCGGCCCAGCGACCGAGCGCCGCCTCGGCGTACACGGAGAACGACCCGCTCGCCGGCAGCGCGGAGGCCATCTCGGCGAGCATCCGCATCACCAGCACGACGAGCACGCCGGCGAGCGCGTAGGACACCAGCACCGCCGGGCCCGCGGTCGCGATGCCGACACCGCTGCCGAGGAACAGCCCGGCGCCGATGGCGGAACCGAGCCCCATCATCGTCAGGTGCCGGGTGCGCAGGCCGTGCCCGAGGTGCTCGGCGGGGGCCGGCGCGGCGGGCCGGGCGGTGGACGGTGCGGGGGTGGCGCGGGGCATGCGGCTTCCTGGTGCGGGGGGGTGCGGACCGGCGGCGCGGGCCGGTGCGGTCCGGTCGCCGGGGAGCCGGCCGCGGTCGCCGTGGCCGGCGACCCACCGTAGCGGGACCGCGGGGCCGCTACCGACCGCCGCGCTCCCGGGAGCGCCGCCACCGGCTCAGGCGCTCGTCGAACCGCCGGTCCACCCGGTGGTCGACCTGGCGGGACAGCTGGCGCGAGACCTGCTCGTCGATCTGGGCGCGCAGCTGGCGCCGCTCGGCGCGCAGGAACGCGGTGTGCTCGGCGTGCAGCGCCCGGGAGGTGGAGACCACCATCCCGATCATCACCACGCTGAACGGCAGGGCGATGAGGATCGCCGCCGTCTGCAGCGCGGTGAGCCCCCCGGCCAGCAGCAGGGCGATCGCCAGGACGCCGCCGAGCGCCGCCCACACGACGCGCAGCGGCGTGGGCGGGTGCGGGTCGCCGCCCGCCGAGAGCATCGACACCACGAGCGCGCCGGAGTCCGCGGACGTGATGAAGAACAGGGCGACCAGGATGATCGCGCCGATCGACAGCACCGTCCCGCCCGGCAGCCCCGCGAGCAGGTCGAACAGCGCGTTCTCCGGGACGACCTCGCCGTCCGGGCCGACCAGCCCGCCGCCGCCGAACAGCTGGCGGTGCAGCGCCGAGCCGCCGAGCACGGAGAACCACAGGAAGCACACGATCGTCGGGACCAGCAGCACGCCGCCCACGAACTCCCGGACCGTCCGCCCGCGCGAGATGCGCGCGATGAACACGCCCACGAACGGGGACCAGGAGATCCACCAGCCCCAGTAGAACGTCGTCCACGCGGCCTGCCAGGCCTCGCCCTCGGCGCCGGAGTACGCCGACACGTTGAACATCAGCGGGATCGCCTGCGACAGGTAGGTGCCGATCGACTGCACGAACTCCCGGAGCAGGAACAGCGTCGGGCCCAGCAGGAGCACGGCGACGAGCAGCACCCCCGCCATCGACACGTTGATGTTCGACAGCCACTTCAGGCCCTTGTCCAGGCCGGACACCACGGACAGCGTGGCGACGCCGGTGATCGCGATGATGAGCACGACCTGCAGCGTCGTCGAGCTCGTCGCGATGCCGGTGTGGTCGAGGCCCGCCGTGATCTGCAGGACGCCGAGGCCGAGCGACGTCGCCACGCCGAACACCGTGCCCACGACCGCGGTGATGTCGACCGCGTCGCCCAGCCGGCCGCGCACCCGGTCGCCGAGCAGCGGCTCCAGCGACCACCGGATCGACACCGGTCGACCCTTGCGGTGCACCGTGTACGCGATCGACAGCCCCACGACCACGTAGATCGCCCAGGCGCTCAGCCCCCAGTGCAGGTACGTCTGCGACATCGCGGCCTGGGCGAGCTGCTCGGGCGTCCCGGTCACGCCGGGCTTCGGGTTCGCGTAGTGGCTCAGCGGCTCGGCGACGCCCCAGAACACCAGGCCGATGCCCATGCCGGTGGCGAACAGCATCGAGAACCACGTCATCAGCGGGTACTCGGGCTCGTCGTCGTCCTTGCCGAGGCGGATGTCGCCCCACCGGCCCGCGCCCAGCCAGATCGCGAAGGCCACGAACCCGGCGACGAGCGCCACGTAGTACCAGCCGAACCCGCTGACCACGTTCGTCTGGACGGCGCCGATGACCCGGCTCGCGGTGTCGGGGAACAGGATCGTGAACCCGGAGACGACCGCCACGACGGCTGCCGAGCCCCAGAACACCGCCCGGGACGTGCCCCAGGGGCCGAGGCCGGTGCCCGGTCGGGGCACCTGCTCGTCGGTCGCGGTGTCGGTCGTCGGTGTCGCCACGGGGGTCCTCTCGGCGGTCGGCGCAGGGCGGCGCCCACACTAACCAGGCCGGTCACCACCCACCACAGGATCGTCCCGCCCCTCGCACCACCCGGGACGGCGCACCGCCGGCGCCGTGACCCCGCGGTTCGTGGCGGCCGAGCGCACCGCGGACGGGGTGCTCGTCGGGCACGTGTACCGGGCGCCGCACCGGCCGGAGGCGTGGCGGACCTGGACCGTCGGATACGTCTTCCACCCCGCGCACGGCGGCGTCGGCTACGCCACCGAGGCCACCCGGGCCGTGGTCGACCACTGCTTCCGCGCCGAGGGCGCGCACCGGGTGGTCGCCCGCTGCGACCCGCGCAACGCGCCGTCCTGGCGGCTGCTCGACCGGCTGGGGATGCGGCGCGAGGGGCACGAGCGGCGGTGCGCGTCGTTCCGCGGCGGCGCGGACGGGGCTCCCGAGTGGCACGACGCGTACCTGTACGCGGTGCTCGCCGAGGAGTGGCCGCACGGCGACGGCGCGTGACGCCGGGGCCGACCGCCCGACGTCGTCAGCCCGCCGCGGGCCCCCGCAGCACCGGCCACGCGCCGTCGGACGTGTTGGCGATCACGGTGACCGTCACCCCGGTCGCGGGGTCGTGCCGGGTGCGCGCCGAGACACCGGCGTCGTAGCCCTCCAGGACCAGGTCGGGCGAGTCGAGGCCGAGCCAGAAGCCGCGCCCGTACCGCATGCCCTCGTCCTCGACGACCCGCAGCGGCTCGGTGAGCCGCGCCACGGTCGCCGGCGACACGATCCGCCCGGCGGTCAGCGCGGGCCAGAACGCCGCGAGGTCGGCCGCGGTCGTGGCGAGGCCGCCGTCGCCGCTCCCCCGCACCGGCAGGTGCAGCACGTTGGTCCGGGGGCCCTCGGCGTCCAGGTAGCCGACCGCCAGGTCCGCCGCGGGCTCGTCCGACCGCGGGAACCCGGTGCGGGACATCCCGGCCGGCCCGAGGACCCGCGCGGTCACGAGGTCGGGGAACGGCACGCCCGCCACCCGCTGCGCGACGAGCGCCAGCAGCACGTACCCGGCGTTGCTGTACGCGAACGCCGCGCCCGGCTCCGACACCTGGGGCTGCAGCGCGAGCATCGGCAGGTAGGCCTCGGTGTCGTCCAGCGCGTGCGGCGGCAGGGTCAGCACGTAGTCGGTGATCTCCCCGTCGCCGCCCTCGTCCAGGTAGTCGCCGATCCCGGACGTGTGCGCGAGCAGCTGGTCGACGGTCACCCCGTCGTCCACCAGCGGCAGGTCGTCGCCGAGCACGGGCCGCACCGGGTCGTCCCAGCCCAGCCGCCCCTCCTCGACGAGCGAGGCGATCGCCAGCGCGGTGAACCCCTTCGCGACGCTCGCCACGCCGAACCGGTGCTCGACCGAGGCGGGCACCCCCCGCGCCCGGTCGGCCCAGCCGTACGCCCGCGCGAACAGCACCTCCTCGCCGGCCGAGACGTGCACGACCCCGCTCAGGCCGGTGGCCTCGGCGCGGGCGTGCAGAACGGGACCGAGGTCCTCGGGGGCGGTCGTCGGGCTGCGGTCCTCGGCGGTCGTCATGCCGCGACCGTACGAGGCCGGGCGCGACGGGGACCAGCGGTTACCGGCCGCCGGCGGCCGCGCGCCGTCACCAGCCCCAGGAGGAGTCCGGGTGCTGCTCGGGGCACGTGTCCGCCCCGTCCGGCAGCTTCTCGAAGTGCCACACCTCGTTGGCGTAGGTCTGGCACAGCCCGAACTCGAGCCCGTGCTCCGCGAGCCAGTACGCGCCCTGGGTCGCGCCCACGTCGATCGCCATTCCCTGCACGTGCGCGGACTTCTCCGGCGGCAGCACCCACCGGTAGGCCTCCGGCACGCCGTGCTGCGCCACGGCCTGGTCGACGAGCCGCTGCTGCTCCTCCTCGGTGCGCTTGCCCGAGGTGATCCGCAGCTCGACGTCCTCCGCCGCGGCGGCGGCGCGGGCCGCCTCGAACCGCGCGGCCAGGTCGGCGTCCACGCCGTCGAGGCCGTCCGCGGGCTCGCTCGGCGGCGCCTCGGGCACCGCGCCGGGCGCCGCGGAGGGCAGGTCGGGCACGGCGCCGGGGGCG
>NZ_SZYE01000050.1 GCF_005239125.1 Cellulomonas hominis | reverse complement strand
CCCCGCGGGCGGCCGGGCGTCCGACCCGCGGGGTGCACCAGCGCGAGGTCCGTCGCCGTGGCCAGCGCGGCACGGACCGCGGGGGAATCCGCCCGGGAGGCGCCGACCGCCGCCACGACGTCCCGGGCCCGCACCCCGTCCGCGGGGTCGGTCGACCCGGCGAGCAGCGCCACCACGGCCTCGACCGCCTGCAGCACCGCCGCGTCCACGCCCGCGAGCGCGCGCTCGAGGCTCGGCCGGCTCGTGGCCCGGGCGGCGAGGGAGGCGAGCGTGGCGGGCGACGGGTGCGCCAGGTCGGGGCGCCGCAGCAGCAGGCGCACCAGCTCGTCGTCCGACCTGCCGCGCAGGTGCTCGCTGAACGTGGCCATCCGCACCACGATACGTTCCGGCGGCGCCGGCACGGGGCCCGGTCCGCCGGGGCGAGCCGCCGGGAGGCAGCGATGGCACGGGTGCGCAGGACGCGGGTCGTGGTGGCGAGCACCGCGGGGATCTTCGTCGAGTCGCTGGACTGGACGATGTACGCGCTGCTCGCGCCGTACTTCGCGGGGCAGGTGTTCCCCGGCGACGACCCGGTGACCCGGGTGCTCGGCGCGTACGTCGTGTTCGCCGTCGGCTTCGTGGTCCGGCCGCTCGGGTCGTACGTCATGGGGCGGATCACCGACACGCGGGGCCGGCGGACCGGGCTGCTGGCGTCGGTGTCGCTCATCGCGCTCGGCGCGGCCGTCATCGCGGCGGCCCCGACCTACGCCGTCGCCGGCTGGTGGGCCGCGGTGGTCGTGGTCGTCGCCCGGATGCTCCAGGGCATCGCGATGGGCGGCGAGGTCGCCACGGCGGCGACCTACGTCGTCGAGGTGGCGCCGCCCGAGCGCCGGCACCGGTACGGCGCGTTCGCCTACTCCGGCGACGCGCTCGGCACGCTCGGCGGCACCGTGGTGCTCGCGGTGCTGCTCGGCGTGCTCGGCCCGGACGGCCTGCGCGACGGCGGCTGGCGGATCGCGTTCGTCGTCGCGGCGCTGTGCGGGCTGCTGGCGGTGTGGATCCGGCGCGGCGTCCCCGAGTCGGCGGTCTTCGAGCGGGCCCGCGCGGCCGGGGTCGAGCCGGCCGGCCCGCTGCTGCGCCGGCACGCGGGACGGATGGCGCTCGCGTTCATGCTGACCATCGGCTCGACGATGGGCGTCTACTTCGGGTCCGTGTACCTGCCCGAGTTCGCCGGGCACACCGGCCGGTACACCGAGACCCAGGCCGCCGCGCAGCACACCGTGGCGCTGATCTGCCTGCTGGTCGCGATGATCGTCTCCGGCTTCCTCGCCGACCGGTTCGGGCCGCTCGCGCTGATCCGCACCGGGTTCACCGCGGCGGCGGTGCTGGTGGTGCCGCTCATGCTCGGGATGGCGGCCGGCGTCGTGCCGTACCTGGTGGCGGCGCCGCTGTTCACGATCTGCGTCGGCCTGCAGCTCGGCGTCACGCCGGTCGCCGGGGCGCGGCTGTTCCCGGTCCCGATCCGCGCCGTCGCGCTGGGCGTCCCGGCGGGCGCGGCCATCGCGCTGTTCGGCGGTACGTTCCTGTTCGTGGCCGAGTGGCTGATCTCCCGCGACGCGCTGCGCCTCGTCCCGGTGTGGGCGGCGGCGGGGCTGACGGTGTCCGCCGTCGGCTCGTGGCTGGTGGGCGAGCGGCTGCTCTACCCCGTCGAGACGCTCGCGGGCACCCGCGCCGATCCGGCCGCGGCGCCCGCCGCACCGCACCCCACGGAGGTCTGACATGCCGCTCGACCGCTCCGCCCTCGACGCCCTGCGCGCCGACGCCCGCGCGCTGCTGCCCGACACCGCCGCGCTCCGGCACGCGCTGCACCGCACGCCCGAGATCGGGCTCGACCTGCCGCGCACCCAGGCGCTGGTCCTCGCGGCGCTCGAGCCGCTCGGCCTGGAGGTCGGCACGGGCGCCGGGCTGTCCTCGGTCGTCGCCGTCCTGCGCGGCGCGCGGCCCGGGCCCGCGGTGCTGCTGCGTGCCGACATGGACGCGCTGCCGGTGACCGAGGAGTCGGGCGAGCCGTTCGCGAGCGAGGCGCCCGGCGCCATGCACGCCTGCGGCCACGACCTGCACGTCGCGGGCCTGGTCGCGGCGGCCCGGCTGCTGGCCGCGCGGCGCGAGGAGATCGCCGGCTCGGTCGTCCTGATGTTCCAGCCCGGCGAGGAGGGCGACCACGGCGCCCGGCTGATGATCGAGGAGGGCGTGCTCGACGCGGCGGGGGACCGGGTCGTCGCCGCCTACGGCCTGCACGTGCTGTCGGCGCTGCTGCCCACCGGCGCGATCACCAGCCGCCCCGGCACCCTGCTCGCCGCCGCGGACACCGTGCACGTCACGGTGCACGGCCGCGGCGGGCACGGCTCCATGCCGCACCTCGCGCTCGACCCCGTGCCGGTGGCCGCCGAGATCGTGCTCGCGCTCCAGGCGATGGTCACCCGGCAGTTCGACGTGTTCGACCCCGTCGTGGTGACCGTCGGGCGGATCGAGGCCGGCACCACCGACAACGTCATCCCCGCCGACGCGCGCATCGAGGCGACCGTGCGGACGTTCTCCGAGGGGGTGCACGGCCTGGTGCCCGAGCGGGTCGCCCGGGTGTGCGAGGGCGTCGCCGCCGCGCACGGCCTGTCGGTCACCGTCGACTACCGGCCCGGCTACCCGGTCACGTCGAACCGGCCCGAGGAGGCCGACCGCGTCGCGCGGCTCGCCGCCGGGCTGTTCGGCGAGCGGTCCTACGTCACCGCCCCGCAGCCGCTCGCCGGATCGGAGGACTTCTCCTACGTGCTGGAGCAGGTGCCCGGCGCCTACCTCGGCGTCGGGGCCACGCCCGCGGACCTCGACCCGCGCACCGCGCCGTACAACCACTCCGCGCAGGCGCGGTTCGAGGACGGGGCGCTCGCGGTGGGCCCGGCGGTGCTCGCGGCGCTCGCCCTGGACCGGCTCGCGGAGGGGTGACCCGCACCCCCGGTCGGGCGCACGGGCGCACCCGACCGGGGGAGGACCCCGCCTGATCCGGGGCTCCACCCGCGCGAGGGCTCAGGTCCGCCTCACCGGTGCCGATGACAGGGGTCGGCGCGCCCGTCGACGGGCGGGCCGCGCGCTCGAGCGGAGAGGACACGCATGTCGATCACGGCGGGGCACCTGCCCCGGGCCACGCGCGAGGTGTGCGTGGCGCGCCAGGGCATCTACGACGTGCTGAGCCGGCCGATCGGGCACGAGCTGCTGTTCCGGGCCAGCCCGGACGCGCTGGAGTCCGGCGTGCGCCCCGGCATCGACGACAACCGCGCCACCGCGACGGTCATCGTGGCGACGCTGACGGAGTTCGGCGTCGAGGACCTGGCCGGCAACGGCGACCTGTTCGTCAACGTCCCCCGGTCGTTCATCGTCGACGAGCTGCCGGTCGCGCTCGACCCGCACCGCGTCGTGCTGGAGGTCCTGGAGAACGTCCCCGCCGACGAGGAGGTCGTCGCCGGTGTCGAGCGGCTGCGCCGGATCGGGTTCGGCATCGCGCTGGACGACTTCGTGCCGGGCGACCAGCGCTGGGACCTGCTCCCGCTGTGCGACTACGTCAAGGTCGACATGTCCGACGTCGGCGACCGGCTCGCCGCGTTCGCCGCGGAGCTGCGCGCGGTCGCCCCGCACGCCGCCCTCGTCGCCGAGCACGTCGAGGACGAGGCCGACTTCCTCGCCGCCCAGGACGCCGGCTTCGACCTGTTCCAGGGCTACCACTTCCGCCGGCCCACCGTGCTCACCCGGCCGGCGCTCGCGCACCACGCCATGGTCTCCGGGCGGCTGCTCGTCCAGCTGGGCGACCCGCAGGTGTCCTACCGCCGGCTGGCCCGGCTCACGGCCGCGGACCCCGCCATCGCGCTCAAGGTCTTCCGGGTCGTGAACTCGGTGTCCGGCGCCGGGCGCACCGTGCGCAACCTGCACCAGGCGCTGGTGCTGCTGGGGCGCGAGCGGTTCCGCGCGATGCTCGTGCTGGAGGTGCTCGCGACCGCGGGCCACCACGACGACGAGATCCCGCTCATGGCGCTCGCCCGCACCCGGGCCGCGGAGATCCTCGCGCCGCAGGACCCGCTGGAGGCGTCCACCGAGGCGCTGGTCCGCATCGTGTCCGAGCTGCTCGACGTGCCGGTGGCCGAGCTCGACCCCGAGCTGCACCGCTCGCAGCCGAGCGCCCGGGTCGTCGCCGCCTGCGACGTGCTCGACGCCTACCTCGACGCGATCGCCGAGGAGGCCGTGCCGTCCATCCGGTCGCCGTACTCCGCCCTGCACGTGTCGCTCGTGTACCTGACGGCGCTCCGCGAGGCGCGCGCCCTGCTCGCCACCGTCTACCAGCCCGTCCCGCGGCTGCAGGCGGTGCCGGGCGAGGACGTGGCCTTCGGCTGAGCCCCCGCCCGGGCCGCCCGCCCGCGCCCGCCCGGGTGGTCCCGTCGGGCCGTGGACGGGGGCACCCGCCGGGCGGCGCGACCGGTAGCCTGGTGACGTGCGGCGCGACGCCGCGCGAGTTCCGACGAGCACAGGGGATCGCAGTGCCCACCGGCAAGGTCAAGTGGTTCGACACCGATCGCGGCTTCGGCTTCATCGCCGCCGACGACGGCACCGAGGTGTTCCTGCACGCGTCCGCGCTGCCCGCGGGCATCGGCACCCCCAAGCCGGGCACCCGGGTGGACTTCGGCGTGGCCGACGGCCGCCGCGGCCCCCAGGCGCTCGCGGTCAAGCTGCTCGACCCGGTGCCCTCGGTCGCCGCCGTCCAGCGCAAGCCCGCCGACGACATGGCCGTCATCGTCGAGGACCTCATCAAGGTGCTCGACCGGGTCGGCAACGACCTGCGCCGCGGCCGCCGCCCCGAGAAGTCCCGCGCCGAGCAGGTCGCCACCCTGCTGCGCGCCGTCGCCGACGACCTCGAGGCCTGAGCATGGCCACCGCGACCCAGGACGCCGTGCTCGGCGGCGCCGTCGACCTCGCCCGCGAGGCCGCGCTCGAGCTCGCCGAGCACCCGCAGGACGTCGGCGAGCACCTCGGGTACACCGTCGAGGCCGACCGGCTCGTCTCGCACCGGTTCGCGTGCACCGCCAAGGGCTACCGCGGCTGGGTGTGGACCGTGACGCTGTCCCGGGTGCCGCGCGCCCGGAAGGCGACGGTCTGCGAGGCCGTGCTGCTGCCCGGTGACGACGCCGTCCTCGCGCCCGCCTGGGTGCCGTGGGACGAGCGGCTGCGCCCGGGCGACGTCGGCCCCGGCGACGTGCTCCCGTTCCGCGCGGACGACCCGCGCCTCGAGCCCGGGTTCACCCCGACCGGCGACCCGGAGATCGACGAGGTCGCCATCGGCGAGCTCGCCCTCGCCCGCAACCGGGTGCTGTCGCCCCTGGGCATCGCCGAGGCCGCCGAGCGCTGGTACCGCTCCAAGCAGGGACCGGCCTCCGCCGGCGCCGTGGCCTCCGCCGAGCCGTGCATGACGTGCGGGTTCCTCGTGCCGCTCCAGGGGCCGCTGGGCACCGTGTTCGGCGTGTGCGTGAACGAGTGGTCGCCGGACGACGGCCGGGTGGTCGCGCTCGAGCACGGCTGCGGCGCGCACTCCGAGACCGACGTCGAGCCGCGGCCGTCCGAGTGGCCCGAGGTCCCGGTGGCCCGCGAGCTGGACGTGGTGCCGACGGCGGACGTCGTCGGGGCCGGGCGCGACGCAGGCGAGGCGGCCGCGGTCGTCGACGCGGCCGTCGAGCCCGTCGCCGTCGAGGTGGCCCCGGAGCAGGGCGAGGCCGCGGTGACCGAGGACGTCGTGACCGAGGACGTCGTGACCGGTGCCGGCGCGGCGCAGGACGAGGCGGCCGAGGACGCGTCGCCCGCGGAGGACGAGCCCCGGTCGTGACCGCCGACGTCTTCGGCACGCGCGCGCTGCGCGAGCGGGTGCTGGGGACGTGGCGCGCCGACCCGGCGCGCCTGCGCGAGGACGCGAACACCGAGGAGGACCACGCCCGGGGGTACTACCGCGACCGGGTCGTGGTCGAGCTCGCGCAGAACGCCGCCGACGCGGCCGTGCGCGCCGGGACGGCCGGGCGGCTCCTGCTGCGGCTGACGACGCTCGACGCGGTGGACGACGCCGCGGAGGACGCCGGGACGAGGTCCGGGCCGGGCCCCCTGGTGCTGGTCGCGGCGAACACCGGCGCCCCGCTCGACCCCGCCGGGGTCGCCTCGATGGCCGCCATGCGCGCCTCGGCGACCCGGGACTGGCCGGGCCCCGGCGGCGGCGCGACGCCCGGGCCGGGTCTCGTCGGCCGGTTCGGGGTGGGCTTCGCCGCCGTCCGGGCCGTCGCCGACGAGGTCCGGGTGCGGTCGACGTCCGGCGCCGTGCGGTTCTCGCTCGACGACACCCGCGGGGAGCTGGCGCTGGCCGCGGCCGACGAGCCGCGGCTCGCCGAGGAGGTCGCCCGCCGGGAGGGCTCGCTGCCCGCCCTCCGGCTGCCCCGCGAGGACGCCGGCCGTCCGCCCGAGGGCTACGACACGGCCGTCGTCCTCACGCTCCGGGACGAGGTGGCGGCCGACGACGTGCGGGCGATGCTCGCCGAGGTCGGCGACCCGCTGCTGCTCGCGCTCCCCGGGCTGACGGAGGTCGTGGTCGAGGACGACCTCGCCGGCCACCGCCGCCGCGTCGCCGAGGTCGACCGGCGCTGGCGGCGCCGCACCGTCGAGGGGGAGCTCGACCCGGCCCGGCTCGCGGACCGGCCCGTCGAGGAGCGGTCCCGGCGGCGCTGGCGCGTGACCTGGGCGCTGCCGGCCGGCGAGGTCGGCGGGACCGGCCCGCGCTGGGACCGGGTGCTGCACGCGCCGACGCCCACCGACGACGCGCTGGACCTGCCCGCGCTGCTGGTCGCGACGGTGCCCCTCGACCCCACCCGGCGGCACGCCGCGCGGGGGCGCGCGACCGACGCCCTGCTGGACGTCGCCGCCGAGGCGTACGCCCTGCTCGCCGCCGACCTCGCCGCCGACGGGGCGGACGCCCTGCGCCTCGTCCCGCGCGGCCTGCCCGCGAGCGACCTGGACGCGGCGCTGCGCGGCCGGCTGGTCGAGGCGCTGGCCCGCACGCCCCTGCTCCCGCCGGCGGGCGCCGCCGACCCGGTCACCGACCACCCGGGCACCGACCACCCGCGCCCCGCCGACCCCGGCGCCCTGGTCGAGCCCCAGCGCGCCGTCGCGCTCGCCGGCCCGTCCGCCCCCGAGCTGACCTCGGCGCTCGCCCCGTGGTTCGCCGGCCTGGTGGTGCTGCCCGACGGCGGCCTCGGTGCGGCACGGACCCTGGGCGTCGAGGTGCGCGAGGCGGCCGACGTCGTCGAGGAGCTCCCCGCCGCGTCCGGCCTGCCGCCCGAGCGGTGGCGCGCGCTCTACGCGGCCCTCGCCCCGGCCGTCGGCGACCCGCTCGTCCGCGAGGCGCTCGCCGCGCTGCCCGTCCCGCTGGCCGACGGCCGGGTGGTGCGGGGGGCGCGCGGCCTGCTGCTGCCGGTCGCCGGTGCGCTGGACGCCGCGGGCCCGGTCGCCGCGGCGCTGGCGGTCCTCGGCCGCTGGGGGGTGCGGCTGGTGCACCCCGGCGCGGCGCACGAGGTGCTGGAGCGGCTCGGAGCGGCGCCCGCGGACCCGGCGTCCCTGCTCGCGCACCCGGGCGTGCGGCAGGCCGTGCTCGACCAGGCGGGCGAGGACGACGTGGACGCCGCCGAGCAGATCAGCGACGCCGTGCTCGCCCTGGTGCGCGCCGCGGTCGCGGACGGCACGGTCCCGACGCCGGCCGCGCCCGGTCACTCCACCCCCGGTGACCCGACCCCCGGTGGCCCGGCCCCCGTCCCGGTGGAGCGCGCCGTCCTCGGCCTGCTCACCCTGCGCGCCGCCGACGGCGAGCCCGCGCCCGCGCACGGCCTCGTCCTGCCCGGGTCGCGCGCCGCACGGCTGCTCGACCCCCGGGTGCTGGCCCCGGTCGCCGCCGACGCCGTCGAGCGGTGGGGCGCGGACGCCCTCGCCGCCGCGGGCGTCCGCGCCGACCTGGTGCCGCTCGTGCTCACCGACGTCGCCGCGTCGGCGGACGACCTCGCGCCGGCGGACGACGACGCGGACCTGGTCACGGACGCGCTCGACGGCTGGGACGCGTGGCTCGCCGAGGTCGCCGCGGCGGTGGGCGAGGGCGAGACCCTGCCGGAGGTGCTGGCCGTCGCCGACCTCGACGCGGCGGACCCGTCGGCGTGGCCGGAGCTGCTCGCGCGGCTCGCCGAGCCCGGGCCGCTGCGTCGCGCGCTGCTCGACGAGGTGCGCGTGCCCGGCGGCGGCGCCGCGCCCGGGTACACCGCGTGGTGGCTGCGGCACCGGTCCGGGCTGCCGCTGGCCACGCCGTTCGCGGTGGCGGGGGCCGAGCCCGCCGTCGCCCGGCTGCTGCCGCCCGCGCCCGAGGAGGTCGCCGCGCTCGACCCCGCCGCGCAGGTGGCCCTGGGCGGGGTCGCGTCGCTCGGGGCGGTGCCGCCCGGTGCGTGGAACCTGCTGCTGCGGGCGGCGGCACCGGTGGGCGGCCGGGTGGACCTGGACCTCGCGGCGGCGGTGTGGTCCGCGTGGGCCGGGCTGGCCGCCGCGGAGCCGGACGCCGCGCCGGACGTGGACGTGCTGCCCGCGCTGATCGCGCCCGACCGGGTCGCGCTGGTGCACGCCGAGGACGTGGCGGTCGCCCCGGCGCCGATGTGGTGGCAGCGCGCCGACGTCGCGGCCATGGTGCCGGTGACCGGTCCGGTCGACCCCGAGGACCTCGCCGACGCGCTCGGCGTCCCGCTGGCGGGGGATCTCGCGGACGGTCTGGTCGACGAGGGGGACGGCGACGACGCGGGGTCCCTGGCCGCCACCCCCGAGGCGGTGGCCGCGCTGCTGCCCGGTGCGCCGGACACCTGGATCGAGCACGAGTCGCTGCGCGTGGACGGGGTGCCGGTCGACTGGTGGGTGGACGGCACCGGCCCGGACGCCATCGTGCACGCGACGCACCTCGCCGGGCTCGCCCGCGGGCTCGCGCAGGCGTGCGGCGCGTGGCGGCTGCGGCACGCGGTGGAGCTCGTCCTGGTCGAGCCGGGACGCGCCGCGGAGCTGGCCGTGGAGCGGGTCGCCGACGACGGGGGCATGATGGACGGCCGATGACCCGCAGCCTGCTGACCTCCGCCTACCTGCCCGCCCTGCTGTACGAGACGGGGCTCGGCGCGGTCACCCCGGTGGTGGCCCTGGTGGCCGCGGGCATGGGCGCCGGGCTGGACCAGGCGGCGCTGATCGTGGCGCTGGTGGGCGTCGGGCAGATCCTCGGCGACGTGCCCGCGGGCGCCCTGGCGGCCCGGGTCGGCGACCGGCGCGCCATGCTCGTCGCCGCCCTCGTCGCGTGCGTCGCCCTCGGCGTCAGCGCGCTGGCCCCGACGCTCCCGGTGCTCGCCGTCGGCGTCCTGCTCACCGGTGCCGCCTCCGCGGTGTTCCACCTCGCCCGCCAGGCCTACCTGACGGAGGTCGTCCCGGTCGTGAACCGGGCGCGGGCGCTGTCGACCCTCGGCGGGGTGTCCCGGATCGGGGTGTTCCTCGGCCCGTTCCTCGGCGCGGCGGTGCTGCACGTCGCCGACCTGCGCGCCGTGTTCTGGCTGGCGGTCGGCACCACCGTCGCCGCCGCGGCGGTCGTCGGGTTCGCGCGCGACGTCGACGACCGGCGACCCGCCGCGCGCGACCGGGCGCGGGTGTCGAGCGCGGGGCTGGTCCGGCGGCACCGGCGGCTGCTCGCGACCCTCGGGCTCGCGGTGGTGCTCGTCGGTGCCGTGCGCGCCACCCGCGGCGTCGTGCTGCCGCTGTGGTCCGAGCACCTGGGGTTCGCGCCGGCGACGACCAGCCTGGTGTTCGGCCTCTCGGGCGCCGTCGACATGCTGCTGTTCTACCCCGCGGGCCGGGTGATGGACCGGCGCGGCCGGCTGTGGGTCGCGGTGCCGTCGATGGTGGTGCTCGGCGGGGCCATCGCGGTCCTGCCGCTGACGTCGACGCTGGCGGGGCTGTCCGTCGTGGCGATGGTGATGGGCCTGGGCAACGGCATCGGCTCCGGCATCCTCATGACCCTCGGGGCGGACGTGGCGCCGCCGGAGGGCAGGGCGCAGTTCCTCGGCGTCTGGCGGGTGTTCCAGGACTCCGGTGCGGCGGCGGGGCCCCTGGTCGTGTCCGCGGTCGCCGCGGCGGGCAGCCTGGCCGCGGGCATCGTGACGATGGGGGCGGCGGGGCTGCTGGCGGCCGGCGCGCTGGCGGCGTTCGTGCCGCGGTGGTCCGAGCACGCGACGGGCCGGACCCGCGCTCGCGCGGCTGCCGCCCGGGCCGCCGCGGAGGCAGCCACCGGCCGGTAGCCGTCGCCGCCGGGCGGGGACGCCCGCCGCCCGCTCGGCGGGGGAGGCGAGGGGTCAGCGGCCGGGGCGGCGGCGGGCCCAGGCCAGGCCGACGGCGCCGAGCGCGACCCCGGTGACGCACGCCCAGACCCCGTGGGGCCCCGCGGACCCCGTCAGCCAGAGCACGAGCGCGACGACCAGGGCCACCAGCCACGCGCCGATGCCCACCAGGAACACCGGCCGCATGCTCACCGGGACCGGGTCCGGTGCGGGCTTGCGGCTCTCCGGGCGCAGGGCGAGGTGGATGAACGACGGCACGGCCACCACCCTATGCGGTCCGGCCCCAGCCCCCGGACCCCGCCCCGGACCCCGCCCGGCCGGTCGCCGAGCGTGCACCAGCTGCGGGGTTCCGGGCGGCGGAACCCCGCGACGAGTGCGGTCTCGGCGAGGGTGTGCGGAGGGGGAGGGGGTGGGGGGTGCGGGGGGCGGGGGTTACTCGCCGAAGGCGAGGGCCGTGGCCGTGGCCAGGGCGCTCGGGACGGCCGCGAGGTAGGCGTGCGCGACGTCCCAGGGCTCCAGGCCGGTGGCCGCGACCGCGGCCGTGTCGTTCTCCTCGTGCGCGAGGACGGCGGCGAGCACCTGGCCGAGCCGGCCCTCGCGCCGCAGCAGCGCCCCGCCGAGGGCGTCGGAGACGCCCGTGCGCGAGACGAGCTCGGTGAGGTCGATGCCCTGCTGGGCGGCGACGGCGGACAGCAGCCCGACCGTGTACCCGGCGTCGTCCCCGGCGATCGTGTGGCAGGTCATCGCGCGGGTCAGGATCGCCCACAGGGTGCCGACGGAGGCCGGCTTGGCGTCGATGAGCGACGCGATCGCCAGGGCGTGCAGCTGCCGGGGCCCGACCAGCACGACGGCCTGGAGCACGGAGTCGATCTCCCGCCGCAGGCCGAACGCCGAGGAGTTCACCAGGTGCAGCACCCGCATGGACAGCTCGGGGTCGGAGGCGACGGTGCGCACGACGGTCTGCTGGTCGACCTGCTCCTCGGAGAGCACGCGGAGCAGCTCGAGGCACTGCAGCTCGCCCGCGGAGAACGACCGGCGGGTGACCGGGGGGTCGCGGTGGAACATCGGGCCCTGGAGCAGGTCGGCGTCGAGGGCCTGCGCGATCTCGAGGCGCTCGGTGGTGTCGGTGTGCTCGGCGACGACGGTCGCCCCGGCGGCGTGCGCGCGGGCGACGAGCGCGGCGCAGTGGTCGGCGCCGCGCTGCAGGTCGACCTTGACGATCGACACCCGCTCGAGCAGCCGGTCCTGGGCGGCCGAGCCGTCGTAGTCGGCGAGCGCGAGCCGGCTGCCGCGGGCGACCGCGGCGGCGAGCAGGGTGTCGACGTCGGGCCGCCGGGCGAGCGACGGGGTGATCTCCAGCATGAGCCGGTCGGCGTCGTACCAGACGGCCGCCGTGCCGGACAGCAGCCCGGCGGTCGCGCGGAGCAGCACGGGCTTGTCGCCCGCGAGCCCGGTCAGGTCGAGGCGCCGGTACGCGGCCTCGACGGCGACCTCGGTGCTCTCGTCGGGCAGGGACGCGCCGGTGGGCCCGCTGACCAGGACCCGCACGGCGTAGCCGTACACGGAGCGGTCGTGGTGCACGACGGGCTGCCGCAGGACCGTGGTCTCGCCGCCGCCGATGGGGATCGGGCTGCCGCTCGCGGCGCGCGGGGACCCGGCGTCGGCGCCGAGGGTCGAGGTCATCACGATCTCCTGGTCGGTTCGGTCGGCGGGCGGGGCGGGAGCTGGCGGTGCGGCGGGCGTCAGGCGGCCGGCGCGAGCGGGGCCCGCAGCGGCCAGTCCTCGGTGAGGACGGTCTGCACGGCCGCGCCGCTGGCGGGGTCGAGCACGAGCGGGGCCAGCAGGTTCGCGGTGGGCGGCTCGCCGGCGTCGGCCGGGCGCACGACCACCAGGCGCACGGCGTGCGCGGCGTCGGCGCCGATCGCGGCGAGCACGTCCCCGGCGATCGCCGGGTGGTAGTCCGGGAAGAACGCGTCGGGGTCGACGACGAACAGCCGGACCGGGCGGGCGCCCGCGGGCTCGGCGCGCAGCGCGTACAGCACGCCGGTGTCGTCCAGCGGGGTGAGCGTGAAGTCCTCGTACCCGGTCAGGCCCGGCATGGGCGCGCGCAGGTGCAGGTGCTCGGGCAGGTGGGTGCGACGCGGGGCGTCGGCGAGCTCAGCGGTCATCGGAGGAAGTCCAGGAGTGTCGGCTGGAGGACCTTGGCGCCCGCGGCGAGGGCGCCCTTGTAGGCGACCTCCTGCGAGCCGAGGTCCAGGATGATCTGGGCGAGGTCGATGTCCTGCACCGCGCTGAGCCGCGTGGTCGCGGTCAGCTGGCTCTGCGCGATGAGGTCCTGCGCGGCGTCGACCTGGTTCTGCCGGGCGCCGACCGAGGCGACCTCGGTCGTCATCGCGTCGAGGTGGCCGTCGATCGCGGTCAGCTGGTCGGACGGGTCGCCGCCGGCGCGGAGCGTGGCGGAGATCGAGTCCAGCAGCGCGAACACGGAGTCCGTGCCCTCGCCGAACACGGCGGCGCCGGAGGAGTCGACCCGGATCACGGTGCCGCTGGCGACGGTCCGGGTCACGGTGCCGTCGACGCCGGCGCCGGAGAACGCGTACGCGGTGGCGGGCGTCGAGCCGTCGGTGAACGCCGCCCCCGCGGTGGTGCCCGCGAACACGGAGCGCCCGAGGTAGGTGGTGTTGGCCTGGGCCAGCAGGTTGTCCCGCAGGCCCTCGATCTCCTGCGCCAGCGCGACCCGCGAGTTGATGCCGAGCGCGCCGTTGCCGCCCTGGACGGTGAGGTCCCGGGCCTTGCGGAGCGTCGACAGCGAGGTGGTGAGCGCGTCGTTGATCGTGCTCAGCCACGCCTCGCCGTCGGCGGCGTTGCGGTCGTACTGCGCCAGCTGGCGCTGCTCGCCCTGGAGGCGCAGCACGTCGGCGGTGCCGGACGGGTCGTCGGACGCCGCGTTGATCTTCTTGCCCGACGACATCTGCGCCTGCAGGTCCGCCATCCGCTGCAGGTTGGCCTGCACGTTGTTGAGCGTCGAGTTCCGCACCGTGAAGTGCGTGACGCGGCCGATCGTGGTCATCGGCCCACCACCCCCGTCCGGTTGATCAGCGTGTCGAGCATCTCGTCGACGGCCGTGAGCACCCGGGCCGCCCCCTCGTAGGCCCGCTGGAACGCGAGCATGTTCACGGTCTCCTCGTCGGTGTCGACGCTGGTCTGCGCGAGCTGCGCGGACGCGGCGGTGGACCGCGCGGCCTCGGCGACGGTGGCGCGCGAGGAGGCGCTGGCCGACTGGACGCCGAGGTCGACGACGAAGGCGGACCAGGTGGCGTCCGCGCCGGAGGTCGACTTGGCGAGCGCGGCGATCTCCCGGCCGACGCTGCTGTCGTGCGCGCCCTTGCCGGCCCCGGCCACGGCGATGCCGTCCGGGTCGGTGATCGCGACGGCCAGGCTGCGCGCGGGGTTCGCGGGGTCGAACGTGAAGAACGCGCCGCCGGGGGTGCCGGTGCCGTAGCCGTCGACCGTGTAGCCCGTCGTGTGGATCGCGTTGACGGTGGTGGCGACCTGGGTGGCCACCTCGTCGACCGCGGCCGCGGCGCTGGTGAGCATCCCGCCGCTGCTCTGCGGGGCCAGGGTGGTCAGCAGGCCGGCGACCCGCCCGCCCTCGATGCCCGAGGGGTTGCCGTTGCGCGCCCACACGATGGAGACGGCCGGCGCGCCGGCCGCCATCGCGTCGCCCATCGAGGCGGGGCTGTCGGACGAGACGGCGAGCTGGTTGGCGGTGTTCCCGGAGACCAGGGCGTTGCCGGCGACCATGACGTCGACGGTGCCGTCGTCGCGGGTCCGCGCCGAGGCGCCGACCAGGCCGGACAGCTGCGTGACGAGCAGGTCGCGCTGGTCCATCAGCTCGTTCGCCGAGCCGCCCGCGTTGGTGATCGCGAGGATGCGGGTGTTGAGGTCCGCGACGTTCGCGGCCGTGGTGTTCACCTGGGTGACCAGGGCCGAGGTGGTGGTCAGGGCCTGCTGCCACTGGGTGCCGATGTCCTGGTGCATGGTCGACAGCCGGTCCGCGACGGCCTTGCCGCGCTGGAGCAGCACGGAGCGCGCGGAGTCGGACGTCGGGTCGTTGACGACGTCGGACCAGGAGCTCCAGAAGCTCGACAGGTCCTTCGAGAAGCCCGTGGCCTTCGGCTCGCCGATGGTGGTCTCGAGCGTCTTGTACTCGGTGGCGACCGACGCGAGCCGCGAGGCGCCCGAGGTCTCGTTGCGGACGCGGGCGTCGAGGAACGCGTCCCCGAGCCGGTCGATGCCGGTCACGGCGGTGCCGATGCCCACGCCGTCGCTGGTGGAGAACATCGACGGCACGGTGGCGGCCGGCAGGGAGGCCATGGCGGCGCGCTGCCGGGTGTACCCGACGGTGTTCGCGTTCGCGATGTTCTGCCAGGACACCTCCAGCGCCTGGCGCTGCGCGATCAGGGAGCTGAGGGCGGTGCCCAGTCCGGAGAAGGTGCTCAACGGATCCTCTTCCTCGGGTCGTCTCGGGTCGTCTCGGGCGGCCGGGTCGGCCTGGTCAGAAGGACTGGTCGAGCAGCTGCGCGCTGCGGTCGGCCGGGGTCGCCGTGTGACCCTGGGGGTCGTAGGTCTGCACCGACTCCTGGAGCGACATGAGCGTCTCCTGGGTCGCGCGGTGCGACATGGCGAGCAGCTCGCGGTTGCCGTCGGCCAGCTGGGCGATCTCGGTGGTGAGCTGGACGAAGGCGTCGCGGTGCGCGTGCAGCAGGTCGTCCCACGGGGTGGGGGCGTGCTCGGCGAGCGTCCGCAGCGTGGCGCCGGGCTCCAGGCCCAGCTCGAGGGCGACCGCGTCGGCCTCGGCGGAGCGGCCGAGCTCGGCGTCCCGGATCTGCTCCAGCACGGACTCGACCTCCCGCGTGGCGTGGGCCAGCCACCGCGTGCGCCCGCTGGTGAGCACGAGCTGCTCCTCCTCGAGCTTGAACAGCAGCAGCTCGAGCAGGCGGCGCTCGGTCCACAGGACGTCGGACAGCTGGCTCAGGGCCATCGGGCGTGCCCTCCTTCGAAGCGGCGGTGGTGTGGTCGCCACGCCCGGCGCGGGGTGCCGGCCGTGGCGTGATGCCTGTCCTATCGGGACGGCGCCCGCGGTCCTGAGCGAAACCGGACACGGGGTGGGCGCCCGTACGCCGCCGCTCCGGGCACCGCGATTGAACCGACTGGTCAGTCCCTGTATCTGACAGGACAGCGATCTCCCGAGTGTGACGTGTGTCACAACTCCTCAACTCCGCCCGGAACTATGTCGGCGGATGTCCGATTTGTCTTTCCGGTACGTCCGAAATGGCCGCGGAAGTCGCATAGATCGGGTCTTCATGAACTTCAAGTCAAAGACTCAAGGCGGCTTTCACCCCCGCCGAGAACCGGTTCGTGAACAGCTCTGCAGCCACCCCCGCCGCCGACGACCTCGTCGTCGCGCACATGCCCATCGTGGGGTACCACGTGAGCGAGGTCCTCTCCCGGGTCCCCGCCACCGTCAGCCGCGAGGACCTCGTGTCCGCCGGCCACCTCGCTCTGGTGCTCGCCGCCCGCGCGTACGACCCCGAGACCGGCGTCCCGTTCGCGCGGTACGCCGCGCTGCGCATCCGCGGCGCGCTCATCGACGAGCTGCGCTCGATGGACTGGGCGTCCCGCGGCGCCCGGCACCGCGCCCGCGAGCTGTCGGCCGCGAGCGACCGGCTCACCGCGACCCTGGGCCGCACGCCCACCCGCGAGGAGCTGGCGCACGCGCTCGGCACCGACCTGGCCGCCGTCGACCAGGCCCGCCAGGACGCCGAGCGGCGCGTGCTGTCGATGGACGCCACCGTGCACCCGGTCGCCGACCTGGTCCGCGACGAGGCCCCCGGCCCCGAGGACAACGTGCTGATCGGCGAGCGGCTGCGCTACCTGCGCGCCGCGGTCGACACGCTGCCCGACCGGCTGCGCACCGTCATCGAGGGGCTGTTCCTGCAGGACCGGTCTGTGGCCGAGCTGGCCGACGAGCTGGGCGTGACCCAGTCCCGGATCAGCCAGCTGCGCACCGAGGGCCTCGCCCTCATGCGCGACGGCCTGAACGCCAGCCTCGACCCGGACATGGTCCCGGTCGCCGAGCGTCCCGACGGGGTCGCCGAGCGCCGCCGCCGCACCTACTTCGCCGCGGTCGCCTCGCGCGCCGCCATGACCGCCGCCGGCCACCGTGCCGAGGAGGTCCGCTCCGTCCCCACGCCGTTCGAGGGGTCGGACCGCATCACCACCGCCGCGGTCTGAGACCGCGGCGCCCCGCCGGGCAGCCGGCGGGGGAGCAGCAGCACGTTCACGCGCGTCCGAGGGCGCCGTCCGCAGCACGCGGGCGGCGCCCTCGCCGCGTCCGGGGCCGCCGGCGCGCCGCCGAACGCTCAGGAGCGCCGCGGGCGCGCCGATCGGCAGGGCAGTCACCCGACCGGAGGAACGTCATGCCCGCACGCCCCACCGTCTCCGCGGTCCTCATCGTCAAGGACGAGGAGGCCGTCCTCGACGACTGCCTCGCGGCGCTGTCCTGGGCCGACGAGGTCGTCGTCTACGACACCGGCTCCACCGACCGCACCCGGGAGATCGCCCGGCGGCACACCGACCTCGTGGTCGACGGCTACTGGGACGACGACTTCGGCGCCGCGCGCGACCGGGCGCTGGCGCACGCCACCGGCGACTGGGTCCTGTCCGTCGACGCCGACGAGGTGGTGGCGGGCGACCCCGAGGCGTTCCGCGCGTCGCTCGGCCGGGACGGCGGCGTGGCGCACACGGTGCTCATCCGGAACCTGGGCGCCGGCCCGGCGCTGCCCCTCGGTCTGGGTGCCGCGGACACGGTGCTCGCGGGCTCGCGCGTGTTCCGCCGGGAGCTGCACACCTGGGTGGGCCGGCTGCACGAGCAGCCCGTCCTGCGCGCCACCGGCCGGCCCGCCGACGCGCAGCGCCCCGCCGCGGGGATCGAGCTGCGGCACAGCGGCTACCGCCCGGAGGTCGTCGCCGAGAAGGACAAGGGGCGCCGCAACGTCGAGCTCGCCCGCGAGCAGGTCGAGGCGGCCCGCGGTGCCGGCGACCCCGTGGCGCTGGAGCTGCACCGGGTCGACCTCGCGCGCTCGCTCGAGATGGCCGGCGACCACGCGGCGGCGCTGGCCGAGGCGGACGCGCTGGCGGCCGCGGGCCTCGCCTCGCCCCGGCACGCCGTGCTGCTGGCCCGCTCGGTCCACCTCGCGGCCGTCGCGCTCGGCGACGCCGCGGCGGCCGACCGCTGGCTCGACCTGTGGGAGCGCAGCGACGACAACCCGGCGTTCGCGCTGGCCGCCCGTGCCCAGGTCCTCGCCGAGCGCGGGGACGCCGCGGGGGCGCTCGCCGCTGTCGAGCGCATCCCCACCACCACCGTCAACGCCTACGGCGAGCGGGTCGACCGGGCGAGCCTGGTCACCACGGAGCTGTGGGCGCACGTCGTGACGGGCGACCGCCGGCGCGCGGTGCTCGCGGCGCTCGCGGCGATCGGGCACGGCGTCGCCCCCGGCGCGACCGCCGGCCTGCAGCGGCTGCTCACCGAGGACGAGTGCCGGCGCCTGCTCGCCGCGATGCCGGACGCGATGTGGCGGCAGTACGTGACGTGGTGCGCGATGGACGCGACCGTCGAGGCCCGGACGTTCCTGGGCTGGATGCGGGACGTCCGCCCCGGCGACCCGGCCGTGCTGGCCGGCGCCGCGCACCTCGCCCCGACGATGTCGCTCGAGGAGGCGGCCGGGTGGTCGGCCCACCTGCGCGGCACCGGGCAGGCCGAGGCGTGCCCGCTGGTGCTGATCGCGCGCGACCCGCTGGCCCACCCGCGCCAGCGCGCCGTGGCCGGTGCCCTCGCCTACAGCGCGTACGGCGACGAGCGCGGCCTGGCCGGGCTCGAGGACGCCCTCGCGCACGTGGACCCGGCCGACGAGGCCGAGGTCCTCGCCGAGCTGCAGATCGTCGCCCCCGGCCTCGTCGGCGCCGCGGTCTGAACCGACCTCGGACACGTCGCAGAAAAACCCTCAGGGGTCGCGGCGACCGTCCGATGTCCAGGGTGTGCCCACGGAAGGGCCGCCACTGAGCCCACTCACGGAGGAAGAACCATCATGGCTCTCTCGATCAACCAGAACATCGCGGCGCTGAACTCGTACCGCAACCTGTCCAACACGCAGAACGACCTGAGCAAGTCGCTCGAGAAGCTGTCGAGCGGCCTGCGCATCAACCGCGCGGCGGACGACGCTGCTGGTCTGGCGATCTCCGAGGGCCTGCGTGCCCAGATCGGCGGCACCAAGCAGGCCGTGCGCAACGCCCAGGACGGCATCTCCGTCGTCCAGACCGCTGAGGGTGCGCTCACCGAGACGCACTCGATCCTGCAGCGCATGCGGACCCTGTCCGTGCAGGCGGCGAACGACGGCGGCCTCTCCGAGACCGCCAAGGGCAACATCCAGGACGAGATGGACCAGCTCAAGACCGAGCTGACCCGCATCTCCGACACCACGCAGTTCAACGGCACCAAGCTGCTGGACGGCAACTACTCGGGCACGTTCCAGGTCGGCGCCAACACCTCCGACCAGGACAAGATCACCGTCGACCTCAAGCGCACCGGCGGCCTGTCCGCCACGGGCCTGGACGTCAACGGCATCGACGTGACCAAGGTCGCCAGCGACGCCAGCACGGCCGTCGTGACCAACGCCGTCGCCGGCACCGCCGGTTCGGTGGCCGTCACGGCCGACCCGACCGACCTGGAGGCCCTGAAGGCGCTGAACGGCACCGTCACGGTCGGCTCCAAGTCGTTCGACCTGGCCTCGGTGGACTACACCGGCGTCACCACCGCGGCCGGCGCCCTCGCGGCGATCACCGCGGCGGCCGAGAAGGTCTTCGGCACCTCCGTGACCGTGGCGGCCGCCGGCACCACCGGCGTGTCCTTCACGGGCGCCACCCCGGCCTCGACGGCCACCGCCTCCGAGGTCGCGGCGGCGTCCCCGGTCTTCAGCCAGAAGTCCGGCGCCACCGAGGCGATCGACAAGATCGACGCGGCGATCACCGACGTGTCGAAGGTCCGTTCGCAGCTCGGTGCGGTCCAGAACCGCTTCGACCACACCATCAACAACCTCAACGTGGCGGTCGAGAACCTGACCTCCTCGGAGAGCCGGATCCGCGACACCGACATGGCGTCCGAGATGGTCTCGTTCACCCGGGCGCAGATCCTCTCGCAGGCCGGCACGGCGATGCTCGCGCAGGCCAAGTCGATCCCGCAGAGCGTGCTCCAGCTCCTCCAGTGAGCCGTCCGGCTCCGGTCCCGGCCACCTCGCGGTGACGGGACCGGGGCCGGCGTCCCGCCGAGGACGCACGACCAGCAGGACCAGCACGACCGACGCGGGCGGTGGTGGACGCACCGTCCACCGCCGCCCGCGTCGCATCTCGGCCCCGCCGACCCGGGGCGCCCGCAGCACCACCAGGAGGACAGGACCCGATGGCCGGCATCACCTTCAGCACCGGGCTGATCAGCAACTTCCCCACGGCAGACCTGATCGACTCCACCATCGCGCTGGAGGCCAACCAGCAGAAGCTGCTGGCGAAGAAGAAGACCACGGTCTCGTCGCAGTCCACGGCGCTGCAGGCCCTCAACACCAAGGTCGCCTCCCTGACCGCGGCCGCGAAGGCCGCCGCGTCCCCGTCGTCCTGGGAGGCCGTCAAGGCGAAGTCCTCCGCCGAGTCGGTCACCGCGACCACCACCTCCGAGGCCCGCCCGTCGAGCGTGACGTTCCGCGTCGACTCGGTCGCGGCCTCGCAGTCGACGCTGTACACCCTGCCGACGGGCTACACGTCGGCCACCCCGAGCTTCACGCTCACCCGGGCGGACGGCGAGACCGTCTCCGTCACGGCGCTGAGCGACAACATCGGCGACATCGTCGCGGCCTTCAACGCCGAGGGCACGGGCGTCAAGGCGTCCGCCCTCAACGTCGGCACGGCCGCCGCCCCGGAGTACCGGCTGCAGCTCACCGGCACCGAGACCGGCAAGGAGAACACGTTCAGCGTCGCCGTGGGCAACGCGGCCGACGGCGCCACCCTGGCGTCCAAGGAGATCCGCGCGGCCTCCGACGCCGAGATCGTGCTGTGGCCCGGCACCGGCGCCGAGCAGAAGGTGACCTCGGCCAAGAACGTGTTCGAGAACCTCGTCACCGGCGTGAACGTCACGGTGACCGCCAAGACCACCGACCCGGTGACCGTCGACGTGACCCGGGACGACTCCAAGCTGTCCGCCCTGGCGCAGGCGCTGGTGAACAACCTGAACGCCGTGCTGGGCGACATCACGTCGTACACCACGAGCAAGACCGGCACGAACGACGAGGGCACCGCGATCGTCACCGCCGGCCTGTTCTCCGGGAACGCGACGGTCCGCGGCCTGCAGCAGTCGCTGCTGGCCGCCGGGTCGAACAGCGCCAGCAACACCTCGCTGGCGGGCATCGGCATCTCGCTCGGCAAGGACGGCACCTTCACCTTCGACGCGGCGGCGTTCCAGACCGCGCTGACGAAGGACCCCGACGCGGTGGGCAAGGCCGTGCAGGGCGTCGCCGGCTCGCTGCAGAAGGTCGGCGAGGTGGCCTCGGACTCCGCCAAGGGCACGCTGACGCTGCAGGTGCAGAGCTACAACAGCGAGGTCAAGGACCTGACCGACCGCATCGCCGACTGGGACATCCGGCTGGAGGCGCGCCGCGCCTCGCTGACCACGATGTACGCGGCGATGGAGGTCCAGCTCTCGAACCTCAACTCCCAGTCCAGCTACCTCACCACCCAGCTCAAGCAGCTCTCGGGCTCCTCCGACTGACCCGAGCCCTGCCGAAAGGACCGCCGTGTACGACGCCCGGACCCGGTTCCTCGCCGACGCGGTCGCGACCGCGGGGCCGGCGAAGCTCCTCACCATGCTGTACGACAGGCTGCTGCTCGACCTGGAGCGCGCGGAGGTCGCGCTGCGCGCGGGCGACCGCGCCACGGGCACCCAGCAGCTCGCCCACGCGCAGGAGATCGTCGCCGAGTTCATCGCGAACCTGAACGTGGCGGAGTGGGACGGCGGCGACCGCCTGCTCTCGGTCTACACGTTCCTGCTGTCCGAGATGATCGGCGCGAGCATGGCGGGCGACGCCGACCGCGCCGCCGCGTGCCGCGGCCTGGTCGCGCCGCTCGCCGACGCCTGGCGCGAGGCCGCGCAGACCGTCGCGAACGACGTCCCCACGCAGCGCCGCGCCCCTGCCGTCGACGGGGCCGAGACCGGCACCGGGGTGCTCGGTGTCGGCTGAGACGGCGGTCGCGCCCGTGGACCGCACCACCCCCGGCGCCGCGCTCGACGCGGACGCCCGCCCGGGGACGTCCCGCGAGCACGAGGCCCCCGACCGCGGCCGCGCCGGCCGCGAGGCGGCCTGGGTGGCCGCGCTCACCGAGATGGAGCTCGGCGCCGAGCGCGCCGTCGACCTGACCGTGAACACCTACGGCAAGGAGCAGCAGTACGACGCCGACGCGATCGCGCTGTCCTTCGACCGCCAGGCCACGCTGATCGAGTC
>NZ_SZYE01000004.1 GCF_005239125.1 Cellulomonas hominis | reverse complement strand
GACCAGTCGCCCGCGAGGGTCGTCGCGCCCGCCGGACCCGCGGCCAGCGCGTCGCGCAGCGCGGTCTCGGTCGCGGCGCCGACGGCCGACAGCGTCGAGCTCGCCGACGACACCAGGTCCTGCACCAGCGGCATGACCGCCGCGGCGCGGTCGCGGCCGGCCCGGCGCGACCGGTCGACCCGCCCACCGCTCTTCAGCACGTCCGCGAGCGCCGCGCCCGGCGCGGTCAGCTCGGTCCAGCGCGCCTGCACCGCGCCCTGCGCGACGGCGCCGCGCGTGATCGTGCGGCGTGCGTCCTCCGCCGGGGCGCGCACGGCGTCGTCCAGGGCCGCGCGCACCGCGGCCGCGGCCTCGGCCTGCCGGTCCACCGCGTCGACGAGCTCGTCCACCCACGGCCGCAGCGCGGCGAACGACCCGCGCAGCGTGCGGGCGACGACGGTCCGCGCCCGGTCCGCACCGGCGAGCATGGTCAGCCAGCGCGTGATCGGCGCGACCAGCCCCGCGTCCATGAGCCCCTCGTGCGGGCCCAGGTCCGGCACCACGAACAGCGGCGAGCCCTGCATCCCGTGCGAGCGGAGCCGGTCCAGCAGGTCCCCGCGGACCGTCGGCAGCGACGCCGGGTCCACGCGGTTGAGCACCATCGCCACGGACGCGCCGCGCTCGGTCGCGCCGGTGAGCACCCGCCAGGGCAGCGCGTCGCCGTACCGGGCGGCGGTCGTGACGAACAGCCACAGGTCGGCCGCCTCCAGCAGCCGGTGCGCCGAGCGCCGGTTCGCCTCCTCCACGGAGTCCACGTCGGGCGCGTCCATCAGCGCGATGCCGCGGGGCACCCGCTCCGACGCCACGATCTCCACGGCGTCGGTCACGGGGTGCTCGCGCACCAGCTCGGCGTCGTCGGGGTGGTGCACCAGCACCGGGCGGCGGGTGGTGGGTCGCAGCACGCCGGCGGTCGTCACCTCGGTGCCGACCAGCGAGTTCACCAGCGTCGACTTGCCCGCCCCGGTCGACCCCGCGACCACGACGATCGCGGGCGCGGACAGCTGCCGCAGCCGGGGGACGAGGTGGTCGGCCAGCTGGTCCACCAGCCGGGTCCGGGACGCCCGCGCGGCGCCCACGCCGGGCACCTCGAGCGGGAACTCGGTCGCCCGCACGTCGCGCAGGAGGTCGGTCAGGGCGTCGAGCAGGGACGTCGCGGCGAGCGGCCGGTCGAGGACGTCCCGCGCCGCCGAGCTCTCCGCCTGCACGTTCACACCGTCATCCTCTCGTGTGAACGGGGAGGCGGCCAAACGTCCGCGCCGTGTGACCTGCGACGACTTCGGCCGCACGGGCACGGGGACGGGCTGCCGTGGGCGCGTACCCTGGGTCCGCCGGTCGCGCGGCCCCCGTGCGGCGCCCGGCGACGCCTCCATAGCTCAATGGATAGAGCAACGGCCTTCTAATCCGTCGGTTGCAGGTTCGAGTCCTGCTGGGGGCACCCGGACGCTGCCGTTCGCTCGCTCCACGAACACGACGGCGCGGCCCTCGGTCCGGGCCGAGGGCCGCGTCCATCTACCGCGTGTAGTCCTGCGGACCGCCATCACGAGTCAGGTCGAGCGTGACGCAGTGGAACCCGCCACCCAGAGTCCGCGCGTGCCTCAGTCGTAGCGGGATCACGTCGATGCCGTAGTGCTCGAGAGCGCGCACCAGCGCCGGATGAGCGGCGTCGACCACCGCGAGGTCGGTGTCGACCATGAGCAGGTTCATGCTGATCCACGGTGAGCTCAGGTCGAACGGGTTCACCGGACCCGGCGCGGGTTCCGGGCACCAGACGACCTCCCAGCCGTCGAAACAGCGGGGCACCGTCTCCGGCGTGACGCGTCGCGGGTTGAGAAGGACCAGCCCCGGGCGCAGCAACGCGATCGTGCTGTCGATGTGGGTCCCCGCGTACATGTTCCTCAGCGGATGCACCCGGAATCCCTCGCCAAGGAGTCCCAGGAGAGACCGGAGCCACTGCAGACCGCGCTCGTTGCCGCTCCCGGAGACCTGGTAGAGCAGGTCCCGACCGAGGCGCAGGACGTTCGCGGCTTCGAACAGCGGTTCGTGGTCCGCCAGGCGGACCCGACCGCTCCCGTCCTCGAGGTACGTCGACTCCTCCAGCCGAGGCTGCGGCATCGCCAGCCACTGCCCCCCGGCCGTCAGCACACCGTCCACGAGGTGACGCAGCGCGAAGGACTCGAAATACCGCGCTCGCGTCGGGCTCGCGGTCTCGACGACGGTGGGACCCAGCACGAGCGCCACATCGCGGGGGCAGTACGCGTACATCCCTGTGCTCTGCCATCCCGGTGCGCCGAACGGCGCGGCGTCGGCGGCCCCTTGCGCGCGATGCACCGTCACGTCGAGGCCCTCGAGCACCCGAACCAGCTCACCGAGGTCTTCCTCGGTCTCACCGATCACACGCGAGGACAGCGGACCGGCCGGAGCACCGGCTGCCCGGGCCCGAGACAGCTCCGGGTACAGGTTGAGCCAGGCGGACGAGTCGGTCGCTGAGGGGATCGTCGCCCCGGTCGCCGTGCCGACCACGACCTCACGCAGGCGGGTGAACTCGTCCCAGCTGCCGACCGGGACCCGCGACACCGCCCGCCAGGCGGGGTCCGACCCTGGGGCCGACGTGGTGTGGTGCGTGGCAGGGATGTCCGCCACCGCGTCAGTCCTCGACTGCCAGGGCGAGCACACGCGACTCCAGCTCGCGTGCGGCGGCAGGGGTCGCAGCGACGGCGCAGTACATGACCGCCCCGGTGACGTCGACGTAGTTCGCCGTCAGCACGACTCCCTCGCCCGTGGCTCGGTCGAAGGCGAGCCCGCTGCGCTCGAGAGCTACGACGGCGGCCGGGAACGAGCGCACGGGCCAGGAGTCACGCTCCAGGAGCGTGCGCGCGTCGCTGCGCTGCGGGCCGAGCATCCGGTCCCGGAGCACGGTGTGCAGATGGGTCGAACCTGTGACGCGACCGTTGGTCTCGGTGAACAGCAGCTCGCCGTCGGGTGTCGCAATCGCGTCGGCGCTGACACGCCCGCGGTAGCCCAGGGCGCGGAACGTCTCGCAGATCCGACGCCCCTCGCGCACGAGCTCGTCGTGCAGCTCGCTGCGGAGCGACGGGGGCGGGACCACTTCGCCGGCAGCAACGGGTTCCATGAGGATCTCACCGGTACCCGACAGCTCCGACGCGGCGTCGGTGACCTCGAACTCGGCGTAGACGGTCGTGCAGTCGGTGAAGAACCGCTCGATGACCACCCGGCTCTCGCCACCTGCGGTCATCCAGTCCCAGGTCGAGTCCAGGTACTCGGCGACGGCGTCGGAGTCGGGGAGAACCGTCACCTCAGCGGCACCCGAGGGACGCACGCCCTCGTGCGGAGCCACGATCGTGTTGCCGAAACCGCCACCGGCGTACTCCTGCTTGATCATCGCGGGATGCCCCTGCCCGAGGATGCGACGCAGCGTCGACAGCGCCCGCGCCGGGTCCGCGGTGACGACGCCCGGCGCGATCGTCAGTCCGATGCCGGTGGCAACCGCGCGGAACACGGCCTTGCTGTTCACCAGCGCGACGCCCCCCTGCGCACTGAACGCGTACCCGGCCAGCGCGTCCTGGACGCCGAGCGTCTCGCAGAGCTCCACCACGGTCTGGTCGTCGAAGCACGTCACGACCCGCTCGACGTCTTGGCCGACGATGGCGGCCCGCAGCTCGGCGATGAGCACGGGATCAGCCAGCCGGTCGGGCGTCAGCAGATCCGTACCCAACTCCCCCGCCGGCGGGACGAGGATCGTCAGGCTTCGCGGGTCGGTGCCGGTCATCGAGGTGACGTACTCGAGCAGGTACGACGGGGGTCGCCACGGGAGCACGACGACGTCCGAGTCCTGCGCGAACCACAGCATGCGCTGGGCGCCCCAGGCGCCACCCTTTCGCGCCCTCTCGGAGAGTCGGGACAGGTCGCCCACCATCTCCACGGTCCGGCTGTTGCCGATGATGATCTTCACGTCGCTCCTTCGTCGGTGCTGGTGATTCCCCTGTGTTCTGCCGTCGTGGTCCTGGAGGGCCGCGTCGCGACGGTCAGGGCTCCCACCACGGCGGTCGCGACGATCGCCCCGGCGCAGACGAGGAGCGTCAGCTGAGCCCCGAGGCCGGCGATGAGGGGGGCAGCCAGCAGGGCGCCCGCCGGCTGGGCGAACGTCTGCAGCGCTGTGCGTGCCGCGAGTACGGCAGCGAGGTCGCCGTGCGGCGCTGTGCGCTGGAAGTAGGCGGTCGTCGTCGAGGGGAACGGACCCCAGAACACGCCCGCGACGGCGAACGACACCCAGCCCCACACCGGCGCGACACCCGCCCCGAGCGGGAGCAGGAACACCCCGACGCCGAGCACGCTCAGCAGGCTGGTGGGTAGCAACGACCAGCGTCGCAGGTACCCCGCGACCGCTGCGCCGAGGAACCCTCCGATGCCGAAGCCCGTCAGGTACCCCGCGAGCGTGCCGGCGTCGGCGCCGAGGTCCTGGCGCACGTACACGGTCAGCGCGACAGCGACCGGGCCGAAGCACAGGAAGAACGCGAACGAGACGGCGACGAGCGCGCAGAGCGACCGGTCCGAGCCGATCGCTCCGAACCCGGCGCCCCGGGACGGGACTCGCCCCGCGGGACGAGCACGGAGGCGAGCGGGGACGAGGAACCGGAACACCAGGGCCAGCGTCGCGAACGTCAACGCGTCGATCCCGATGACGATGCTCGGGTCGACCAGCGTCAGCAGCAGCGCGGCGAGCGGGGGGCCTGCGACGTACGCGAGCTCGAGCACGATGTTGATGAGGGCGTTGCCCGCCAGGTGGTGCTCCTCCGGAACCGCGTCAGCGAGGAGGACATAGCGGCCGGACTTGCCCCAGGCGTTGAGCAACGAGGAACCCGCGAGGAGGGCGACGAGCGCCTCGATGCTCAGCCCACCGGTGGCCGCGAGCACCGGGACGGCGAGCAGGAACGCCGCTCGCAGCGTCGCGTCCCAGACCGCGAGCTGCGCACCAGCACGTCCCGTGAGCCACCGCGCGAAGGCGAAGGCACCGATCGCACCGGGCAGCGTGTAGGCAGCGGTGGCGACCGCCACCCAGGTGGCACCCTGCTCGACGGGCGCGATCTCCAGCGCCAGCCAGCCGATCGCGACTGCGCTCAGCCCGTCACCGACGCTGGACAGACCGATGCCCGCGAGCACCCGACGCAGGAAGCGCACGCGAAGGACGGGCAGGTACGGCGACGTGCGCACCGCGCCTGGGGCCCGGGAACGCGCGCGGGCATCGTCGCGTGCGTCGTCGGCGGGCATGTGACCACACTCGCAGCCGGGTGAGCGACGGAACGGCCGATCGACTGGCTGTCCTGTGCTCCCCGACGAGATCGACCCCGAGCAACCGTCCTCGGAAGAGACGAACGTCCTGCATCTGCCGTCAGCCCCCCAGCGCGGGGCGATCGTCCTGACCCCCGCGACCGGCGTTCAGTGGAGCGTTCTGCCCGACGCACCCGGGTGTGTCGGGCAGAACGCTCCACCGAACCGCCTCAGCGCACCTCGAACGCCGCCCGCAGCAGGTCCGCGTCCCGCGAGGACCGCCCGACCAGCACGTCGAACCGCCCCGGCTCCACGACCCGGCGGCCGGCGGCGTCGACGATCGTGCAGTCCGCCACCGCGAGCTCCACGGTCACCTCGACCGACGACCCGGGCGCGACGTCCGCCTGGGCGTACGCCTTGAGCTCCTTGTCCGCCCAGGACACCGAGGTCACCGCGTCGGACACGTAGAGCTGCACGGTCTCCCGCGCGGGCCGCGTCCCGGTGTTGGTCAGCGTCACGGTCGCCCGCACGGTGTCCCCGACCGCCGCGACCGACCGGTCGAGCCGCAGGTCCGCGTACTCGACGGTGGTGTACGACAGCCCCTCGCCGAACACGAACGCCGGCTCCTGGGTGAGGTCGGCGTAGCGGTCGCCGTGCTGGCCGCGGATCTGGTTGTAGTACGTCGGCTGCTGGCCGGCGTGCCGGGCGAACGAGATCGGCAGCCGCCCCGACGGCTCGGTGAGCCCGAGCAGGACCTCGGCGATCGCCTGGCCGCCCTGCATGCCGGGGTTCGCGACCCAGAGCACGGCCGACGCCGCGGCCACCGACGGCGGCAGCACCAGCGGCTTGGACGCCAGCAGCACCACCACCAGCGGCGTGCCGGTGGCGGCGAGCGCGTCGAGCAGGGCGACCTGCCCGCCCACGAGCTCCAGCGTCGCGGTGGACCGGCCCTCGCCGACCAGCTGGATCTGGTCGCCCACCACGGCGACGACGTAGTCCGCGTCCTCGGCGGCGGCGACGGCCTCCGCGATGAGCGCCGCGTCCGGCTCGACCGGCACGCCGATCTTCGGCCGCGGCTGCCCGTCCGGGTAGAGCTCGCCCGCCGGGTCCGGCACGAGGTCGAGGATGTCCGCGCCCCGGCTGTGCGACACGGCCCAGCCGACGGGCGCGGCGGCCCGCAGGCCGTCCAGGACCGTGACGATCATGTCCCGCGGGTGGCCGTCGGGCAGCCAGTCGGCCTGGCCGGAGTTGCCGGCCCAGTCGCCCAGGTGCGCCTCGTGGTCGTCCGCGAGCGGGCCGACGACCGCGACGCGGCGCGGGGTGTCGTCGCCGCCGGAGGCCCGCAGCGCGCCGGGCGCCGGGACCCCGCCGCCGTCGGACGCCCGCGCGGCGGCCCCGGGCACCCCCGCGAAGCCACCGGCCAGCGGCAGCACGCCGGTGTTCCGCAGCAGCACCAGCGAGCGCCGCGCGACGTCCAGGTTGAGGTCGGCGTGCTCCGCGGCGCCGACGACCGACGCCTGCGCCGCGACGTCCGGCCGGCGCGGGTCCTCGAACAGCCCGAGCCGGAACTTCAGCGTGAGGATGCGGCTCACGGCGGCGTCCAGCTCGGCCTCGGCCAGCAGGCCGGACTCGATCGCCTCGAGCGCGCCGTCGAAGAACCCCGGCGTGGTCATGACCATGTCGTTGCCCGCCTTGACCGCGGCCGCGGCGGCGTGGGCGTAGTCGGGCTGGACCTTCTGCTCCCAGACCATGCGCCCGACGTTGTCCCAGTCGGTGATGAGGGTGCCGGTGTAGCCCCACTCGCCGCGGAGCACGTCGTTCAGCAGCCAGTCGTTGACCGTGATCGGCACGCCGTCCATCGTCTGGTAGCCGAGCATGAAGGTGGCGCAGCCCTCGCGGGCGACGCGCTCGAACGGCGGCAGGAACCAGGACCGGAGCTTGCGCCGGGAGATGTCCGCCTCGGACGCGTCCCGCCCGCCCTGGGTCTCGGAGTACCCCGCGAAGTGCTTGGCGGTCGCGAGGATCGCCGTCGGGTCGTCCAGACCGGTGCCCTGGTAGCCGCGGACCATCGCGGACGCGAGCTCGCCGATGAGGAACGGGTCCTCGCCGAACGTCTCGTCCACCCGGCCCCAGCGCAGATCGCGGGCGATGCAGAGCACGGGGCTGAACGTCCAGTGCACGCCGGTGGTGGCGACCTCGCGCGCGGTGACGCGCGCGACCTGCTCGACCAGGTCGACGTCCCAGGAGGCCGCCATGCCGAGCTGGGTCGGGAAGATCGTCGACCCGGCGAAGAACGAGTGCCCGTGGATGCAGTCCTCGCCGACCAGCAGCGGGATGCGCAGCCGGGTCTCGGCGGTCAGGTCGTGGGCGTGCGCCAGCCGCTCGGGCGACGCGTGCAGGATCGACCCCACGTGCTTGTGCAGGATGTCGTCCGCGTAGTCGCCCCGGGCGTCGAGCTGGAGCATCTGCCCGACCTTCTCCTCGACGGTCATCCGGGCGAGCAGGTCCTGCACGCGGTCGGCGACGGGGAGGCTGGCGTCGAGGTAGCGGGCGTCGAGGGACGTGGCGTTCATCAGGTGGTCGGTCCTTGCGTCGTGTTCGAGGTGACGGCGGTGACGCCGTCGGTGGTGTCCAGGCCCTTGCGGCGCATGGCGCGGGCGAGCTCGCCGGCCGAGCGCAGCCGAGGGTTGATGTACTCGTCGATGCCGAAGTTCAACAGTGCCAGGGCGACACCGATCGCGGCGATGCACAGCCCCGGCGGCAGGAACCACCACCACTGGTTCTGGGTGAAGGCGCCCTGGGCCGAGGCCCAGTTCAGGATGGTGCCCCAGTTGTACGCGTTGACCGGGATGACGCCGATGTAGGACAGGGTGGTCAGGCCGAGGATCGCCGCGGTCACCGACCCGACGAACGACGACGCGATCAGGGCGGTGAGGTTGGGCAGCATCTCGACCCCGATGATGCGGCGCAGCGGTTCGCCGTTGAGCTTCGCGGCCTGCACGAAGTCGCGGTTGCGCAGCGACATCGTCTGGGCCCGCAGCACGCGCGCACCCCAGCCCCAGCCGAGGATCCCGAGGATCGCGGCGACCACCCACAGCGGGGGGTTGGTGAACCGCGAGGCGATGATGATGAGGATCGGGATGCCCGGGATGACGAGGAAGACGTTCGCCAGGGCGGACAGCGCCTCGGAGCGCCACCCCGGCAGGTAACCGGCGAGGACCCCGATCACGAGGGCGATCGCCATCGAGATGAGCGAGGTCAGGGCGCCGACCACGACCACGCCGCGGGTGCCGTAGATCACCTGGCTCAGGACGTCCTCGCCGAGGTGGGTCGTGCCGAACCAGTGCGTGCCGCTCGGCGGCTGCAGCCGGGCGGTCGCGTCGATCTGCGTCGGGGAGAACGGGGCGAGCTGGTCGGCGAAGACCGCGACGACCACGAACACCGCCAGGATGGACAGGCCGGTGACCGACTTGGCGTTGCGGAACATCGCGAAGGACGCGCCGAGCCGGGCGCCGCGCCCGCGGGGGGTCAGCTGGGTGGTCGACATCTCTCAGGCCTCCGACTGGCGGGTACGGGGATCGAGGACCGCGTAGGCGACGTCCGCCAGGATGTTGGCGACCAGGACGGCCAGCACGATCACCAGGAAGCCGCCCTGCATGAGCGCGTAGTCCTTGGCGTTCGTGGCGTCGAGGAGCATCTTGCCGACGCCGGGGTAGGAGAAGACCTGCTCGACGATGATCGCGCCGCCGACGATGAAGCCGATGGACAGGGCGAACGACTGGATCTGCGGCAGGACGGCGTTGCGCGCGGCGTACCGCCACAGGACGCGCCGGTTCGGCATGCCCTTGGCCTGGGCCACGGTGACGTAGTCCTCGTCGAGGACCGTCAGCATCATGTTGCGCATCCCGAGCATCCAGCCGCCCAGCGAGGCGATGACGATCGTGGCCAGCGGCAGGGTCCCGTGCTTGACCACCTCCCCGAGGAACTCCAGCGAGAGCCCGGGTGTGGTGCCGATCCCGTAGGCCTTGCCGATGGGGAACCAGCCGAGCGTGACGGCGAAGACCGAGATCGCCATCAGCCCGATCCAGAAGTACGGGACCGTCGACAGGAAGGTCGTGACCGGGATGAGGGCGTCCAGGCGCGACCCGCGCCGCCAGCCCACGACCGCTCCCCCGACGGTGCCGATCAGGAACGAGAGCACGGTCGCCAGCCCGATCAGGCCCACGGTCCACGGCAGCGCGTTCGCGATGACCTCGCCGACCGGCTGCAGCCCGTGGGTGATGGCGATGCCGAGGTCGCCGCGGGCGAGCATCCCCAGGTAGTCGACGTACTGCTGCCACAGCGTCCGGTCGGAGTCCAGGCCGAGCAGGGCGCGCAGCGCGTCGGCCGCCTCCGGGGACATCCCGCGGTTGCGGGCGAGGTAGTTGTCGACCGCGTCGCCCTTCATCAGGCGGGGCACGAAGAAGTTGAGGGTGATCGCGGCCCACAGGGTGAACAGGTAGAACGCGACGCGCCGGCCGATGAACCGCCAGGGCACGCGGGCCCTCGCCTTCGTGGCCCGGGTCGCGGTCGTGCCGTCGGCGACCACGTCGGTCTCCGGGCTGCTGATGGTGGTCATCGCGCACCTCCCACGTGGTCGGCGAAGAAGGACTCCGGGTCCGGGGACGCCTCGCGGAGCTCCCGGGTGTACGGGTGCTGCGGGCGCAGGATGACGTCGTCGGCCGAGCCGTGCTCGACGACCCGGCCCTGGTTGAGCACGATGATCTCGTCCGAGAAGTACCGCGCCGTGGCGAGGTCGTGGGTGATGTAGAGCACCCCGAGCCCGTCGGCGGCCTGGATGTCGGACAGCAGGGACAGCACCCCCATCCGCAGGGACACGTCGAGCATCGAGACCGGCTCGTCCGCGACGAGCAGCGCCGGACGCGGGGCGAGGGCGCGGGCGATGGCGACCCGCTGCCGCTGGCCGCCGGACAGCTCGTGCGGCCGGCGGTCGACGACCCCGGCGTCGAGCTGGACCCTGTCCAGCAGGCGGTGCACCTCGGCGTCCACCTGGTCGCGCGGCACGACCCCGGAGAGCACGAGCGGGCGCTCCACGTGGTGGCGGATCGAGTGGTACGGGTTCAGCGACGCGAACGGGTCCTGGAAGACCATGCGCAGCCGCTGGCGGTAGGTGCGCAGCGCCGCGCCCCGGGTCGGGATCGGCTCGCCGTCGAGGAGCACCTGCCCGCTGGTGGGCCGCTCCATCTGGGTGAGGATCTTGGCGACCGTCGACTTGCCGGAGCCGGACTGGCCCACCATGCCGATGGTCTGCCCGCTGGAGAGCGTGAACGACACGTCGGACAGCGCGTCGATGGATCCCGCGCCGCGGACGCGGTAGGTCTTCGAGACGCCCTGGACGTCGATCGAGGTCATCGTGCCGCCTCCCGCTCCGCCGTCAGACGCGGGAAGGACGACAGCAGCGTCTTGGTGTAGTCGTGGCGCGGCCGGAACCAGATGTTCGCCGCGGTGTCGAGCTCGACGATCTGCCCGGCGCGCATGATCGCGATGCGGTCGGAGATCTCGAGCAGCAGGGGCAGGTCGTGGGTGATGAAGACGACCGAGAACCCGAACGCCTCGCGCAGGCTCGTGATCTCCCGCAGGATCTCCCGCTGGACCAGCACGTCCAGCGCCGTCGTCGGCTCGTCCATGACGACCAGCTGCGGGCGCAGGGCGAGCGCCATGGCGATCATGATGCGCTGGCGCATCCCGCCGGACAGCTCGTGCGGGTAGCTCTTGATGCGGGCCGCGCCGACCTTGACGATCTCGAGCAGCTCGACGACCGCGGCGGTGCGCTCGGCCCGGGACATCGCGGGCCGGTGCACCTCGAAGACGTCGGCGAGCTGGGCGCCGACGGTCGCCACCGGGTTCAGGGCGCTCATCGCGCCCTGGAACACCATGGAGATCTTGTCCCACCGGAACGCCCGCAGCGCGGCGGCGTCCAGGGCGAGCAGGTCGGTGTCGGTGCCGTCGGCGTCGTGCCAGGTGACCGAGCCGCCGGGGATGACGGCCGGGGGCTTGAGCAGGCGCTGGACGCCGTAGGCCAGGGTGGTCTTGCCGCACCCGGACTCGCCGGCGAGCCCGAGGACCTCGCCGCGGTGGACGGTGAGGGACACGTCCCGGACCGCGTCCACGGGTGCGGCGGTCTCGTACCGGACCGAGAAGTCCCTGACCTGCAGGAGGGGGTCGCTCATCTGGGGGGTCTCCTTGCGTGGGGGTGCCAGGGGCGGCGGTGCCGCCGCCCCTGGCACCGGGATCACTCGGCGGGCTCGAGGGTGCTCAGGACGAGCGCGACCTCGGCCTGGGTCGGGTCGGCCGAGGCGTACATGTCCTCCTCGGTCGGCCAGCCGGTGTAGCTGCGCTCGTTGAACAGGCCGAGCAGCGGGTGCGAGCCCAGCGGGATCGCCGGGACGTCCCGGACGAACGCCTGCTGCAGCGTGGTCATCGCGGCGGCGCGGTCGGCGTCGTTGTCGGTGCTCGCGTAGGTGTTCAGCGCCGCGTCGACCTCGGGGTTGCTGTAGCGCCCGAAGTTGAAGTCGGCGTTCTCCACACCGGCGTCGTCGGTCGTGATCCAGCGGGTCCCCATGATCGAGTCGTAGACGCCCCAGGCGCCCTCGCCGTCGAGCCAGTGGATGATCGCGTCGAAGTTCCCGGTCTTGCGCGCCTCGTCCCAGCCGCCCCAGTCGGGCTGCTCGATCGTGACCTCGATGCCGAGCTCCTTCATCTGCTCGGAGAGCAGCGCCTGCTCGGTGTTCCAGTCGGTCCACCCGGCCGGCACGGAGATCGAGAAGGTGACCGGCTCGCCGTCCGGGTCGATCAGCTGGTCGCCGACACCCGTGTAGCCGGCGTCCTCCAGGATGGACTCCGCCTTGTCGAGGTCGACCTCGTAGGTCTCGCCCGCGAACTCGTCGACGACGTCCGGCTGCAGCGACGGGCCGAGGCCGGTCACCGAGTCCACGACGGCCGAGGCGCCCTCCCGGGCGATCTCGACGTAGGCCTCGCGGTCGACGGCCCACGCGAGCGCCTGGCGCAGCGCGACGTCGTCGAACGGCTTGCGGGTCAGGTTGAGGAACAGCGTCCCGGCGCCGGCGGTCGGGGTGACCAGGTAGCGGTTGGCCGGGTCCTTGTCGAGGAAGGTCTCCTGCACCTGCGGCAGGAACGCCTGCGCCCAGTCCGCCTCACCGGTGGCGAGGGCCGTGGCCAGGGCGGAGTTGTCGCCGTAGGACACGTAGTGCAGCTCGGGGACCGCCGGCTCGCCGTCCCAGTAGTCCGGGTTGGCCGTGAGCGTCACCGACTCCGTCGACCAGCTCGACAGCACGTACGGGCCGGTGCCGATGGCCTCGCCCTCGCCGGTCAGCGCGGCGGTCGACGGGTCGTCGAGGGTGTCCCAGATGTGCTTCGGGACGATCGGGACGTGCAGCACCGTGCCGCGCTTGACGAACTTGGAGTTGCCGAACTTCAGCGTCGCGGAGTCCCCGTCGACGTCGGCGCCCAGGTAGTCGAGCGCGGCCGTGTCGGTGAGCCGCCCGTCGAGGTACATGTCGAAGGTCCCGACGATGTCGTCGATGGTGAACGGCTCGCCGTCCTGCCAGGTCACCCCCTCGCGGGCGGTGACCGTGAGCTCCGTGTAGTCCGCGTTCCACTCCACGGTCGAGGCCAGGCGCGGGGTGACGACCGTCGGGTCGGCGGTGTTGACCAGTGCCATCGTCTCGAACATGGCGTAGCGGTAGCCGTACATGCTGGCCGAGCTGTCCCCGAGGAACGGGTTGTTCGACTCGGTGGTGATGGCGCCGTCGGGCTTGGCGATGGTCAGCGCGGCACCGGACCCGCCGGTCGAGCTGCTCTCCCCGCCCCCCGTGTCTCCGGAGCAGGCGGTCAGCGCCAGCGCGGCGGCCACGCCGAGCGCGATCGCCGGGAACTTCACCCTCATGGTTTCTCCTTCGAAACGAGACGCCCGCACGGGCGTCTGTGAGGTCGCGCCGCGTCGTCGCGATCGCGCTGGCCGGAACGTTACTACACTGTCAGTAAGTTCTTTCCAGCCCTCCGGAGGAGCCGTGACCAAGTCGTGACCCGGAGGGTCGGGGCCGCGGTCGGCGCCACTAGGGTTGGCCGCGCGCCGAGGAGCGCGACACGAGGATGTGAGGAACGGATGAGCACGACGAGGCACGTCCCCCGGGCCCGGCCGGAGACCCTGGCCAAGCGCACCGAGATCCTCCGTGCCGCCACCGCCACCTTCGGCGCCAAGGGCTACAACCGGGGCCCGCTGACCGAGATCGCCGAGCAGGTCGGCATGACGCACGCGGGGATCCTGCACCACTTCGGGTCCAAGGACCAGCTCCTCGTGGAGGTCCTCAAGTTCCGCGACCGCACCGACGTCGAGGGCCTGCAGGACCAGCGGATGCCGGACGGGCTGGATCGGTTCCGGCACCTGGTGCGCACCGCGTTCGCCAACGAGAGCCGCCACGGGATCGTCCAGGCCTACGCGGTGCTGTCCGCGGAGTCGGTGACGGAGGGCCACCCCGGGCGGGCGTACTTCGAGGAGCGGTACCGCACCCTGCGCCAGGACCTCCGCGACGCGTTCGAGGACGTCTGCGCCGAGCGCGGGATCACCGTGCCCGCGACGGTGGACCGCGCCGCGGCGTCGATCCTGGCCGTGATGGACGGGTTGCAGGTGCAGTGGCTGCTCGCGCGGGACGACGTCGAGCTCGCGGAGGCGAGCGCGTTCGCGATCGAGGCGCTGGTCTCCGCGGTGCTGGACCCCCGGCCGTCGCCGCTGGGCGAGGCGGGGACGGCCGCCGCGCGGGCCGCCCGGGCAGCCGACGCCGGGACCACCGGGGCGTGACGGCCGCACCCGCGGGGAACAAAGCGGGCGGCCCGCTCGTCGTTGCTGGCATGACGACACCGACCTCCGCCGGCGCCGGCCCCGCCGAGGGCCCAGCGCCGACCGAGGGCCTCGCCGCCGAGATCGCCGCGGGCGAGCGCACCGACACCGGCGCGCACCGCGCACTGGCCCGGCTGCGCGCCCGGCTGGACAGGCGGCCGTGGCTGCGGCTGACCTACAAGGTCGTCGTGACGGTCGTCGGCGTGACCGTGGTGCTCGCGGGCGTCGCGATGCTGGTGCTGCCCGGGCCGGGGTGGCTCGCCATCTTCCTCGGGCTGGGCATCCTGGGGAGCGAGTTCGCCGTGATCCAGCGGTTCAACCACCGGCTCAAGCGGCTGGTCCTGCGGTACTGGCACGCGTTCCGCGAGCGCCGCGCCCGCCGGGCGGCCGCGCGCCGGGGGGCCCCGGCGGCCTGACCCCGGGCGCGCGCCCGCGGTTCCCACCCGGTCGTCCCCCTGCCACCCGGGCGATCGGCGGGCGCCGCGACGATCGGGTGGGGATCAGGACGCCTCGTTGCCGCAGGCGTCCGCGGGGTCGACCACCGGGTTCTGCGCCTGCAGCCGGTTCTCCGGGTCCAGCGCGCCGAGCACCGCGAGCGCGATCGCGTCCAGCTGCTCGACCTGCTCGGCCGTCAGCCGGTCCACGACCAGCCGGCGCACCTCCGCGACGTGCGTCGGGGCCGTGGCCACCACCTTCCGCCAGCCCTCCTCGGTCAGCGTCGCGAGCGTCGCGCGCCGGTCCCCCTCGTCCCGGGTGCGGGTGAGGAACCCGCGCGCCTCGAGCCGGGCCGCGACGTGGGACAGCCGGGGCAGCGTGGCGTTCGTGCTGGCGGCGAGCCCGCTCATCCGCAGCGTGCGGTCCGGCGCCTCGGACAGTTTGGCGAGCACGAGGTAGTCGTAGTGCGACAGGTCGGCGTCGCGCTGCAGCTGGTGGTCCAGCGCCGCCGGCAGCAGCTCGGCGACCGCCTCCAGGCGCATCCAGGCCTGCAGCTCGCGCGCGGTGAGCCAGCGGGTGTCCTCGGTCATGGAGACATCCTACCCGAATGGTTGACGCTTCAACCTGGAGGTCGTACGTTGGTTGAAGCGACAACATGTCGGTTGCCGCAGAGCGACCCATCGAGGAGCAGACATGACCAGCATGACGATCATCGGGGCGGGCAACATCGGCGGCGCGGTGGCGCGCCTGGCGCTGAAGGCCGGCGCCGACGTGCAGGTGCTGACCCGCGACCCCGCCAAGGCCGCGGCCGTCGACCCGGCCGTGACGCCCGGCACCGTGGGCGACGCGGTCACCGGCGACGTCGTGGTGCTCGCCCTCCCCTACCCGGCCCTCGCCGAGGTGGCCGCGCAGTACCCCGACGGCTTCGCCGGCCGCGTCGTCGTCGAGACCACCAACCCGGTCGACTTCGCGACCTTCGACTCGCTCGTGGTCCCCGCCGGCTCCTCCGCCACCGCCGAGCTCGCCGCGCTGCTGCCGCAGGCCCGGGTGCTCAAGGCGTTCAGCACGAACTTCGCCGCGACGCTGGCCTCCGGCACGGTCGGCTCCCTGCCGACGACCGTGCTGATCGCGGGCGACGACGCGGACGCCAAGGCCGCGCTGGCCGGGGTCGTCGAGGCCGGCGGCCTGCGCGCGGTGGACGCGGGCTCGCTCAAGCGGGCGCACGAGCTCGAGGCGCTCGGCTTCCTGCAGATGACCCTCGCCGCGGCGGAGCGGACGTCCTGGACGTCCGGCTTCGCCCTGGAGCGCTGAGCGTGGCCGGTGCCCCGCTCGCGGTGGACCCCGCGGCGGCCCGGTGGGCGGCGACGCCGGGCGCCGGGCGCCCGGGGGCGGACGCGCCCCTGCTCGGCGGGCCGACGCGAGGTCGAGGGGTTCCGTCGAGGTCGAGGGGTGCGGACGGCTCCGGGCCGGCGAACCCTCGACGTCGACGTCCGATAAACGCGTGACCCGCGCCCGGTGGTGGTGGGAGCGTTCTTCTCACCGCGCGGTGAGTCCCGGGGCCCGGCCAGGCCCCTCCCGGAACGTTCGAGAAGGACCCACCACCATGCACCCCACCGGCACGTTCGACCTGATCCAGGCCGACCACCGCGAGCGGATCGAGACCGCCCGCCTCCTGTCCCGGCACGCCGCCCGGCGCGCCGCGGTCAGACCCGACGGCGAGACCCGCGGTCGACCGCCGGAACGCCTCCGGCAGCTCCGCCTCCGGGCCCTGCTGCCGGCGACCACCACGGTCGCCGCGATCCGCTGACCGGGCCGGCCCCGTGCCGACCCCGGCGGCGCGCCGCCGCCCGCACCACACCGGTGAGCCCGCCGGACGCACCCGTCCGGCGGGCTCACCCGTACCCTGAGCACGTGAGCACCATGAGCAACGGCAACGGCAGCGCCGACCGGATCGTCTGGATCGACTGCGAGATGACCGGCCTGGACTCCGTCCAGGACGCGCTCGTCGAGGTCGCGGCCGTCGTGACCGACTCCGAGCTCAACGTCCTGGGCGAGGGCGTCGACGTCGTCATCTCCCCGCCCGCCGAGGCGCTGGCCCAGATGGGCGACTTCGTCCGCGACATGCACACCGGCTCCGGCCTGCTCGACGCGCTCGCGACGGGCACCACCCTGGAGGACGCGCAGGCCCAGGTGCTCGCGTACATCCGCCAGCACGTGCCCGAGCCCGGCAAGGCCCCGCTCGCGGGCAACTCGGTCGGCACCGACAAGGTGTTCCTCGACCGCGACATGCCCGAGCTGATCGGCCACCTGCACTACCGCGTGATCGACGTCTCCTCCATCAAGGAGCTCGCCCGCCGCTGGTACCCGCGGGTGTACTTCTCCTCCCCGCAGAAGCACGGCGGGCACCGCGCGCTCGCCGACATCCTGGAGAGCATCGACGAGCTCCGGTACTACCGCGCGGCGCTGCTGGTGCCGCAGCCGGGCCCGGACTCCAAGGCCGCCAAGGCGGTCGCCGCGCAGATCGAGGCGACCTCGGTCGCGGCGGCGCACCGCGGCTCGACCGCCACGTCCTGAGGACCCCTCGGGACCCGGTATGCTTGTCGACGGCCCCGGAGGTCTCCTCCGGGCATGGTGGCTATAGCTCAGGTGGTAGAGCGCCTGGTTGTGGTCCAGGAGGTCGCGGGTTCAAGTCCCGTTAGCCACCCCAGCACGAAGGGCGCCGCTCCCCCGGGAGCGGCGCCCTTCGTCGTCCGCGGCGCGGCGCCGGCGTCAGAGCCGGCGGGTGATCGCGTCCGCGAACCGGTCGACCGCCTCGGGGGCCTGCGCGAAGAAGAAGCTCGGCTCGATGAGCTCGAGCTCCAGGACGACGGGGTTGCCCTGGTCGTCCGGGATGAGGTCCACGCGGGTGTACGCGAGCGGCTGCTCGACGCCCTGGATCAGCTCCGGCAGCGCGTCGACGACGCGCTGCCCGAGCGCGAGCTCGGCCTCGGAGGCCTCGCGCGGGGTCATGACCTCCTCCTTGTAGAGGACGCCGTCGGTCTCCCCCTCGCGGTACGGGCCCTCGAGCAGCGGGGCCTTGCGCACGGCGTGCGACAGCTGGCCGTCGAAGTACACCAGCGCGGTCTCGCCGACCGTGTCGACCTGCTTGAGGTAGCGCTGCACCATGACGTGCCGGCCGTCGTCCAGCAGGCGCTTCACGTGCTGGATGGCGAGCGCGCGGGACGGCGTCTCGTCCGCCGCGTACCGGCCGGTGTCCCGGGAGCCGGCGCTGACCGTCGGCTTGATGACGAAGTCGCCGAAGGCCGGGAACCGGGTGTGGATCGCGCGGGCGTTGAAGTTCCGGGCCGGGTCCATCCAGATGGTCGGCACGATCGGCAGCCCGGCGGCCTCCATCGACCGCTGGTAGATCTTGTCGATGTTCCAGGTCAGCACCTGCGCGGGGTTGATCAGCCGCGACGCCTGCGCGACGCGCTGCGTCCACCAGCGGAAGTCGCGCGGGCGCTCCGTGTAGTCCCAGGTGGAGCGGACCACGACGGCGTCGTACGACGACCAGTCGACGTCGGCGGCGTTCCAGACGGGCGACTCGACCTCCAGGCCCCGGTCCCGCAGCGCCGTCACGAGCGGCGCGTCGTCGGGGTCGAGGTCCGGCAGGGCGGCGCAGGTGGCGAGGGCGATGCGAGTGGTCACCCTGGGCAGACTACCCACGCGCTCCGGCGGACGGCTCGTGGTCCTGCGCGGCGGCGTCCGGGACCGCGTCCTGCGCGCCGTCCACCAGCCGGTGCAGGGCGGCCACCACGCGCGGCGCGTCGAGCTCCCCGACGACCTGCTCCCCCTCGCGCACCACGACCCGGCCGGTGGGCTCGGCGGCGAGCGCGGCGAACGCCTCGTCCAGCGGGTCGCCCACGCGGACGACCGCGGCGCCCGCCCGGCCGTCCGCCGCGGCGGTGCCGTCGACGGGCCCCAGGTCGCGCCGCTCGACGCGACCCAGGGCGAGCAGCCGCACCGCCGCCCCGGTGCCGACCAGGTCGGCGACCGCCGGGCTCGCCGGCGCGGCGAGCAGCCGCACCGGGTCCGAGAGCTGCTCGAGGTGCCCGCCGCGGCTGAGCACCGCCACGCGGTCGGCGAGCCGCACGGCCTCGTCCACGTCGTGCGTGACGAGCATCACGGTGGTGCCGAGCTCGGCCTGGATGCGGCGGAACTCGGTCTGCAGCCGGCGGCGGCCGACCGGGTCGACCGCACCGAACGGCTCGTCCATCAGCAGGACCGGCGGGTCCGTCGCGAGCGCGCGGGCGACGCCGACGCGCTGCCGCTCGCCGCCGGACAGCTCGTGCGGGTAGCGGCGGGCGTACCGGTCCGGCGCGAGGCCGACCAGCTCCAGCAGCTCCCCCGTGCGGGCGCGGGTGCGCCGCTTGTCCCAGCCGAGCAGCCGCGGCACGGTGCCGACGTTCTGCTCGACCGTGCGGTGCGGGAACAGGCCGACGTTCTGGATGACGTAGCCGATGCGCCGGCGGAGGGCGACGGCGTCGACCTCGGTCACGTCGTCGCCGTCGAGGAAGATCCGGCCCGACGTGGGCTCGACGAGGCGGTTGGCCATCCGCAGCGTCGTCGACTTGCCGCAGCCGGACGGCCCGACGAGCGCGAGCAGCTCGTGCTCCCGCACCTCGAGCGACAGGTCGCCGACCGCGACGGTGCCGTCGGCGTACGCCTTGCGGACGTGGTCGAACGCGATCGCGGTGGCCATGCCGACGACCGTACCCGCGCCCGCCGACACCCGCGCCCCTGCTCCGCGCAGCGGGTGTCGGAGGTGCCCGGTAGCGTCGGGCCGGTGACCAGCCTCGAGAACCCGGGGACCGCCGCGCACGTCGCGGCGGCCGCGGGCGACCCCGCGGCCAACCCCTGGCTGTCCTGGGACTACGTGCAGCGCAACTGGGGCGACATCTCCCGCGCGCTGGAGCAGCACGCGGGCCTCACCGTGCAGGCGGTGCTCATCGCGTGCGCGATCGCCGTCCCGCTCGGGATGCTCGCGCACCTGCGCCCGCGCCTCGCCGCGCCGATCGTCGGCACCAGCAGCGTGCTCTACACGATCCCGTCGCTCGCCCTGTTCACGGTGCTCGTGCCGTGGACGGGCATCGGCCGCACGCCGGTGCTGATCGGCCTGGTGGTCTACGCGCTCCTGGTGCTGGTGCGGAACGTCCTGGTGGGGCTGAGCGGCGTGGACGAGAGCGTCCGGGACGCGGCGCGCGGGCTCGGCTACGGCCGGCTGCGCCTGCTGCTGACCGTGGAGCTGCCGAACGCCCTGCCCGCGATCGTCGCGGGCGTCCGGCTCGCGACCGTGACCACCGTCGCGCTCGTCACCGTCGGCGTGGTCGTCGGCTACGGCGGGCTGGGCCAGCTGATGTTCCGGGGCTTCCGCAACAACAAGTACCACGCGGAGATCCTCACGGCGACGCTGCTCTGCCTGGCGCTGGCGCTCGTGCTGGACCTGCTCATCTGGCTGGTCGGCCGCGCGGTGACGCCGTGGGCCCGGCGCGGACGGGAGGCCTGAGCCGTGGACGTGCTGCAGGACGCCTTCACCTGGCTGAACGACCCGCTGAACTGGACGGGCCGCGACGGCGTGCTCGCGCTGGGCGCCGACCACCTGCGGATCAGCGCGCTCGCCGTGCTGCTCGCGGCGCTGGTCGCCCTCCCGCTCGGCGTCTGGCTCGGCCACCGCCGCCGCGGCGGCGTGGTGACGGTGGTCGCCGCGAACACCTCGCGCGCGCTGCCGACGTTCGCGCTGCTGACGATCTTCGCCTCGACCGGCCTGTTCGGCGCGACGGCGACGGTCCTCGCGGTGGCCGTGTTCGCGGTGCCGCCGATCCTCAGCAACACGTTCACCGGCCTGATGGAGGTCGACGCCGACGTCCGGGACGCGGCACGCGGCGTCGGCATGTCCGGGGGCCGCTCGCTCGCGCTGGTGGAGCTGCCGCTCGCGCTGCCGCTGGTCGGGGCCGGCCTGCGCACCGCCACCACCCAGGTGCTGGCCACCGTGCCGCTCGCGGCGCTCGTCGGCGGCAGCAGCCTCGGGTCGATCATCGTGCAGGGCATGGCGCTGCAGCGGTACGGCCAGGTGGTCGCGGGGGCGCTGCTCGTCGCGGGGCTCTGCCTCGTCGTCGAGGGGGTGCTCGCCGCGGTGCAGCGCGCGCTGACGCCGGCGCCGATGCGCGCCACCTCCGGCCGCCGGCGCCGCCGCGCACCCCGCGCCGTCTCCGAGCCCCCCGGACCAGCGCCCGCCGCGACCGGCCAGCAGACCGTGACCCGATCGTGACCGCGACGACCTCCCGCAGGGGTTGCCGCACCCGGGCCGCCTCGGTCGAATGATCGACGGCCGCCCGACGCCCACCGACCCACCCGTCCGGTGCCTCAGCCGCACCGAACCCCGTGTGCCCACCCGAGACCAGAGGACCCGCACATGAACGCACGTCGCACCACACTCCCCGCCGCCGCGGCCGGCCTGCTCCTCCTGCTGGCGGCCTGCGGCGACCCCGGCTCCGGCGGCGGCACCGCCGAGACCTCGGCGAGCGGCTCCGGCGGCACGGTCTGCGAGCCCGTCGCCGGGGACCAGCTCGTCGTGCTCGAGGACGACCAGGGCCTGCAGAACGCCGACAACGTCATCCCCGCGGTCAATGCGGCGGCGGCCCAGGCGGACCCGAACCTGATCCCGCTGCTCGACACCGTGTCCGCGGCGCTCGACACGGACACGCTGATCCAGCTGAACAAGGCGGTCGACATCGACCGCCAGACGTCGACCGAGGTGGCCCAGCAGTTCGTCGAGGACCAGGGCCTGGCCGCGAGCGACGCCACCGCCGGCAGCGGCAAGAGCGTGGTCGTCGGCGCCGCGAACTTCTCGGAGAGCGCCACGCTGTCCGAGATCTACGCCGACGTGCTGCGGTCCGCGGGCTACAGCGCCGAGGTGCAGACCATCGGCAACCGGGAGACGTACCTGCCCGCCCTGGAGAGCGGCCAGATCACGCTCACCCCGGAGTACGCCGCGACGCTGGCGGAGTTCCTCAACACGTCCGCGAACGGCGCGGACGCGGAGCCGGTCGCGAGCGGCGACCCGGACGAGACCGTGGCGGCGCTCACCGAGCTCGGCACGGCCGCCGGTCTGACGTTCGGCGCGGTGTCCGAGGCCCAGGACCAGAACGCGTTCGCGGTGACGTCGGAGTTCGCGGACGAGCACGGCGTGACCACGCTGTCGGACCTGGCCGAGGCGTGCGCCGGCGGCGTCGTGCTCGCCGGCCCGGCCGAGTGCCCGGAGCGGCCGTTCTGCCAGATCGGCCTCGAGGACACCTACGGCATCACGGTCAGCGAGTTCAAGAGCTACGACTTCGGCCTGATCGGCGACGCGGTGCGCCAGGGCGAGGCCTCGATCGGCCTGGTGCTGTCGAGCGACGGGTCGCTCGCGAGCTGACCCGCGGGACGGCGAGCGGGGCGGGACCGGTCACCGGTCCCGCCCCGCTGTCGTGCGCCCCGCCGGGTCGGGGTCAGAGCCCCGCCGTCTCCAGCAGCCGCAGCCACACCTCGCTCACCGTCGGGTACGCCGGCACCGCGTGCCACAGCCGGTCCAGCGGCACCTCCCCGGTCACGGCGATCGTCGCTGCCTGCAGCAGCTCCGCCGCGTCCGGGCCGGTGAAGGTCGCGCCCACGATCACCCCGCGGTCCTCGTCGAGGACGACCTGCGCGGTGCCGGAGTACCCGTCGGCCGCCACCGAGGCGCCCGCCACGGACCCGATCGGGTAGGACACGGCCCGCACGCGCAGCCCGGCGTCGCGCGCCTGCTCCTCGGTGCGGCCGACCCAGGCCACCTCGGGCCGGGTGAACACGACCTGCGGCACGGCCGCGTGGTCCGCGGACGCCCGGTACCGGGTGAACGGCGCCGCGTCCCGCTCGGCGGCCTGCGCCTCGGCGGCGCCCTCCCCCGGCTCGGAGGCGGACGCGGAGAACCGGGCGGCCACGACGTCGCCGACCACCCGGGCGTCGTACTTGCCCTGGTGCGTCGTGGCGGTGCGGCCGGTCACGTCGCCGACCGCGAACAGCCAGCCGTCGCCGGCACCGGTCGCCTGCAGCGCGTCGTCCACCGCGATCGGCGCGCCCGGCTCCAGCCCGACCACCTCGAGCCCGAGGTCCGCCGTCCGCGGCCGGCGGCCGGTGGCCACCAGCACCTCGTCGGCGTGCAGCTCGTCCTCGCCCTGCGGCCCGGTGACCGCGAGGTGCACCCCGCGCTCGTCGCGGTCGACCCGCGTCGCGCTCGTGCCGAACCGCAGGTCGACCCCGAGGTCGCGCAGGCCGGCGGCGACCTCCTCGGCCGCGAACGGCTCCGCCTTGTCGAGCAGGCGGTCGCCGCGCACCAGCAGCGTCACGGCGGCGCCCAGGTCGCGGTACGCGACCGCCATCTCGACGCCCACCACGCCGCCGCCGAGGACCACGAGGCTCCCCGGCACCTCCTTGACCGCCGTCGCCTCGCGCGAGGTCCACGGCTGCGCCTCCGCCAGGCCGGGGATCCCGGGCACGGTCGGCTCGCTGCCGGTCGCGACGATCACGGCGTGCCGGGCGATCACCCGGGTGTCGCCCTCGTCCGACTCGACGAGCAGCTCCTTCGGGCCGGTGAACCGGGCCGTGCCGCGCAGCAGCGCGATCCCGACGGAGTCCAGCCACTCGACCTGGCCGTGGTCGTCCCAGTGCGAGGTGAACTCGTCCCGGCGGGCGAGCACGGCGGCGGGGTCCAGCGCGCCCTGCACCAGCTCGCGGGCGCCCGGCACGGCCCGCGCCGCGGCGAGCACGGCCCCGGGCCGCAGCAGCGCCTTCGAGGGCATGCAGGCCCAGTAGGAGCACTCGCCGCCCACCAGCTCGTGCTCGACCACCAGCACCGACAGCCCGAGCCGGCCCGCGCGGTCGGCGGCGTTCTCCCCCACCGCGCCCGCGCCCAGGACCACGACGTCGTACGTCACGGTGTCGTGCGGCGCGTGGTCCCCGTCCGTCTGCAGGGTGCGCTCGGTCATGTCGTCGCTCCGTTCCTCCGGGTGCCGCGGTCCGCGGTGCCCCCATCGTGGCCCGGCGGCGCGGTTCCGGCACGCAGGCGGTGCCGTGCCGCCTCACTCCAGCGGCGCTCGAAGGTTGGGCATGATCGAGCGGCTATCAGGTGAATCCGGCCCGGAACGCCGCGTGTCGGCGGGTGAAACCGGGGCAGAACCGACCGATCGCCCGATCCCGGTGGGACCTTGTACTCATGAACGAGGACCCCTGGCGCGTCGAGATCACGGACGCCGACATCCGCGGCGCGAAGCGCGCCTGGATCGCCGCGCGCGACAGCGACGCGACCGACGCCGAGGTGGACCGCCGCTACGACGACCTCCGCCGCCTGGTGAGCGGGCAGGCGCAGCAGATCGCCGACGTGGTCCGGGCGCGCGCCGCCGCGCGCCGCAAGGCGCAGGCCGACTGACCCGCGTCAGTACCGGAACCGCGACACCTGGCCGCGCAGGTCCTCCGACATCCGGGCGAGCTCGGCCACCGCGGACCCCATCTGGTTCAGGGTCTGGGAGGACTCGGTCGCGGCGGAGGCCACGCCGGTGATGTTCGTGGCGATCTCCCCCGACCCCGTCGCGGCCTCGGCCACCGACCGGGACATCTCCGTGGTCGTGGCGGTCTGCTCCTCCACCGCCGAGGCGATCGTCAGCTGGTAGTCGTTGATGCTCGCGATGATGTGGCTGATCTCCCCGATCGCCCCCACCGCACCGCTGGTGTCCGCCTGGATCGCCTCCACCCGCCGCGCGATGTCCTCGGTCGCCTTCGCCGTCTCCTGCGCCAGCTCCTTGACCTCGCCGGCCACGACCGCGAAGCCCTTGCCGGCCTCGCCCGCGCGCGCGGCCTCGATGGTCGCGTTCAGCGCCAGCAGGTTCGTCTGCTCGGCGATGCTCGTGATCACCTTGACGACGTTGCCGATCTCCTGCGACGACGTCCCCAGCCGCGCGACCTGCTCGTTCGTCACCGCCGCCGCGTCCGTGGCCTGACCCGCGACCTTCGCCGCCTGCGACGCGTTCTGCGCGATCTCCCGGATGCTGGCACCCATCTGCTCGGCACCCGCCGCCACCGTCTGCACGTTCCGCGACACCTGCTCCGCCGCCGCCGCCACGACCCCCGCCTGCGCGGACGTCTCGTCCGACCCCGCCACCACCTGCTGCGACGCCGCGGACAGCTCCTCGGCCGCGGCCGCGACCGTCTGCGCCGTGTGCACGACGCCGCTCATCAGCGCGCGCAGCGAGCCCTGGGCCTCGTTGAGGGAGCCCGCCATCCGGCCGAGCTCGTCACGGGAGTCGAGCGGCACGGAGACCGTCAGGTCGCCGTCGCCGATGCTCTGCACGGTGCGCTGCACCGTCGCCAGGTCCCGCACGATGCGGCGGACCAGCAGCACGCCGAGCGCCGCCGCGAGCAGCACCCCGACCGCGCCGACCGCGATCATCTGCACCGTCGCCGCGCGCGCGTCGGCCGCGGCGTCCGCCACGCCCTGCTCCGCGTGCGCGGACACCGAGTCCGTCAGCGCCTGGAGCGCGTCGCCGAGCTCCGTCGTGACGCCGCGCACCTGGTCCGCGTACGCGTCGTGGTACGCGGTGCCGCCCTCGTCGGCCAGCGGCTCGATCGCGTCGGCGGCGGCCTGGTAGCGCCCGTAGGCGTCCCGCAGCGCCGCGTAGGCGTCGTCGTCGAGGACGTACGGCTCGTACGCCGCGACGTTCTCCAGCGCGTCCGCGTCGAAGCCCGCGCGGTCCGCGGTGATCCCGGCCCGGTCCTCCGGCGCCACCATCCCGTACTCGAGCACCCGGGCCCGGCTCGCCTGGAACCAGCGCTGCGTGTTCACCAGGTAGGTCTGCGGCTCGATGGCGTCGCGGCCGAGGCGGTCGATCGACGACTCCAGGCCGCCGAGCCGGGCGATGCCCAGGCCGGCGACCATTCCCACCGCGACGGCGAGCAGGCCGAGCACCGCGCCGATGCGGGCGCCCACGGGGGCGTCGGCCACGAGCCGGCGGGCGCGGGGGCCGGTGGGGGCGGCGGTTGCGGGCATGCGGAGGTCTCCGTCCGTCGGTGGGGTCCGGACCCCGACCGGGGCCCGCCGACCCGATCGGACGCGACGCGCGCCGGGTGAGCACCCCCGCGGGTGAAAGGTGCGACCTTTGCCCGCGCGGACGCGGCCGTCAACCCTCGACGTCGAGGTGCTGCAGCAGGCCGGTCACCTCGAGCACCGTCTCCACCGCGGGACCGATCCCCCGGACGACGAGCACGCGGCCGGCCGGCTGGAGCGCCATCACCAGCCCCGCCAGCAGCCCGACGGCCGAGGAGTCCGCGAACGTCACCGCCGACATGTCGACCGCCCGCACCCCGGGCAGCACCGCCGCGAGGTCCGTGCCGCGCGCGCTCTCGGCGCCCAGCCGGTCGCGCAGCTCCTCGATCACGGCGACGTCCACCTCGCCGCGCATCCGGAGCAGCTCCGGTTCCGCGTCCTCGACCCACACGTGCCCCCGCTCCGGGAGCGGCGGGGTCGGGCCGGTGGCGACGGTCTGAGGCACCCGTCCAGTATGCGTGCCGCCGGGGCGGTGGGGGGAAGCGCGGCGCACCCCGGCGCGGCGGTCTCCCGCCCCGCTGCCGCCGGCGCTTTCCCGGCCGGGGCCGGACCGCCGCCCGGCCCGGCCCCGCGGGGCGGTACGACGAAGGCCCCCGACCGGCGTTGTCGCTGGTCGGGGGCCTCCCGGAGTGCGCCATCAGGGACTCGAACCCCGAACCCGCTGATTAAGAGTCAGCTGCTCTGCCAATTGAGCTAATGGCGCAACGAGGAGAGACGTTAGCAGCCCCGTGGCGCCGCGCGCTAATCGGATCCCCCGCTCAGCGGGCCGACGTGGCGGACGTCACGCCGGGTGCGGTTCGGCGGCCGCATCCGGGTCGGCCGGGACGTCGTCCTCGGCCGGCAGGCCCGCTGCGGGCGCGGGTGCAGCACCCTCGTCCTCGCCCTCCCACCACGCGTCCTCGGGCAGCCCCTCGGCCACCAGGATCGCCTCCGACCGCGGCTCCGCCACGGCCAGGTCCGCCAGCAGCGTCAGCGGCACGTGCTCCGCCAGGAGGTCCATGACGACGCCGCTCGCGTCGCCCTCCGCCGCACGCCCGTCCGGCTCGGCAGCCTGCTTCTCGTCGTCCATCACGGCCACCCCCGGCGTCGTTCCTGCGCACATGGGAACACCGCGCCGAGGGGGCGCGCAACACGTGACGCCCAGGGCGAACAACCCTGCCGCCACGGCAGGGAAAACGGTTTCTACAGGTAGAGGCCGGTGCCCTGGCCACCGTCGCGCGGCTCGGCCACGGCGTGCACGTCCTTCTCCCGGAGCAGCAGGTACGTCTGCGCCTCGAGCTCCACCTCGGCCCGCTCGTCGGGGTCGAACAGCACCCGGTCGCCCACCGCCACCTGCCGGACGTGCTGCCCCGCGGCGACGACGGCGCCCCAGGTGAGCCGCTTCCCCACGGCCGCTGTCGCCGGGATGACGATGCCGGCGGTCGACCTGCGCTCGGACGCGTCGGCGTCGAGCTGGACGAGCAGCCGGTCGTTCAGCATCCGGATGGGCAGCTCGGGGCGGGGCGGGCTCTCGGGGCGCTGTGCACTCACGGGGCAGACGCTACCGCCCGGCCGTCGTACGCTGACGGCGCCCGTCGCGCGCGGGCGCCGCACCCACCAGCCAGGAGACCGCCATGCCCCGCCTCGCCGTCGGCGACACCGCCCCGGACTTCACGCTGCCGACCGCCGACGGCGGCTCGCTGACCCTGTCGGACCTGCGCGGCCAGGGCGTCGTCGTGTACTTCTACCCGGCGGCGGGCACCCCGGGCTGCACCAAGCAGGCGTGCGACTTCCGCGACTCGCTCGCGTCCCTGCAGGCGCACGGCTACGCCGTCGTGGGCGTCTCCCCGGACACCCCGGAGAAGCTCGCCCGGTTCGCCGAGGAGGAGGCGCTGACCTTCCCGCTGGTGTCCGACCCCGACAAGCAGGTGCTCGAGGCCTGGGGCGCGTGGGGCGAGAAGTCGCTGTACGGCAAGACCGTCACCGGTGTGATCCGGTCGACCGTGGTCCTCGACCCCGAGGGCGCGGTCCGGCTCGCGCAGTACAACGTCAAGGCGACCGGCCACGTCGCCAAGCTGCGCCGCGACCTCGGCATCGACGGCTGACGCACGGCCCCGGCCCGTCCGGGGGACGCGGGAGTGGTGAAACGGCAGCCACGCCAGGTTTAGGTCCTGGTGCCCGAGAGGGCGTGCGGGTTCGAATCCCGTCTCCCGCACCGCACGCACCGGGCGCGCCCCTCGCGCCGCCCCGGGGTGCGCGTTCACCCGCCCGGCACCCCGGCCACCCGGATGCCCGCCCCGGCGCGACCCCGTCCGGGTGACCGCCCGCCGGACCCCTCAGATGCCGCTTCACCCGCTCGACGGGAGGGCGGGACCCGAGGCGGTGTCCCGCGCGGGCGCGACGCCCGCGGCGTGCGTGACGGGAGGCCGACGGATGACCGGGACCAGGGGTGCGACGGGTCGGGACGACGGGGCTGCGGCGGCGGCGCCCGGGCGCCGGGGGCTCGGGTTCACCGGCAAGATCCTGCTGACGGTGTCGGTGGCGGTCGCGATGACCGGCCTGCTGGGCTGGATCTCGATCCTCACGCTGTGGCAGAGCACCGCGCGCACCGAGCAGATGTACTCCGACCACGTGACCGGCCTGGCGCTCGCCAGCCAGGTCGCCTCGCACCTCAACGAGGCGCAGTCGATCGGCACCGACATGCGCGCGGCGCGCGACGCCGGCGACCCGTTCCGGGCCGACGCGCTGACGTCGGACCGCGGGGCGGCGGTGGGTGCCGCGCTGGCCGCCCTCGACGAGTACGCCACGATCCCGGCCCTGTCGGACGAGCTGACCGACGCGGCCGGCGAGGTCCGGACCGCGCTGACCACCTACCAGAACCTGGTGGGTTCCAGCGAGGGCGCGGACACCGCCGCCCGCGGCGCCGCCACCCGCGTGGACGCGCTGATCCAGGCGCAGACCGCCGCCGCGGCCACGGCTTCTCGGGAGGCGACCGTCGCCGGGGACCGCGCGGTGCGCCTGGAGTTCGTCGCGCTCGGGATCGCCGCCGTGGTGCCCGCCGTGGCGGGCGTCGTCGTGGCCCGGCGGCTGAGCCGCCGCCTGGACCGGGTGGCGGACACCGCGCAGGCGCTCGCCGGCGGCGACCTCACCGTCAGCAGCGGGGTCACCGGCGCCGACGAGATCGGCCGGACCGCCGCCGCCCTGGACCGCGCCACCGCCGCGCTGCGCGACACGGTCGCGGGCATCGACGGGACCGCGCGCACCGTGGCGGACGCCGCGGGCAGGCTGGAGCGCTCCGCCGGCCAGGTGGTGTCGGGCGCCGACCGGACCTCCGAGCAGGCGGTCGTAGTGGCGGGCGCCGCGGAGCAGGTCAACCGGGACGTGCACACGGTCGCGGCGGGCGCCGAGCAGATGGGCGCGAGCATCCGGGAGATCGCCCGGAACGCCGCCGAGGCCGCCGCCGTCGCGGGCCGGGCCACCGAAGCCGCCGCCCGCACCAACGAGCAGGTCACCCGCCTGGGCACGTCCTCGCAGGAGATCGGCAACGTGGTGAAGGTCATCACGTCCATCGCCGAGCAGACCAACCTGCTGGCGCTGAACGCCACCATCGAGGCCGCCCGCGCGGGCGAGGCGGGCAAGGGGTTCGCCGTCGTGGCCGGGGAGGTCAAGGAGCTCGCCCAGGAGACCGCGAAGGCCACCGAGGACATCGCGCGCCGCGTCGAGACGATCCAGGCCGACACCGAGGGCGCCGTGGCCGCCATCGGCGAGATCGGCACGATCATCGCCCGGATCGACGACTACCAGACGACGATCGCGTCCGCGGTCGAGGAGCAGACCGCCACGACGACCGAGATGAGCCGCTCGGTCGGCGACGCCGCGGCGGGGTCCAGCGAGATCGCGGCCACCATCACCGGCGTCGCGGACGCCTCCGCCGGCAGCACCGAGGAGCTGGGGCGGATGGGCGAGTCGATCGCCGAGCTCGCGCGGATGGCCGACGACCTGCGGACCCGCGTGGCGCAGTTCCGGCACTGACGCCTCCCGCCCGGCCGTCGGGGCCCGCCGGGGCCCGCACGGGACCGCACCGGGCCCGGACGCACGACGCCCCCGCACGCTGCTCGCGTGCGGGGGCGTCGTCGTCTGCGTGCGCCGGGGTCAGCTCTGGGCAGCCCCTGCCGCGGCGATCTGCGCGCGGACGTCGTCCATGTCCAGCGCCTTGACCGCGTCGACCACCTGCTCCAGCGCCGGCGCCGGGAGGGCACCCGCCTGGTTGAACACGAGGATGCCCTCGCGGAAGGCCATCAGGGTGGGGATCGACGTGATCTGCAGCTCGGCCGCCAGCTGCTGCTCGGCCTCGGTGTCCACCTTCGCGTGCACGACGTCGGGGTGGGACTCCGACGACTGCTCGAAGATCGGCCCGAAGCGCTTGCACGGCCCGCACCAGTCCGCCCAGAAGTCCACCAGCACGATGTCGTTCTCGGTGATGGTCTTCTGGATGGTGTCGGCCGTCAGCTCGGTCGTTGCCATCAGTCGCCTCCTGTTGTCGGTGTGGCCAGTAGAGCGCCCGGACCCCCGCCAGTATTCCCGGGGCCGGCGACGCCCGCCCGCGGGGAGGGGCCGCACCGCGCGTCGGGCTGTCGCCCGCCCCCGGACCGGGGTACAACTGCCGGGTGACCGACACGGCTGACCTGCCCCGCGAGCCCGAGCGCCCCTCCGGGTGGCTGAGTCCCGAGGGCATCGCGGCGGCCCGCCGCTCGCTCCCCCTGCTCTACGTCGACGCCGTCCCGGTGCGGGTCGACGAGTCCGGCGACGTGGTCGCCGTCGGCCTGCTGCTGCGGGTCACCCCCGAGGGCGTGATGTCCCGCGCGCTGGTCTCGGGCCGCGTGATGTACCACGAGCGGGTGCGCGACGCGCTGCTCCGGCACATCGAGAAGGACCTCGGGCCGGTGGCGCTGCCGCAGGTCCCGCCGACGCCGCAGCCGTTCACGGTCGCCGAGTACTTCCCCACCCCCGGCGTCACGCCGTACCACGACCCCCGCCAGCACGCGGTGTCGCTCGCGTACGTCGTGCCGGTGACCGGGGACTGCCGGCCGCAGCAGGACGCGCTCGACCTCGCCTGGCTCACCCCCGAGGAGGCGTGCAGCGAGCAGGTGCAGGTCGAGATGAACGGCGGTCAGGGCCTGCTGCTGCGCCAGGCGATGGCGCACGTCGGCCGGATGCCCTGAGGCCGCCCCGGTGACCGCCGAGGCCGGGGCGCGGGCGGGCGCGCCCGACGCGCGGCGCGGGTCCGCGCCGCCGCTCGCCGCGCGCGTGCTGCACGCCCTGCTGGCGCTGGCGGCGGCCGGGGGCGTCGCCCTGGAGGTGTCCCGGGCGCTCGCCGAGGGCCCCGGCGACGCCGGCACGCTCACGGAGCGGCTGATCCGGCTGTTCTCGTACTTCACGATCCAGTCGAACCTGCTGGTGCTCGTCGCCTCGGCGCTGCTCGCCGCCCGGCCCGCGCGCGCCGGGCGGCTCATGGCCGTGCTGCACCTGGACGCGCTGCTCTGCATCGCCGTGACCGGCGTGGTCTACCACACGGTCCTGGCGGACGCGGGCGTCGACCTCACCCCGTCCGGGGGCCTGGCGAACTTCCTGCTGCACACCGTGACGCCGGTCGGCGCCTGGGTGGTGTGGCTGCTGGTGGGCCCGCGCCCGCGGTTCGCCGGCGCGACCGTCGCGTGGTCGGTCGTGTACCCCCTGGCCTGGATCGGGTACACGTTCGCCCGCGGGTCGGCGACGGGCTGGTACCCGTACCCGTTCCTCGACGCGGGCGCCCTGGGCCTCGCGACGGCGGCGCGCAACACGGCGCTGGTCGCGGTGGCCTTCCTGGTCCTGGCGGTCCTGGTCCGTCTCCTGGAGCGCGTCCTGCCGGCCGCGCCCCGCGTGCGCTGACGCGCGGCCCTACAGCTCGATCGACGGCCAGTCTGCCAGGTCCGCCCGCATCGCCCGGTCGTGGGTCGCCACCACCACGGCCGCCGACGTGAGGCGGAGCGCAGCCGTGAGCTCGTCGACCAGGGCGATCGACAGGTGGTTGGTCGGCTCGTCCAGGAGCAGCACGTGCGGGGCGGCGACCAGCGACGCCGCGAGCTCAAACCGGCGCCGCTGCCCCACGGACAGCTCGCCGAGCGGCCGGTCCAGGTCCTCCTCCTCCAGGAGGCCCAGCGCCGCCACGGGCAGCACGTGCGCCGGGTCGAGCGCCCCGGTGGACAGCAGGTCCAGCGCCCGCCGCGCGGCGGCCTCGAACCCCGTGGTCGCCAGCCGCGCAGGGCTGTCGTCGTCCTGCACCAGCACGCCGAGCCGCACCCCGGGCGCGACCGACCGGTGCCCCCGGTCCAGCGGGACCCGGCCGGCCAGGGCCGCGAGCAGCGTCGACTTCCCGGCCCCGTTCGCGCCGGTCACCAGCAGGCGCCCCGCGGGCGGCAGGTCGACCCGCACGCCCGGCAGGTCCAACCGGCCCTCGACCCGGGGCGCGCGCAGCTCCAGCAGCGGCCCGCCCGCGTAGTCGGCGGGGATGCTCGGCAGGTCCGGGAAGGCCAGGGCGGGCGGCGGGACCGGCACCTCGACCGCCTCGGCCTCGAGCTTCTGGACCAGGCGGTCGGCGGCCTTCACGTGGATGCGGGCGCGGGTGCCGCGCCGGTGCTTCTGCGAGCCCTTGGGCGGGCGCCACTCGTCGGACAGGCCCTCGTACGACTCGTCGAGCCGCTGCGCGAGCCTCGCGGCGCGCTTGCGCTCCTGGGCGTACCGTGCGCGCCAGCGGCGCAGGGCCTGGTCCTTGGCGAACCGGTAGGTGGCGTACCGGGTCGCCCCGTACAGGACCGGCCGGCCGTCCATCGACGGGTCCAGGTCGAGGATCGCGGTCATCACGTCGTCGAGCAGCCGCCGGTCGTGCGTGACGATGACGACGACGCCCGGCCACTGCTGCAGCTGGGCGGTCAGGTACTCGATGCCGCCGACGTCCAGGTGGTTCGTCGGCTCGTCGAGCAGCAGCACGTCGGCCCGCTCGGCGACGTGGCAGGCCAGCCGCGCGCGGTACGCCTCCCCCACGCTGAGCGTGTCCAGCCGCCGGGCGGGGTCGCGGGGCGCGCCGAACCGGGTCAGCGCCTCGTCCACCCGTCGGTCGACGTCCCACGCCGCGAGCCGGTCGACCGCCGCGATCGCGTCGGCCAGCGCCGCGAGGTCGCCGCCCTCGTGGTCGAAGCCGGCGACGACCTCGTCCAGCCGCGCGGCGGCGGCGCGCACGTGGGACGCGGTCCGGCGCACCAGGTCGCCGATCGTCGCGCCCGGCGGCACGTCGAGCTCCTGCTGCACCACCGACACCGAGCCGGACCGCCGGACCTCGCCCGCGGTGGGCGCCAGGTCGCCGGCGAGCAGGCGGAGCAGCGTCGTCTTGCCCGCGCCGTTCTCCCCGACGACGCCGACCCGGTCGCCCGCGGACGCGGACAGGGCGACGCCGTCGAGGACCGGCCGCCCCGGGTACCCGAAGGTCAGGCCGTCCGCGACCAGGTGGACGTCAGCCACGCGGCTCCCGGCCCAGCACGGCGACGACGGCGGGCACCAGCGCGCGGAACGCCTGCCCGCGGTGCGAGATGCGGTTCTTCTCCTCCGGGGCGAGCTCCGCGCAGGTCAGGTCGCCGCCCGCGGGCACCAGGATCGGGTCGTAGCCGAACCCGTGCTCCCCGCGCGGCGCGGTCGCCAGCGTCCCGACCAGGTGGCCGAGCTCGACGTGCTCCTCGCCGTCCGGGGTGACCAGCGCCGCGGCGCAGGTGAACCGGGCGGCGCGGTGCTCGGGCGCGATGTCGGAGAGCTGCGCGAGCAGCAGCTCGAGGTTCGCCCGGTCGTCGCCGTGCCGGCCCGCCCAGCGCGCCGAGAAGATGCCGGGCGCGCCGCCCAGCACGTCGACCGAGAGGCCGGAGTCGTCCGCGACCGCGGGCAGCCCGGTGTGCGCCGCCAGGGCGCGCGCCTTGATCAGCGCGTTCTCCGCGAACGTCACGCCGTCCTCGACGGGCTCGGGCGCGCCGACGTCGCGGGCGCCGACGACGGCGTCCGGGTCCAGCCCGGGCAGCGCCGGCACCAGGATCGCGCGGAGCTCGCCGAGCTTGTGGGCGTTGTGCGTGGCGAGGACCAGGCCGGCGCCGCCGGTCACGCGGTCACCGCCGCCTGCGCCCCCGCGCCGCCCCGCACCGTCACGGTCTGCCCCGCGGGCAGCGCGAGCACCTCGCGCTGCACCCGGGCGAGCTCGGACGTGCCGACCAGGGCCAGGTCGAGCAGCGCGTCCAGCTCGGCGCGGTCGAACGGCGCGTGCTCGGCGGTGCCCTGCACCTCGACGAAGCTGCCCGAGCCCGTGACCACGACGTTCATGTCGGTGTCCGCGCGCACGTCCTCCTCGTACGGCAGGTCGAGCACCGGGCGCCCGCCGACGACGCCGACGCTCACCGCCGACACCGAGTCGCGCAGCACGACCTTGCGGGCGTCGACCGAGCCCTGCGCGATGCCCCACGCGACGGCGTCCGCGAGCGCCACGTAGGCACCGGTCACGGACGCGGTGCGGGTGCCGCCGTCGGCCTGGAGCACGTCGCAGTCGAGCACGATGGTGTTCTCGCCGAGCGCGGCGACGTCGATGATCGCGCGCAGCGACCGCCCGATCAGGCGGGAGATCTCGTGCGTGCGGCCGCCGACCTTGCCGCGCACGGACTCGCGGTCGGACCGGGAGCTCGTGGCCCGCGGCAGCATCGCGTACTCGGCGGTGACCCAGCCCTCGCCGGAGCCCTTGCGCCACCGCGGCACGCCGGCGGTGAACGACGCCACGCACAGCACCTTGGTGCCGCCGAACTCGACGAGCACGCTGCCCTCGCCCGCGTCCAGGTAGCGGCGGGTGATCGCGATCGGGCGGAGCTCGTCGACGGCGCGGCCGTCGGCGCGGGGGGCGGCCGGGCGGCCGCCCGCGGGCGCGGCGGAGGTGGTGACGGTGGGGTCGGAGGTCATCCCCCGAGCGTAACGACCTCCACCTACTCAGGGTCGCTCCGGCCCCCTCAGCGTCCGCACGCGTCCCTAGGGTCGCGGATGCGGGCGCCGGTGCACGCCGGGGGGCGGGGCACCGGGGGCGGGCCGGCACGACGAGGAACGGGGCCCCGACCGACAGGAGGACCATGTCCACGACCCGCACCGAGCACGACCTGCTCGGTAGCCGAGAGGTGCCCGACGACCGCTGCTGGGGGATCCACACCCTGCGCGCGGTCGAGAACTTCCCCATCAGCGGCACACCGGTCGGTGCGCTGCCGGCGCTCGTCCGCGGCATGGCCCAGGTGAAGAAGGCGGCGGCGCTCGCCAACGAGCGCCTCGGCGCGGTGCCGCCGGACGTGGCGCAGGACGTGGTGGCGGCCTGCGACCGGCTGCTCGCCGAGGAGGCGCTGCTGGCGCAGTTCCCCGTCGACGTGCTGCAGGGCGGCGCGGGCACCTCGGTCAACATGAACGTCAACGAGGTGCTGGCGAACCTCGCGCTGGACCGGCGCGGAGTGCCCCGGGGCCGGTACGACGTCGTGGACCCGCACGCTCACGTCAACGCGTCGCAGAGCACCAACGACGCCTACGCCACCGGGCTGCGCCTCGGCGCGTACGCGGCGGTCGCGGAGCTCCGCGACGAGCTGCGGCTCCTGGCCACGGCGCTCGACGTCCGCGCCCGGGAGTTCGCCGCCGTGCTCAAGATGGGCCGGACGCAGCTGCAGGAGGCGGTGCCGATGACCGTCGGCCAGGAGCTCGCCGCGTTCGCCGTCCTGATGCGCGAGGAGGTCACGCACCTGGCGACGCAGACCCGGCTGCTGCTGGAGGTCAACCTCGGGGGGACCGCGATCGGCACCGGGGTCAACACGCCACCCGGCTACCGCGACGCCGTGGTGCCGCTGCTCGCGGAGGTGACCGGGCTGCCCGTGGTGCCCGCGGCCAACCCGATCGAGGCCACGTCGGACACCGGCGCGATCGTCGCGGTCCACTCCGCGCTCAAGCGGCTGGCGCTCAAGCTCGGCAAGATCTGCAACGACCTGCGGCTGCTGTCCTCCGGGCCCCGCGCCGGACTCGGAGAGCTCGCGCTGCCGGCCCTGCAGGCCGGGTCGTCGATCATGCCCGGCAAGGTCAACCCGGTGATCCCCGAGGTCGTGAACCAGGTCTGCTTCAAGGTGCGCGGCAACGACCTGACCGTCGAGGCCGCCGCCGACGCCGCGCAGCTCCAGCTGAACGTCATGGAGCCCGTGATGGCCCAGTGCCTGTTCGAGTCGGTGCGGCTCCTCGGGGCGGGCCTGCGGGTGCTGCGCGAGCGGTGCATCGTCGGCCTCGAGGTCCACGAGGACGTCTGCCGTGCGGGCGTGCTCGGCTCCCCCGGCCTGGTCACCCTGCTCACCCCCGTCATCGGCCACGCCGCGGGCGACCGGGTGGCCGCCGCGAGCGCCGCCGCCGGGCGGCCCGTCCGCGACGTCGTGCTGGAGCTCGGCCTCATGGACGCGGACGCCGTGGACGCGCTGCTGGCGCCCGAGCGGCTCCTCGACCTCGCGCACGCCGTGCGGGCCTGCGGCGACCGGCCCGCGGCGGCCGCGGGGCGCACCACCGGTGCCGTCGCCGAGGGGGTGGCCCGGTGATCTGGCTGCACCTGATCGTCGTCCTGGGGGCGATCTTCCTCGGCGCCCGGCTCGGCGGGATCGCCATCGGGTACGCCGGCGGGCTCGGCGTGCTGGTGCTCGCGGTGCTCGGCGTGACGCCGGGCGACATGCCGCTCGACGTCGTCTCGATCATCATGGCGGTGATCGCCGCGATCGCCGCCATGCAGGTCGCCGGCGGCATGGACTGGCTCGTCGACCTCGCGGCGCGGCTGCTGCGGCGCAACCCCCGGCACCTGACGTTCCTGGCACCGGTCGTCACGTACCTCATGACGCTCATGGCGGGGACCGGGCACACGGCGTTCTCGACGCTGCCGGTCATCACGGAGGTCGCCAAGGAGAACGACCTCCGGCCGGCGCGGCCGCTGTCGATCGCCGTCGTCTCCTCGCAGATCGCGATCACCGCCTCGCCGATCTCCGCGGCGGTCGTGTTCTTCTCCGGGCTGCTCGAGGACGGTGACACCGGCGTCGACTACATCGGCCTGCTCTCCGTCGCGATCCCGTCGACCTTCCTCGGCTGCCTCGCGACGGCGGCGATCTTCACCGCGGTGGACCGCGTGCGCGGTCGCACGCGGCTGCAGGACGACCCCGAGTACCGGCGCCGGCTCGCGGCGGGAACCGTGGCCGCGCCGGGTGCGCACGCCACGCGGGAGCTGAAGCCGGGGGCCCGGCGCTCCGTGGTGGTCTTCCTCACGGGCCTGGTCGCGGTGATGACCTACGCGACGGTGATCTCCGACAAGGTCGGCCTGGTCGAGGACCCGGTGATGGGCCGGGACGCGGCGATCATCGCGATCATGCTGTCCGTCGCCGCCGTCATCGTGCTGGTGTGCCGCGTCGACACGTCCGAGGTGCTCACCGCGGGGACGTTCCGATCCGGCATGAACGCGTGCGTCTGCGTGCTCGGCGTCGCCTGGCTGGGGCTGACGTTCTTCGGCGCGCACGAGGACGCGATCCAGGGCGCGGCCGGCGGGGTGCTCGAGGCCCAGCCGTGGCTGCTCGCGGTCGCGCTCCTCCTCGCGTCGGCGCTGATGTACTCGCAGGCGTCCACCGCGCGGGCGCTGATGCCCACCGCGCTGGCCATGGGAGTGGCGGCGCCGGCGGCCGTCGCGGCGTTCCCCGCGGTGTCGGCGCTGTTCATCCTCCCGACCTACCCGACGCTGCTCGGAGCCGTCGCGATGGACGACACCGGCACGACCCGGATCGGGAAGTACGTGGTCGACCACCCGTTCCTCGCGCCGGGCCTGGTCGCGATCACGATCTCCGTCGCGCTGGGCTTCGGGATCGGCGCGGTCGTGCTGTGACGTCCGGAGGGCGCCGGGCGGGGCGCCCTCCGGCAGGGCCGGCGCGCGCTCCGGCCGGCCCGGTCCCGCACCCGTCCGGGGAGGGTCAGAGCGCGACGACCGTCCCCGGCCGGGCCAGGTCGAGCGGCCCGTCGTACGCCGCGGCCGCCTCGGCCAGGCTCTCCGCCGGGTCGTTCCACGCCACCAGGTGCGTGAGCAGCAGCCGGCGCGACCCGTTGCGCTGCGCCGCCTCGGCCGCGCGCCGGGCCGTCAGGTGCACGCCGCGCGGGGCGTGCGGCGTCGTCTCGAGGTAGGCGGCCTCGGCGAGCAGCAGGTCCGCGTCCGCCGCCAGCTCGTCCAGGCCCGGGCAGTCGTCGGTGTCGCCGGTGTAGGCGAGCGTCACCGTGCGCGACGGATCGGCCTCGGACGGGCCGGTCACCCGCAGGCCGAACGCGGGCACCGGGTGCAGGACCGGCACCGGCTCGATCGTGAGCGGCCCGACCCGGACCGGTTCCCCCGCCCGCCAGGTGCCGAGCGCGAGGTGGTCGGCGGTGCTGGTCGCGGGGTCGTGCCCGGACAGCTGCGCCAGCCGCTCGCGGACGCCCTCGGGGCCGTGCAGCGGCAGCGGCGCCGGACGGGCGCCGCGCGGGTCGTAGCGCAGCATGACGCCGAGGACCACGACGTCGGCGACGTGGTCGGCGTGCAGGTGGCTGATCGCGACCGCGTCCAGGTCCGCCGGGGCGAGGTGCCGCTGCAGCGGGCCGAGCGCCCCGTTGCCGAGGTCCAGCAGGACGTTCCAGGTGCGTGAGGTGCCTGCGTCGTCCGGGCCCTCCGCCTGCACCAGGTAGCACGACGCCGCCGAGTCCGGGCCGGGGAACGAGCCCGCGCTGCCGACGACCACGAGCCTCATTCGCGGGCCCCTTCCGCTGCGTGACGGCGCACCGGCGTCCGACGGCGGCCCAGGGAGCCATGATGCCGTGCGGGGCGGCGCGGCGGGCGGCGGTCGGCCCGGGCGGGGACGTGTCGCTCGTCACGGCGCGCCGGGGGCCCCGGTCGGCCGCCGGCGCGGCGGTCGGGCGTCGGCGCAGCGCGGCCGGGCGTCAGCGCAGCGCGCCGCGCGCCTCCACGTGCCGGACCTCGGGCCCGAGGAACCGCCGGGCCAGCGTCGCGAACGAGTCCGGGTCGCCGGTCGCGAGGAACCGGTGCTCCGGCGGGCCGGCCGCGGGGTCCCGCTCCAGGTCGTGCGCGACGAGCTGCCGGTACACGTCCTTGGCGGTCTCCTCCGCGGACGACACCAGCGTCACGTCCTCGCCCATCACGTACGAGATGACCCCGGTGAGCAGGGGGTAGTGCGTGCAGCCGAGCACGAGGGTGTCGACGCCGGCGGCCTTCACGGGGCGCAGGTACTCCTCCGCGACGCTCAGCAGCTCTGGGCCCGACGTCACGCCGGCCTCGACGAACTCGACGAACCGCGGGCACGCCTGCGTCGTCAGCTGCACGCCCGGCGCGACGGCGAACGCGTCGTCGTACGACTTCGACTTCACCGTCGACTCGGTGGCGATCACGCCGATCTTCCCGGTCCGGGTCGCGGCGACCGCCCGGCGCGCGGCGGGCAGGATCACCTCGACCACGGGCAGCCCGCGGCGCATCGTGTACCGCTCGCGGGCGTCCCGGAGCACGGCGGACGACGCGGTGTTGCACGCGATGACCAGCATCTTCACGCCGGCGTCCACGAGGTCGTCCATCACCTCCAGCGCGTGCGCGCGCACCGCCGCGAGCGGCTTGGTGCCGTACGGGGTGTTGAGGGTGTCGCCGATGTAGAGCACCGACTCGTGCGGCAGCTGGTCGATGATCGCCCGCGCGTTGGTGAGCCCGCCCACCCCCGAGTCGAAGATCCCGATGGGTGCGTCGTTCACGGCACCGATCCTAGTCCCGGTCGCGGGGCGCGTCCGGCAGGTCGGCGAGCAGGCAGGCCATCAGCGTCTCCTGCCACCAGCCGAGCGCCAGGAACACCGAGCCCAGGTACTGCCGGGCCTGCCCCGCCGCGTCACCGGGGCGGCCGCGCACGACCTCGTGCTCGAGGCGGTCGCTCGACTCCTCGTCGGTGACGCCCAGCCGCTCGCCCAGCACCAGGCGGACGTCGGTGAGCGTGGCCGCGAGCGCCGGGGCGCGGTCCTTCGCGACGCGCACCACGGCGACGGCCTCGTGCCGGCCGCGGGACCGGCGGCGGCGCCGCGCGGGCGGGTGCGCGTCGTCGGCCTCGCCGGCGCCGTCGTCCGCGTCGGACCCGTGGCCCAGCGCCTCGACGGTCAGCGCGTCGAACAGCACCGCGAGGCGGTCGATCTTCTGCTGCCGCAGGTCGTCCTCGGTCAGTCGGCGGAACTCCGCGGCCACCTCCGCGTCGTCTCGCGACGCGTCGGGCAGCAGCCGGTGCACCGCCGGGTCGTCGGGCGCGGGCAGCGGCTCGAGCCGCAGCCGCATCGCGAGCGCGGCGGGGTCGTCCGCCGCGTCGCCCGCCCGGGCCGGCCGGGCGCTGCCCGTGTCGCGGGCGCGGTCCTCGAACCGCCCGCCGCCCAGCAGCTCCGCCACGTCGGCGACCACCGTCGCGAGCACCTCGCGCTCGCCCGGGTCGACCTCCGCGACCAGCTCGTCGCCCTCCCGCCGGAACGCCCGCACCTACGCGTCGCTCCGCTGCAGGGTGGCCCACAGGCCGAAGGAGTGCATGGCCTGCACGTCCACCTCCATCTGCTCCCGGTTCCCCGTGGACACCGCGGAGCGCCCCTGCTCGTGCACCTCGAGCATCAGCTTCTCCGCCTTGGCCTGCGGGTAGCCGAAGTACGACCGGAACACGTAGGTCACGTAGGACATGAGGTTCACGGGGTCGTTCCACACGATCGTGACCCAGGCGTCGGCGAGCTGCCCGTCGGCGTGGACGGTCTCCTCGGGTGCGATCTCCACGGACACCCGACCACTCTAGGTGCCGTGGCGGCGCGCACCCGCAGGTCGGCGCCTACCGTGTGCACATGACCTCGAGCACCGCGCTGCTGACCGACCGGTACGAGCTCACCATGCTCCAGGCCGCACTCGCGGACGGCACCGCCGGCCGCCGGTGCGTCTTCGAGGTGTTCACCCGGCGCCTGCCGCACGGCCGCCGGTACGGCGTGCTCGCCGGCACCGGCCGGGTCCTGGAGGCGCTGGCCGACTTCCGGTTCGGCGCCGAGGAGCTCGACTGGCTGGCCCGGGAGCGGGTCGTCGACGACGCCACGCTGGCGTACCTCGCGGACTACCGGTTCACCGGGTCGGTGCGCGGCTACGCCGAGGGCGAGATGTTCTTCCCGCACTCCCCCGTGCTGACCGTCGAGGGCACGTTCGCCGAGGCCGTGCTGCTGGAGACCGTCGTGCTGTCGGTCCTCAACTACGACTCGGCGATCGCCTCCGCGGCGTCCCGGATGACCTCCGCCGCGATCGGCCGGCCCGTGCTGGAGATGGGGGCGCGCCGGGCGCACGAGCAGGCCGCGGTCGCCGCGGCGCGCGCCGCCGCCGTCGCCGGGTTCGCGGGGACGTCGAACCTGGAGGCCGGCCGCCGGTACGGGCTGCCGACGATCGGCACCGCCGCGCACGCCTTCACGCTGCTGCACGACGACGAGGAGGCCGCGTTCGCCGCGCAGGTCGCCTCCGCGGGTGCCGGCACCACGCTGCTGGTCGACACCTACGACGTGCGGCGGGGCGTCGAGCGGGCGGTGAAGGCCGCCGGCACCGGGCTGGGCGCCGTGCGGCTCGACTCCGGCGACCTCGGGGTGCTGGCGCAGGAGGTGCGCGCGCAGCTCGACGGCCTCGGCGCCCACGACACGAAGATCGTCGTGACCTCGGACCTGGACGAGTACGCGATCGCCGCGCTGGCGGTCGCGCCGGTCGACTCCTACGGCGTCGGCACCTCGCTGGTCACCGGCTCCGGTGCGCCGACCTGCGGCATGGTCTACAAGCTCGTGGCGCGCGAGGGGTCCGACGGCCGGCTCGCCCCCGTGGCGAAGGCCTCCAAGGCCAAGGAGTCCGTCGGCGGCCGGAAGTCGGCGGCGCGCCGGCTCGACGGGGACGGCCGGGCGGTGGAGGAGGTCGTGGTCGACGGACCCGACGCGGCGGTGGCGGCGTGGGCCCCGTCCGAGCCCGACCTGCGCCCCCTCGTCGTGCCGCTGGTCACCGACGGCGAGGTCTGCCCCGGCTGGACCGGCCCCGAGGGCGTGGCCGCCGCCGTGGCACGGCACGCGGCGTCCCGGGACGAGCTGCCGCGCGGCGCCCGGCGGCTGTCGGCCGACGAGGCGGCGATCCCCACGGTGACGCTCACCCTCTGAGCCCCGCGCCCCGCGCGCCGGACCGGCCGCCCGGACACGACGAGGCCCGCGCTCCAGGGGGGTGCGCGGGCCTCGTCGTACGTGCGGTGCTGGTCGCTACACGCGAGCCTTCCCGCGGCGCAGCAGGCCGAGGACCAGGCTCACGACGAGGACGGCGATACCGATCCAGATGAGGATCTTGGCGGCCTCCACGGCCACGCCGATGATGAGCAGCACTGCACCGATGATGATGAGGATCAGCCACGTGGGCATCTGACGGCTCCCTTTCGCTCTGCGTCACCGCGCCCGTCGGGGGTGTCCCGGCGAACGCGCTGTTCACGGGGATGACGATGGCACCGATCCTGAGGTTCGGCACGTCGAACGCACCGGTTGCGCGCCGGCCGCGCGATGGTAAAGCGACGCGCTGACCTGCGGGTTCGCGAGAGGTCAGCGCTTGCCGACGAACCAGCCCCGGAGCATCGCCACCCGGGCCTCGAGCTGCTTCGGGTCCGCGAGCGCCACCTCCGGCCCGCCGCACCGGCGCCGCAGCTCCGTGTGCACCGCGCCGTGCGGCTGGCCGCTCTTGCGCGACCAGGCCCCGACCAGCTGGGCGAGCTCCTTGCGCAGCTCCGCCTGCTTGCGGTGGTCCATCTCGGCGCGGTCCTCCGCCGGCTGGGCCTTCGACCGCTTCGCGCTCTGCTGGTTCGCCTGGCGCTGGCGCAGCAGCGTCGTCACCTGGTCCGGGTCGAGCAGGCCGGGCAGCCCGAGGAAGTCCAGCTCCTCGTCCGAGCCCACGTCCGCACCGGTGCCGAACTCGCCGCCGTCGAACAGCACGCGGTCGAACGACGCCTGCGCCTCCAGCGCCTCGAACGTGCCCTGCAGCGCGTCCGAGCCCTTCTCGGCCCGGTTCGCCTGCGCGACGAGCGCGTCCTCGGGGTTGTAGCCCTCGCCCTGCTCCTCCGCGGTCAGCGGCCGGTCCAGCGCGTGGTCCCGCTCGACCTCCATGGAGTTGGCCAGCGCGAGCAGCGGGGCGACGCTCGGCAGGAACACCGACGCCGTCTCCCCGCGCTTGCGGGCGCGCACGAACCGGCCGATCGCCTGCGCGAAGAACAGCGGGGTCGACGCGCTGGTGGCGTACACGCCGACCGCGAGCCGCGGGACGTCGACGCCCTCGGACACCATGCGGACGGCCACGAGCCAGCGGTCGTCGGAGGCCGAGAACTCGTCGATCCGGGCGCTCGCGCCGTCGTCGTCGGACAGCACGACCGTCGGCGACCTCCCGGTGAGCCGGGCGATGTGCCCGGCGTACGCGCGGGCGTCCGTCTGGTCGGTCGCGATGATCATGGCGCCGGCGTCCGGCACGGTGCGGCGGACCTCCGTCAGCCGCCGGTCGGCCGCGGCGATCACGGACGGGATCCACTCGCCGTCCGGGTTCAGCGCGGTGCGCCACGCCTGCGCGGTCATGTCCTTGGTCAGCGGCTCGCCGAGGCGGGCGCTCACCTCGTCGCCGGCCTTGGTGCGCCACCGCATCGAGCCCGAGTACGTGAGGAACAGCACCGGGCGGACGACGTGGTCGCGCAGCGCCTGGGAGTACCCGTACGTGTAGTCGGCCTTGCTGCGGCGGATGCCGTCGGGGCCGCGCTCGTACTCGACGAACGGGATCTGCGCGGTGTCGCTGCGGAACGGCGTGCCCGTGAGCGACAGCCGGCGGGCCGCGCCCTCGAACGCCTCCTGCACGGCGTCGCCCCAGGACAGCGCGTCACCGCCGTGGTGCACCTCGTCGAGGATCACCAGGGTGGGCGCCGCGGTCGTGCGGGCGGCGTGCAGCGCGGGCTTGGCCGCCACGCCGGCGTAGGTCAGCGCCACGCCGTCGAAGCCGTGCCCGTGCCGGCCCTGCGCGTTCTTGAAGTTCGGGTCCAGCTTGATGCCCACGCGCGCCGCCGCGTCGGCCCACTGGTGCTTCAGGTGCTCGGTCGGCGCGACGACGGTCACCCGGCGCACCACCCCGGCCTGCAGCAGCTCGGTCGCGATGCGCAGCGCGAACGTCGTCTTGCCCGCGCCCGGCGTCGCCACCGCGAGGAAGTCCCGCGGCGCGGTCGTCAGGTACTGCTCGAGCGCCTCGGCCTGCCAGGCACGCAGCTTGCCCGCCGTCCCCCACGGCGCACGCGCAGGGAACGCCGGGGGCAGCTGCGATGCTGCCGACGGCGAGGCGTGCGTGCTGGGAGCGGACGAGGGGCGGTCCGGGGCGCTCACTGCCCGCCGGAGGAGTCGCCGGACCCCTTGCCGCGGCCGAAGCCCCAGCGGCGTCCGCCGCCCGAGCCCTTCTGGGAGTCCCCGTCGCCGCCGTCCTGCGGCTCCCGGAGGCCCTCGTAGATCTCCTTGCACACCGGGCAGACGGGGAACTTGTTCGGGTCCCGGCCCGGCACCCACACCTTCCCGCAGAGCGCGACCACGGGCTTGCCGGACATCGCCGACTCCATGATCTTCTCCTTGCGCACGTAGTGCGCGAAGCGCTCGTGGTCCCCGGGCTCGGCGGTCTGCTCCGCGGGCCGCTCGAGCAGCCCGGTGCCGGTGCCGGTGCTGGGGTCCGAGAGTCGGTCCGGCTCGGTGCTCGGCGGCAGGGGCTCACTCATGCCGACCATCGTACGTCCCCCCTCCGACGCGCCGGGGGCCTCGCGCGAGTTCGCCGGTTGCGCGGCAGAGCCCCGCGCGGAACCGGCGAACTCGCGCGGAACCGGCGAACTCGTCACCGTCGGCGCCCCGTCAGCGCCCGGCGGACCCGGCGCACCAGGGCATCCGTGTCGCGCAGATCACCCCAGGTCACCCGGAGCACCCGCCAGCCCTCGTCCTCGATCGCGTCCTGCCGCTGCTTCTCCGCGAAGACGACCTCCGGTGCCGTGCTCCCGAACGCGCCGGAGTACGTCACGAAGCCGTCGAACTCCATCCCGACCTGCGCCGACGGCCACCCGAGGTCGAGCCGGAAGAGCCCGCCCCGCGTGCGGACCTCCACCTGCGGTTCCGGGACGGGCAGCCCACCCGCCACGAGCGCCCAGCGCAGGATCGTCCCGCCCGGTGACTCCGCGCGGCCGTCCGCTGCGTCCAGCACCAGCCGGGCCCGCGCGACGCCTCGCGTGCCGGCCCGCGACCGGACCACGTCCGCCAGCTCGGTCGGGTCGAGCCCTCGCCGCAGCGCGGAGTCGGCGACCACGAGCCCGCGGTCCGCCGGGAGCGAGCCGGCGCAGTCGACGACCGTCCGCGCCAGGCTGGTCACCGGGAAGCCGTCGACCTCCGCGCGGTGCTCGTCGAGGAGGCGGCCGTAGTGCCGGACCACCGGATCACCGCCCCGGGCGTGCGGGCGCGTCTCCTGCACGACGTGCACGAGCCCCGTCAGACCCACGACGTCGCAGCCCCACAGCACCGCCGCCGACTCGTGGCTGAACCAGTGCTCCAGACGGAGCTGCGCGTGCACGGCGCAGATCCGGGCACGGGCGAGCCGCCGGCGGTCGCGCGCCGGCCCGAGTGGCGGGACGCGTGCGACGTACGCCCCGCGCCGGATCCTCTCGAGCGACCGCTGGTCGCGGAGGCGCACGCCGCTCGCAGCGGTCTCGCGGACCAGCATCACCTCGGCACCCGACGACGTCACCCCTCGACGATGCCCGTCGGCGACCCGCGGCGGGGGCGCGCGGCTGGATCTGTGGATGAGCACCGCCGAGTTCGCCGGTTCCGCGAAAATCCGGCCCGCGCAACCGGCGAACTCGCGCGCAACCGGCGAACTCGGCCGGTGAGGGGGCTAGGAGCGGAGGATGGTCGCCAGGCGCTTGCCGCGGGCCAGCTCGTCCACCAGCTTGTCCATCCAGCGGATCCGCTGCATCAGCGGGTCCTCGATCTCCTCGACCCGGACGCCGCACACGACCCCGCGGATCAGCTCCGCGTCGGGGTTCATCCGCGGGGCGCGGTCGAAGAACTCCGCCAGGGTGCGCTCGTCCGCGACCGCCGCCGCCAGGGCTGCCTCGTCGTAGCCGGTCAGCCAGGCCAGGACCTCGCCCAGCTCGGCGACGTCGCGGCCCTTGCGCTCGACCTTCGTGACGTAGTGCGGGTAGATCGCCGCGAACGGCGTGCCGAAGATCCGGTGCCCGCCCGCGGCACCGGCCCCACCGGCCCCGCCCGGCCCCGCCACGCTCAGATCCCCTGCCAGTCCGGCTTCGCGTCGAACGTCTCGCGGTAGTACGACGCGAGCTGCAGCCGGCCGGCCGCGGCCTCGTCGACGAGGACCGTCGCGTGCGGGTGGTGCTGCAGGATCGTGCCGGGCCACATGGCGCTCACGGCGCCCTCGGCGAGGTGGTGCACGGCCTCGGCCTTGTGCTTCCCGCTGGCCAGCAGGACCACGTGCCGGGCGGACATGATCGTCGCGAGCCCCTGGGTGAGGCAGTGCGTCGGGACCTGGGAGACGTCGCCGCCGAAGAACCGGGCGTTGTCCTCGCGGGTCTGCCGGGTCAGCGTCTTGATCCGGGTGCGGGAGGCGAGCGACGAGCCGGGCTCGTTGAACGCGATGTGCCCGTCGGTGCCCACGCCGAGGATCTGCACGTCCACGCCGCCCGCGTCCGCGATGGCCGCCTCGTACGCCGCGCAGGCCGCGGGGACGTCGTCGGCGAGCCCGTCGGGCCCGTGCACGTCGGCCGGGTCGATGTCGACGCGGGACGCGAACTCCTTCTCGATGACGTTGCGGTACCGCTCGGGGTGGTCGGCGGGGAGGCCGACGTACTCGTCGAGCATGAAGGCGCGCACCCCGGCGAACGACAGGCCCTCCTCGGCGTGCCGGCGGGCCAGCTCGTCGTAGACGGCCAGCGGGCTGGACCCGGTGGCGATGCCGAGGACCGCGTGCCGGCCCTCCGCCGCGCGTGCGCGCACGACCCGCTCGATCGCGTCGGCGGCCAGCCGCGCGAGCTCCGGGCCCGGGGCGATGACGACCTCCATCAGGACTCCTTCCGTCCGACCAGCGCGGCGCCCACGGCACCCACCGGTACTCCGCGCGGCGCGAGGGTCACCCGTTCCGCCATGTGCATCGCGGCCAGGAACGCGGAGTCCCGGGCCTCGTCGTCCAGCCGTGCGCGCACCACCCGCAGCAGCGGGTCGCCGAGCTCGCTGACCCCGCCGCCGACGACGACGTGCGCGACGTCGGTGGTGAGCAGGAGCACGCGCACCGCGGCGGCCACGGCCCCGGCGAACCGGTCGCGCACCGCCACGGCACCAGCATCCCCGGAGTCGGCCGCCTCGAACAGGGCCACGGGTGCGGGCCGGTCGCCGGGGCCGGGCCAGGCGGCGGACAGCGCGCCGCCGGAGGCGTACTGCTCGAGGCAGCCGCGCTGGCCGCACGGGCACGGCAGCCCGCCCGGGACGTGCACCAGGTGGCCGATCTCGCCGGCGACGCCCGAGGCGCCGCGGCGCAGCCGGCCGTCGAGCACCAGCCCCGCCGCGAGCCCGGTGCCGAGCGCGAGGAACGCCAGGTCGGGGGCCGGGTCGGGCAGCAGGTGCGCGGCCCCCAGCGCGGCCACGTTGAGGTCGTTCTCCAGCCGGACCGGGACCCCGCCGAGCGCGGCGGACACGTCGGCGGCCAACGGCACCGCGGTCTCGATGGCGAGGTTCACCGCGTGCTCGACGCGGCCCGCCGCGGGGTCCACGATGCCGGGCAGCCCGATGCCGACCCCGGCCAGCGCGCCCGGGGTGAGCCCGGCCTGCGCGACCAGCGCGTGCACGGCCTCCGCGGCGGTGCCGGCGACGCCCGCGGCCCCGGGCCGGGCGGCGAGCCGCACCGACGGACCGACGGCGCCGTCCGGTGCGACCAGCACGCCGAGCGTCTTGGTCCCGCCGATGTCGAGCCCCACGGACCAGCCCGCGGCGGCGCCCGCCTCCCCGGCGGCCGTACCCGCCGGGGCCCCGGCCGGTACCGGCACACCGGCTCCCTCCGGCCCCGCGGACGCGCCGCGCGGCCAGGTCATCAGCTCGTCCACGTCAGCCCTTCACCGCTCCGGACACCAGCCCCGAGGTCATCCTGCCCTGCACCAGCAGGAAGAACACGATCACGGGCACGGCGATGAGGGTGGACGCGGCCATGACCTCGCCCCAGTCGACGCCGCGGTTCGCCGACGACGCCAGGAACGACCGCAGCCAGAGCGGGAGCGTCCGGGCGGACTCGGCGGGCAGGGCGACCAGCGCGACGGTGAACTCGTTCCAGGCCTGCAGGAACGCGTACACCCCGGAGGCGACCAGGCCGGGCGCCAGCAGCGGGAAGGTGATCCGCAGGAACGCCCTGACCCGGCTGAGCCCGTCGACCATGGCGGCCTCCTCGAGCTCGATCGGCACGCCGGCGACGAACCCGCGCAGCATCCAGATCGTGAACGGCACGACGGCCGCGGTGTACAGGATCGAGACGCCGATGACGCTGTTGAGCAGGTTGACCGAGGACAGCATCTTGTACTGCGCGATGAACAGGCCCTCGGCGGGCAGCATCTGCACGAACAGCACCGCGATGACGAACGTCAGCCGCCCGCGGAACCGGAACCGGCTGATGGCCAGCGCCGCGAGGAACGCGAACACCAGGACCGCCACGACCGTGACGGCGGTGATCGCGAGGCTCATCCGCAGGGCGGTGCCGAACCCGGCGCCGTCCAGGACGGACCGGAAGTTCGCGAGCGTGGCGCCGGTCGGCAGGAACGTCGGCGTCGTGGCCCGCAGCCGGGAGCCCGGCAGCACGGAGGACAGCACCATCCAGTAGACGGGGAACGCCCAGACGACCGCGATGACGACCGCGAGCAGGCCGAGCAGCGCGCGGCGGACGCGGCGACCCGCCCGCCCGCCGGCGCGACCCCGCCGCGGCGCAGGCCCGGCGGCGCTCGGCACGGCGGGGGTGCCGGCCCGGGCGGGCGGGGCGGCGACGGGGTCCACCGACCCCGCCGGGCCCGCGGGGGACGTGGTGGCGCTCATGCGTCCTCCTTCAGCAGGTTCCGGACGTACGGCCAGCTCAGCAGCACGGTCAGCGCGAGCACGAAGATCGACACCGCGGCGGCGCCGGCGAAGTCCTGGCGGCCGATGCCGAGCTCGAAGATGAAGTTGCCCAGCAGGTTCGTCTCGCTGACCGGCGCACCGCTGTCCTGCAGCAGGCGGATCTGCGCGAACACCCGCAGGTCCCAGATGATCTGCAGCAGCAGCACGATCGAGAGCACGGGGCGGATCAGCGGCATCGTGATGTGCCAGAGGATCCGGGTCGGGCCGGCGCCGTCGATGCGGGCGGCCTCGAGCACCTCGTCGGACACCTGGGTGAGCGCGGCGTAGACCGACAGCGCCACGAACGGCACCGACATCCACACGATGATCACGGTCGCGACGAAGAAGAACGACAGCGGCTGGGCGAGCCAGGCGTGCCCGCTGTACTGGTCGAAGCCCAGCTGGACCAGCAGCCAGTTGACGACGCCGGTGCGCCAGTCGAACAGCCACTTCCAGACGGTGACGGCGGCGACCATCGGCATCGCCCAGGCCAGCAGCAGGGCCACCTGCAGCACGATCCGGACGACCGGGTGCACGGCCTTCATCAGCAGGGCGAACAGCACGCCGAGGATCACCGTGGTGAACGCGTTGACCAGGCAGAACACGATGGACCGGGCGACGACGGCCCACAGCCGGTCGTCGGTGAAGATCCGGGCGTAGTTGTCGAGGCCCACGAAGGTCGGGGGCTGGCCGAACTGCTGGGCCAGGCCGAACTCCTGCATCGACGTGACGACCTGCCAGTACAGCGGGTAGCCCAGGCCGGCGAGCAGGACCAGGACGGCGGGGACCAGCAGGACGTAGGCGGTGAGCCCGGGCCGGCGCCGACGGGGGCGGCCGGCGGGTGCGGGGGCCGCCGGCGGGGCGGGCGGGGTGGCCGGCCCGGGGCGGGCCGTGGTGGTGGACATGGCACCTCTCCTGACGAGCGGTGGCCGGACGGTCCCGGCCGCGGGGCGAGGTGCCCCGCGGCCGGGCGGACGTCACTGGCCGTTGAGCATCGGCGTGATCTTCTCGTCGTACTGCGCGGCGAGCTCGGTCACGTCACCGCCCTCGGCGATCGCCTGGAACAGCTCCTCGTAGACGAACGCCGCCTCGACGGCCGCCCAGCCCGGCGCGGCCGGGGTGAGCTTGGAGGAGGACGCCGTCTCGATCATCGTCTGCGCGAACTTGTCGTCGCCGAGCGAGTCGACGTACTGCGAGTTCGCCGGGCCGAGGCCGTTCTCGCCCAGCATCTGCTGGTACTCGGGCGAGAAGATGATCCGCAGCAGGTTCTCGGACAGCTCCGGGTGCTGGGACTTCGCCGAGATGGCGATGTTCGAGCCGCCCGCGAACACCGGCGCGATGCCGCCGTCCACGCCCGGCAGGGCGAAGATGTCGAACTTGGCCTCGTCGACCATGCCGTCGCGGACCTCCTCGCCGGCGTCGTTCGTGGTGAGGTCGCCGATCGACCAGCGGGCCCAGCCCGGGGCCATGATCGTCGCCGCGGCCGGGGCAGCGCCGTCGGCGCCGTCGTTCAGGAAGTCCCAGTACGCCACGTCGCGCTCGGTGGCGGGCACGTTGGACGAGCCCTGGTAGACCGCCTGCCACTGCTCGAGGCCCTTGACGGTGTTCGGGTCGGACAGCGTCGAGGTCCACTCGCCGCCGTCCTCGGTGGCGAGCTCGCCGCCGTTCGCGAACACCCAGGAGATGCCGTTGCGCCAGTCCTGGCCGCCGATCGCGAAGCCCGACTGGGTGTCGGTCTTCAGCGCCGCGACGTCCTGGGCGAACTCGTCGAGCGTCGTCGGCTTCTCGAGGCCGGCCGCGGACCACAGGTCGGCCCGGTAGAACATGTAGCGCGAGCCGAAGTAGTACGGCAGCGCGTAGTTCTTGCCGTCCGCCTTGCCCACCTCGACGAACGAGGGCAGCAGGTCGTCGCCGCCGAGCTCGTCGTAGAGCGGGGTGAGGTCGCGGAACGCCCCGATGGTGGTGAACGTCGGCGACTGGGTGTTGCCGATCTCCACCACGTCGGGCGTGTTCGCCTCGTCGGGCAGCGCCGTCGTCAGCTTGGTGACGACGTCGTTCCAGTCCTGCTCCTCGATGACGAGGGCCGACCCGGGGTTCTCCTCCTCGAAGGTCGTCTTGAGGTAGTCGCGCAGCTCGTCGGGCGTGTCCGCCCCGTTGAGCCAGAGCGTGATCTCCGCGGCCTCGGGGGTCCCGTCGGACCCGGTCGAGCCGCCGTCGTCGCCCGACGAGCAGGCGGTCAGCACGAGCGCCGCCGCCACACCGACGGCTGCCATCCGTACGATCTTCACGTTGGTGTTCCTCCCTGATGCGTGGCGGGGCCTGCAAGCCCCGCCGGGGGTGGTGGTACCGGCACTGCAAGCGGTCGGCTCGGGGTCGTCACGTGACCCCGAGCTGACCGGACAGCACGAGGGCCGCGGCGCCGGACAGCGCCCCGTCCTCGTCCAACGAACCCATCCGCAGCACGAGGTCCTGCCCCAGCAGGGGCAGGGTCCGGGCCCGGAGCGTGGCGAGCGCCTCGACCCTGAGGGCTCCGTCCAGCAGCTCCGGGGGACCCGAGAGCAGGACCTCGGCGAGGTTGAGCGCACTGACGACGGGAGCGAGGGCCACGCCCAGCTTCCGTCCGACCGACGCGAGGACCGCGTCGGACTCCTCGGGGCTGCGGCCGGTGGTGGCGCGGCGCAGCGCGGGCAGGGAGAGCAGCGTCTCCAGGCAGCCGGCGCGCCCGCACGCGCACGGCCGGGGCTCGGGGTCGCCGGCCCGCACGTCGCGGTCGTCGACCACCGTCACGTGCCCGATCTCCCCGGCGGCGTTCGCGCGACCGCGCACGAGGGCGCCGTCCAGCACGATCCCGGCGCCGAGGCCCTGGCCGACGGTCACGACCATGAGGCCGGACCCGCTGGCGCCGCCGTAGGTGTACTCCCCCAGCGCGTGGGTGTTCGCGTCGTTGGCGACCTGGACCGGGACGCCCAGCCGCTCGGCGAGCAGCGCGGCGAGCGGCACGTCGTACCACCCGCGGTTGGGCGCCTCGACGACGACCCCGGCGGCGTCGATCACGCCGGGCGACCCGATGCCGACACCCACCACGGGGCGGTCCGCGGCGGCGAGCAGCTCGCGGCACAGGTCCTCGAGCACCGCGACCGCGGCGTCGCCGGTGCGGCCGTCGAGCGACACGGTGCGCCGCGCGACGACCGCGCCGGTGAGGGTCATGACCGCGCCGCGCAGGCTGGCGTCGTCCGCGAGGTCCACGGCGACGACCTGGAAGTCCTCGGTCCGCATCCCGACGAGGGTCGCGGGCTTGCCGACCTTTCCCTCGGGCCGGACGCCGAGCTCGGCGACCAGGCCCTCGGACATGAGCACCGAGACCAGGTCGGAGACCGTGACCCGGGTCAGGCCGGTGCTGCGCGCGAGGTCGGCGCGGGACGACGGGCCCTGGTGGAACAGGTGCTGCAGGACGAGGGCGCGGTTGTGGGCCCGGGCGTGCTCGGGGAGCACCTTGCCCGTGGGCCGCAGCGTCCGGCCCACCCCGCGGTGCGGGGCTGCGGACGGCGTCGTCGTCGTCATGTTTGTTAGTAGACCTTCCTTACTAATCCCGGGTCAAGACCCCCGTGTGACCGTGACCACATCGTGACCGCACGTTCACGGGGCCGACATCGACGCGGCGCGGGGCCGGCGCCCGGGAATGCGCCGCGGCCCGTCCGCGCTGCACCGGGCATGGAGCTCGGCCTGTACACGTTCGGCGACGTCCACCCCGACCCGGTCACGGGCGCCCGCACCTCCCCCGCGCAGCGCCTGCGCGACGTCCTGGAGCGCGTGCGGCTCGCCGAGCAGGTCGGCCTGGACCACGTCGGGATCGGCGAGCACCACCGCCCCGACTACGCCATCTCCTCCCCCGCGACCGTGATCGCCGCCGCCCTCGCGCAGACCGAGCGGATCGACGTCGGCAGCGCCGTGACCGTGCTGTCCACCGAGGACCCGGTGCGGCTGTACCAGCAGTTCGCGACGATGGACCTGCTGTCCGGCGGCCGCGTCGAGCTGCTCGCGGGGCGCGGGTCGTTCATCGAGTCGTACCCGCTGTTCGGCGCCTCGCTCGACGACTACGACGAGCTCTTCGAGGAGAAGATCCGGCTGCTGCTGCGCATCGACCGCGGCAACCCGGTCACCTGGTCCGGCCGGTTCCGCCCGCCGCTGCACGCCGCGGAGATCCTGCCGCGGCCGCTCGACAAGCCGGGCCTGGGCGAGCACCTGCGGATCGCGGTCGCCACCGGCGGCAACCCCGCGTCCTCGGACCGCGCCGGACGCCTGGGCGTGCCGGTGTCCTACGCGATCATCGGCGGGCGGCCCGCGGACTTCTCCCCGCTCGTCCGGCTGTACCGCGCGGCGCACGCCGAGGCCGGCCACGACCCCGCCACCCAGCGCGTCGAGGTCGCGGGCATGGGGTTCGTCGCCGACGACGCGCAGCAGGCCCGCGAGTTCTTCTTCCCGTACTGGCTCAGCACCATGCGCCGGATCGCCGCCGAGCGCGGCTTCGCCATCCCGAACCGGATCGCGTTCGAGTCGGGGGCGTCCAAGGGCGGGGCCTACTTCGTGGGCTCGCCCGAGGAGGTCGCCGAGCGGGTCGTAGCCCTGCACGCGGCCCTCGGCCACGACCGGCAGATCTTCCAGATGGACCTCAGCGGCGTCCCGCAGCGCGAGTCCCTCCGGGCGATCGAGCTGCTGGGCACCCGGGTGGCCCCGCTCGTCCGCGACGCGCTCGGCGGCTGACGCCACCGGGCCGCACGTCCCGCTCGCCCACCGCCTCCGCCTCGATACGGTGGACCCCGTTCGATCTGCTTCCGAGAGGGACCCGCCGTGACTGCACCCGTCGACGCCACCACCACCGGCGCCTGGACCGCCCTGACCGCCCACGAGGAGGCGTTCGTCCCCGACCTGCGGGGCTGGTTCGACGCCGACCCCGGGCGCGCGACGCGCCTGACCCGGCAGCTGGCCGACCTCACGGTCGACCTGTCGAAGAACCTCGTCACCGACGAGACCCTGTCCCTGCTGGTGGCCCTGGCCGACCAGGTCGGCCTCCGGGCCCGCCTCGACGCGATGTTCGCCGGCGAGCACATCAACGTCACCGAGGACCGCGCCGTGCTGCACACCGCGCTGCGCCGCCCGGCGGACGCCGAGCCGACGCTGGTCGTCGACGGCCAGGACGTGGACGCCGACGTGCAGGAGGTGCTCGCGAAGATCGCCGCGTTCGCCGACAAGGTCCGCTCCGGCGAGTGGACCGGCGTCACCGGCGAGCGCGTCGCCACCGTGGTGAACATCGGCATCGGCGGTTCGGACCTCGGCCCCGTCATGGCGTACGAGGCGCTCAAGCCGTACGTCCAGGACGGCCTCGAGGTGCGGTTCGTGTCGAACATCGACCCGACCGACATCGCCGAGAAGACGAAGGACCTCGACCCGACGACGACGCTGTTCATCGTCGCGTCCAAGACCTTCGGCACGCTGGAGACGCTGACCAACGCGCGCCTGGCCCGCGACTGGCTGTGGCGGGAGCTCGTCGCCGCCGGCGCGATCGAGGACACCGAGGAGGCCCGCACCGGCGCGGTCGCCAAGCACTTCGTCGCGGTGTCGACGGCGCTGGACAAGGTCGCCGCGTTCGGCATCGACCCCGAGAACGCGTTCGGGTTCTGGGACTGGGTCGGCGGCCGCTACTCGGTCGACTCGGCGATCGGCACCTCGCTCGCGATCGCGATCGGCCCGGACGCGTTCGGCGAGTTCCTCGAGGGCTTCCACGCCGTCGACGAGCACGTCCGCACCACGCCGTTCGACCAGAACGTCCCGGTCCTCATGGGCCTGCTCAACGTCTGGTACGTCAACTTCCTCGACGCGCACACGCACGCCGTCCTGCCGTACGCCCAGTACCTGCACCGGTTCCCGGCGTACCTGCAGCAGCTGACCATGGAGTCGAACGGCAAGTCGGTCCGCTGGGACGGCACGCCGGTCACGACCGAGACCGGCGAGGTGTTCTGGGGCGAGCCCGGCACCAACGGCCAGCACGCGTTCTACCAGCTGATCCACCAGGGCACCCGGCTGATCCCGGCCGACTTCATCGCGGTCGCCAACCCGGCGCACCCGCTGAAGGACGGCGGGACGGACGTCCACGGCCTGTTCCTCGCGAACTTCTTCGCCCAGACCAAGGCGCTCGCGTTCGGCAAGACCGCCGACGAGGTCCGCGCCGAGGGCACGGCCGAGGCGATCGTGCCGGCCCGGGTGTTCCCCGGGAACCGCCCGACGACGTCGATCCTCGCGCCGTCGCTGACCCCGTCGGTGCTGGGCCAGCTCATCGCGCTGTACGAGCACATCACGTTCGTCGAGGGCGTCGTGTGGGGCATCGACTCGTTCGACCAGTGGGGCGTCGAGCTCGGCAAGAAGCTCGCGATGGAGATCGCCCCGGCGGTGGAGGGCGACGCGGACGCGCTCGCCGGCCAGGACCCGTCGACCCGGTCGCTGATCGCCCGGTACCTGGAGCTGCGCGAGGGCTGACGCCGGCACGCCACGGGACGGGCCCGCCGCGACCACGCGTCGCGGCGGGCCCGTCGTCGTCTCCGGCGGCCGCCGCGGTGCGCCGCCGCGCCGAGCGAGCAGTCGACGCGTCGAGCGTGTAGTCGGCGCATACTCGCTCGACGCGTCGACTACCCGCTCGGCGGGCGCGCGGTGCGCGGGCGCGCGCGGTGCGCGGCGGCCGCGGCGTGGGCTCAGGCGACGGGGCGCGGGCGCCGGCGGCCCAGCAGGTCGTCCAGCGGGTCGCCCCGGTCCTCCACCTGCGTCGGCACGGGCGGCGCGCCTACCCCCGCGTCGGCGGACGGCAGCACCGGTCCCCCGACCAGCAGCGTCGGCTGCGGCACGGGGATCCCGCGGGCGTCGGGCCACCGGGCCGCGTCGGCGCGCTGCCCGCGGCGCCGCGAACGGGCGTAGCCGCGCAGCCCGAGGCCCACGAGCACCACGACCAGGACCGCGGCCTCGTAGGCGAGCACGACCTGCGCGAACAGCGTCAGCCAGACCTGGAGCGCCAGCACGGCCGCGCCGGCCACCACGGCGACCACCCGTCCCATGAGTCCCCCTCGGCTCATCCCCCCTGCGGTGCGGGCCGCCAGCCTCCCGCCGATCCGGCCCGCGGGTCAAGCCCCGGCGGGCACGTCACCGAACCGGTCGCGGACCCGGGCCACCACCGTGCGGTCGAACGCGTCGTCGTCGTGGTGCGCCGACAGCCGGCGCACGAACGACCCGCCCGCGACCGCGTCGAGCTCCCGCCGGCAGGCGACGGGCCGGGTGACGGCGCTCTCGAGCTGGTCGGCGGCCTCGTCCGGATGAGACGTACGGCCCAGGTGGGCGGTGGCCGCCGGCGTCAGCCCCAGCGCCCCAGCCGCTGCGCGAGCAGCGCGAGCGCCACCGGCCCGGCCGTCGAGGTCCGCAGCACGTGCGGACCCAGCAGCACCGGCTGCGCGCCGGCGTCGACCAGGTCGGCGAGCTCGCGCTCCGCGATCCCGCCCTCGGGCCCGACGACGACGAGCACGTCGGCCGGGGCACCGGGCGCGGGGAGCGCCGCGGCGGCGAGGGGTGTGGTCGCCTCCTCGTGCAGCACGAGCACCGCGCCGCCGGCCTCGACCACCTCGCGCGCGCGGCGGACCAGCGCCGCGCTCGCCAGCGCCACGTCGACGGCGGGCACGTGCGCCCGGCGGGCCTGCTTGGCCGCGGTGCGGACCGTGCCGAGCCAGCGCGCCCGGCTCTTGGCGGCCCGGTCGCCGCGCCAGACGACGATCGACCGCTCCGCCTGCCACGGCACGACGCCGTCGGCGCCGACCTCGGTGGCCGCCTCGATGGCGAGCTCGTCGCGGTCGCCCTTGGCGAGGGCCTGGACGAGCAGCAGCCGCGGCGCGGGCACCGGCTCGACCACGACGGCGCGGACCCGCAGGTGCACGCCCTCGGGCCCGGCCGCCTCGACCTCGCCGACCAGCCGGGTGCCGGCGCCGTCGACGACGTCGACCCGTTCCCCCGCCGCCCGGCGCTGCACGACGCCCGCGTGCCGCCCCTCGGCGCCGGCGAGCAGGTAGCGGCCGCCGACGTCGAGCGCGTCGAGGTCGCCCGGCTCCGCCAGGAAGACCGGTGCCGTCACCTCAGCGCCCGGCGAGCTTGTCGCGCAGCTTCGAGAACACGCCGCCGCCGGAGGCCGACAGCCGCGCCTCGGGGCGCTCCTCGCCGCGCAGGCCCGCGAGCCGGCGGAGCAGCTCGGACTGCTCGTCGTCCAGCGCGGTGGGGACCTTGACGTCGACGTGCACGTGCAGGTCGCCGCGGCCGCCGGCGTGCAGGTGGCCGACACCCAGGCCGCGCAGCGTGACGACCTGCGCGGGCTGGGTGCCCGGGCGCAGGTCGACCTCCTGCGGGCCGTCGAGGGTGTCGAGCGTGAGCACGGTGCCCAGGGCGGCCGCGGTCATCGGGACCTCGAGCGTGCAGTGCAGGTCGTCGCCCTCGCGCAGGAACGTGTCGTGCTTGCGCTCGCGGACCTCGAGGTAGATGTCGCCCGCGGGCCCGCCGGCGGGGCCGACCTCGCCCTGCGCGGTGAGCTTGATCCGGGTGCCGGTGTCGACGCCCGCCGGGACGTCGACCTCGAGCGTGCGGCGCGAGCGGACGCGGCCCTCGCCGGCGCACTCCGTGCACGGCTCGGGGATGACGGTGCCGAAGCCGTGGCACGCGGCGCAGGGCTGCGAGGTCATGACCTGGCCGAGGAACGACCGGGCCACCCGCTGCACGGTGCCGCGGCCGCCGCAGACGTCGCAGGTGCGCGGGGAGGTGCCCGGGCGGCAGCAGGAGCCGTCGCACGTCGGGCAGACCACGGCCGTCTCGACCGGGACCTCGCGGTGCGTGCCGAACGTCGCCTCGGCGAGGTCGATGTCGAGGCGCAGCAGCGCGTCCTGGCCGCGGCGGGCGCGCGGGATGGGCCCGCGCTGCGCGCCCGCGCCGGCGGCGGCGCCGAAGAACGTCTCGAAGATGTCCTGGAAGCCGAAGCCCCCGGCGCCACCCATGCCACCGCCGGGGGACGACGGGTCGGCGCCCATGTCGTACATGCGGCGCTTCTCGGGGTTCGACAGCACCTCGTACGCGCGCGACACGTCCTTGAACCGGTCCTCCGAGCCCGCCTCCGCGCCCGCGACGTCCGGGTGCAGCTCGCGCGCGAGGCGGCGGTAGGCCTTCTTGATCTGCTCGGGCGTGGCGTCACGCTCGACGCCGAGCACCTCGTAGTAGTCGCTCACTCGTCACTTCCTGTGCGTGTGCGGGCCGCGCGCGCGTGCGCGGGGTCGGGCGTTGCCTGTCGAACGTGCACGGACCCGGGTCGGTGCCCGGTGCTGGTCATCCGGCGAGGATCCGGGACAGGTACCGCGCGACGGCGCGCACGGACGCGATGGTCCCGGGGTAGTCCATGCGGAGCGGGCCGACGGAGCCGATCCGGGCCACCGCGGCGCGCTCGCCGCCGCCCCCGTCGAACCCGCCGTACCCGGTGGTCACGAAGCTCGTCTCCACCAGCCCCTCGTGCTGGGTCTCGCGGCCGATCCGGACCGACACCGCGGCCTCGTCCTCGGCCATCTCGCCCAGCAGGCGCAGCAGCACGACCTGCTCCTCGAGCGCCTCCAGGACCGGGCTGATCGTGCGGGCGAAGTCGGCGCCGCCGCCGCGGACCAGGTTCGCGGTGCCCGCCAGGACGACGCGCTCCTCGCTCTCCTGGGCCAGCGTGTCCTCGACCACGTCGACCACGCCGCGCACGAGCGGACCGTCGGCGGGGGCGAAGTCGTCGGCCAGGTCGGACAGCGCGGTGCCGAGCTCGGCGAGCCGCCGGCCCGCCGCCGCGGTGTTCAGCCGGACGCGCAGCCGCGCCACGGTGGCGACGTCCAGGGCGTCGGGGGCCTCGATCGTGCGCTGCTCGACCCGGCCGTGGTCGGTGATGATGACGACCAGCAGGTGCCGGTCGCCGATCGGCACCAGCTCCACGTGCCGCAGGGCCGTGCGGCGCAGCGAGGGGTACTGCACGACGGCGACCTGGTGCGTGAGCTGCGCGAGCAGCCGCACCGAGCGGTCGACCACGTCGTCCAGGTCGGCGGCGTCCTCCAGGAACGTCTCGATGGCGCGGCGCTCCGGGGCGGACAGCGGCTTGATGGTCGCCAGCCGGTCCACGAACATCCGGTAGCCCTTGTCGGTCGGCACCCGGCCGGCCGAGGTGTGCGGCTGCACGATGAGCCCGGCGTCCTCGAGGGCCGCCATGTCGTTGCGGATCGTCGCGGGCGACACCCCGAGGGCGTGCCGCTCGACGAGCGCGCGGGAGCCGACGGGCTCGCGGGTGGCGACGTAGTCCTCCACGATCGCCCGCAGCACGTCCAGCCTGCGGTCCTCGCTCATCGCCACCTCCTCGACCTCCTGGCACTCGCTCGAACCGAGTGCCAATTCTACGCGTCCGCGGGCGCGGTCGCCGCGTCCCGCCGCCGGGCCCGCAGATCGAGCACGCCGACGACGAGGGCGACGGCGACGAGCGACACGGTGAGCAGCAGCGCGCGCCCGGCCGCCGCGCTGCCGTCGACGCCCGAGGCCAGGGCCGAGTAGTACGTCGACAGGGCCACCGCGACGCCGAGCGCCGAGCCGACGCGCTGACCCACCTGCAGCATGCTGCCCGCCACCCCGGCCCGCTCGACCGGCACCCGAGCGAGCGTCAGCGTCTGGTTCGGCGCGATGACCAGGCCGCTGCCGGCGCCCGCGACCATCTGGGTCGCCGCCATCACGAACCCGACGGCCGGCGGGTCGACCAGCCGGATCGCGAGGTCGGTGCCGATCAGGCCGACCACCACGAGCACCAGGCCGATCACCACCAGCGCGCGCCCGCGGGAGGCGACCAGCCGGCCCGAGCGCTGCGCCGACACCGCCGAGGCGATCGCGAACGGCATGTTGACCAGACCGGCCTGCAGCGGGGTGAAGCCGGCGACCTGCTGCAGGTACAGCGTCGCCACCAGGAACACCGACGTGAACCCGCCGAAGTACGCGATGCCGAGCAGCACCCCGTTCCGGAACGCCGGCTCGCCGAGCACCCGCGGGTCCAGCACGGCGGCACCCGTGCGGCGCTGGTACCGGCGCTCCCACAGCACGGTGGCGACGGCGAGGACGGCCGCGACGGCGAGCCACCACCAGCGGGCCGGGTCGTCGCCGCCCTCCCCCGTCGTCGTGACGAACGGCACCATCACCGCGGCGGCGGTCAGCGCGACACCCGCCAGGCCGACGCCGTCCAGCCGCGGCCGGCCGCGCGGGCCGAGGGTGCCGCTCGGTGCCCCGACCGTGCCGCGCGGGAGGAACCTCACCGCGAACGGCAGCACGACCGCGATCACCGGCACGTTCACGAAGAACACCCAGCGCCAGCCCTCCTCGGCGCCGAACGCCTGAATGATCAGGCCGCCGAGCAGCGGGCCCAGCGCGGTCGACACCCCGATGGTGGCGCCGAAGTACCCGAAGGCCTTCCCGCGCTCGTACCCCGAGAACAGCTGCTGGATCGTCCCGACCACCTGCGGGTTCAGCAGGCCGGCGCTCATCCCCTGGAGCAGCCGGGCGACGGCCAGCAGCTCGTCCGACGGCGCCAGGCCGGCGCCCAGGCTGGTGAGGGCGAAGCCGGTCAGGCCGATCAGGAACAGGCCGCGGCGGCCGCGGGCGTCGCCGAGCCGGCCCGCGGGGACCAGCACCAGGCCGAAGGCCAGCGTGTAACCCGCGACGATGAGCTGGAGCTGGCTCGCCCCGGCGTGCAGGCTGCGCTCGATCGACGGCAGGGCGACGTTGACGATCGACACGTCGAGCATCGTGATGAACCCGATGGCCAGGCAGACGCCGAGGGCGCGCCAGCGGTGCGGGTCGGGGGCGGGGCGGTCGCCGGGGGCCTCCCGGCGGTCGGCGGGCGGGTGCTGCGCGGGGCTCGACGTCACCGTCGTGTCGTACCACGCGCGCCGCGGGTCGGCACCTAGGCTGCCGCGGGTGACCGACCGCTACGGAACCGACGTGCTGTCCGGGGCATCCTCGAGCGCGCACCGCCGCCCCACCTCCACCCCGACGCCCGCCGAGCGCGGGCTGGTCGTCGAGGAGGTCACGACCGGCTGGGTCGGGGCCGTCGTCCGGGTGGAGAAGTCGGGCGGCGAGCACGTCGTCGTCCTGGAGGACCGCCGCGGGCGCACGCGGACGTTCCGGCTCGGGCCGGGGTTCTGGGTCGACGGCAAGCCGGTCGAGCTCGTCCCGCCGCGACCGACGGCACCGACCGGGCCGAAGCGCACCGCGTCCGGGTCGCTGGCGGCAGCCGACCAGCGCGCCCGCGTCGCGATCGGCAGCCGGATCTGGGTCGAGGGCAAGCACGACGCCGAGCTCGTCGAGAAGGTCTGGGGCGACGACCTGCGCGCCGAGGGCGTCGTCGTCGAACTGCTCGACGGCGTGGACAACCTCGTGGACGCCCTGCGCGACTTCCGGCCCGGGCCGGGGAAGCGGGTCGGCGTCCTGGTCGACCACCTGGTGCCCGGGTCCAAGGAGCAGCGGATCGCCGACGAGGCGCTGCGCACCGTGCCCGCCGGCACGCTGCTGGTGCTCGGCCACCCCTACGTCGACGTGTGGCAGGCCGTGAAGCCCGCCCGCGTCGGGCTGACCGCGTGGCCGACCATCGAGCGGGGCACCGAGTGGAAGCGCGGCATCCTGCGCGAGCTCGGCTGGCCCGCCGAGGAGCAGGCCGACGTCGCCCGCGCCTGGCAGCGGATCCTGCGGTCCGTGCGGTCCTACGCCGACCTCGAGCCCTCGCTGCTGGGGCGCGTCGAGGAGCTGATCGACTTCGTGACCGCACCCTGACGCGCACGCGACCTCAGGGGGCGACGGGCTCGCCCTGCAGCCGGCGGTACATCCAGGTGGTCGCCAGCAGGCCGACCGGGAACGACACGAGCTGGCCCACGCCGCACAGGGCGGACCCGACCAGGTTCGCGGCGTACACGCCGAGGAACAGCAGCAGGACCGTGCTCAGGTTCCGGGACACCAGGGTGAAGCTCGCCCTGATCGCGTCCACCGGCGCCATGCGCTTGTCGATCACGAAGAACAGCGTGAACTGGGCGAGGAACGCGAACACCAGGCCGGGGATCACGAACAGCAGGGTGCCGACCGCGGTGCCCAGCCCGACGAGCAGCGCCGCGACGACCACCTTGCCGAAGTCGTCGAACCGGAAGAACGTGCCCACCTCGATCCGGCGGCCGTCGGCGACCTCGAGGCTCGCGCGGGTCACGCCGGCCTGCATGAAGGCGGACAGCAGGAACGCGACCGCGGCCACCAGGAGGTAGCCGAACACCAGGCCGACACCCGCGCCGTTCCGCAGCTCCTGCGTGTCCGGGTCGACGCTCGCCACCGTGCCGCCGAGGAGCACGGCGAACAGCACGGCCGAGACCACGACGATGACGGCCAGGTAGGCGAGCACGCCGAGCAGGAACGGGCCGACCTGCTGGGTGAACTTGGTCCAGCCCCAGCTGAACGCGTCGCCGACGCTCGTCCCGGCGGTCGGGGCGCCGTACGCGGGGGCGTCGTAGGGCTGCTGGGCGTAGCCGGGCTGCGGGTACGGCTGCTGGGGCGGGTACGGCTGGCCGGGCGGCGGCTGCTGGCCGTACGGCTGCTGCGGCGGGTACGGCGGCTGCCCGGCGGGCGGCTGCTGACCGTACGGCTGCTGCGGGGAGGGCGGCGGGCCGGCGGGCGGCTGCCCCTGCGGCGGTCGCGGCTCGTCGTCGCGCGGCGGGGTGGTGCCCGGGTTCTCGGTCATCGCGTGCCCTCCTGGTCGGACGTACGTCGCCCGTCCCGCCAGCGAACCGAAGGCGACCCGCGGGTGTCAAGGAGTCCACCGCAGGGGCGAAGGGGACGAAAGACCCGGTCACACCGCTACGCTTCGACCGCCGTAGCCCCGCAGCACCCACGAGGAGACTCATGTCGTACGACCAGCAGCCGCCCGCGGGCGGCCAGCAGCAGCCGCCGTTCGGCGGCCAGCCCCAGCAGCCGTACAGCGGCCAGCCGCAGCAGCCGTACGGGGCCCAGCCGCAGCAGCCGCTGCGCCCGGACGAGGAGAAGACCTGGTCGCTGCTCGCGCACCTGGGCGGCATCCTGTTCGGCTTCCTCGCGCCGCTCGTCGTCTGGCTGGTGTTCAAGGGCCGTGGCCCGTTCCTCGACGACCAGGCCAAGGAGGCGCTGAACTTCCAGATCGCCGTGACGATCGCGTACGTCGCCGCGTGGATCCTCAGCATCGTCTCGGTCGGGATCCTCGCGTTCCTGCCGTTCGTGGTGTGGGTCGCCAGCCTCGTGTTCGCGATCCTCGCGGCCGTGGCCGTCAACAAGGGCCAGTGGTACCGCTACCCGGTCACCCTGCGCCTGGTGAAGTGACACCCACGCGCGAGCAGCACCCCTGAGTGGAAGGTCTGGCCCGACACGCCCACGGCGAGTCCGGCCAGACCTTCCACTCGTCTTCCGGGCGGCGCGCCCCGGGCCTCAGTCCGCGAGGGTGCGGCTCACGCGCCGCGGCCGGCTGCTGGACGGCGGGGTCGCGGCGCATGCGACGAAGCGTAGGGCCCCGGCGGCCCCGCGCGGTCAGCGCCGCGCGAGGTGCGCGACGACCGGGCGGTGGTCGCTGGTGCCCACCCGGTCCAGGACGCCGAACGACGTCACCCGCCACGCGCGCCCGTCGACGAGCACGTGGTCGATCGGCGCGGCCAGGACCCGGGGCACGTCGGACGGCCAGGTGCCCAGCCCGGCGACGCCGGTCGCTGCGGCCGCGTCGACGCACGGACCGAGGTCGCCGAGCCCCGGGTGGTCGAGGGTGGCGTTGAGGTCCCCGGCGACGATCGCGCCCGGGGTGCTGCGGCACACGGCGGCGATGCCGGCGGCGTGCGCGCGCCAGTCGGGCATGGAGGAGGCGGCGGAGGGCGCGCGGGTGTGCGCCGCGACCACGACGCC
>NZ_SZYE01000049.1 GCF_005239125.1 Cellulomonas hominis | reverse complement strand
GTGGCGCCGGCGCCGGGCGGGTGCGGCGGGCCCGGCGGCCGGGCCCGGGGCGACCGGGGCCGGCGTGGGGGCCGGGGTGGCTTCCGGCTGCGTCATGGGCGGGTCCCTTCCTGGCGTGCCGCGGGAGCGCGGGGGGCCCGTCGTCGTCGGTCTCGGCCCCGATCGTCGCAGATCCCGCCCGCGGGGTCGCCACCCGCGCCGGATGGCCCGGCGCGCGCGCCGGTCGTGGCGGGTGGGTGACACTGGGGCGGCCCGCACCGTCCCGACCTGGAGGTCCACCCGTGGCCACGCCCCCGCTCCCGCCCGACGCCGTCGCGATGCTCCGCCGCCCGAACCCCGCCGTCATGGCGACGCTGCGCTCCGACGGCACGCCCGTGTCCGCCGCCACCTGGTACCTGTGGCGCGAGGACGGGCGGGTGCTGCTCAACCTCGACGGCTCCCGGGTGCGGCTGCGGCACCTGCGCCGGGACCCGCGCGTGACCCTGACCGTGCTGGACGCCGACGACTGGTACACCCACGTGACGCTCGTCGGCCGGGTCGTCGAGATCACCGAGGACGCGGACCGCTCGGGCATCGACAGCCTGTCGGAGCACTACACCGGCCACCCGTACCCCGACCGCGAGAGCCCGCGGTTCTCGGCGGTCGTCGAGGTCGACCGCTGGCACGGCTGGGGCGCGCACCAGAGCTGAGCCGCGGCGGGCCGCGCGCGCCGGGCGGGCTACCCGGCCGCCGACGGGGCCGCCGGCTGGCGCAGCATCGCCCAGGGGCGGGGGCCCGCGACCGGGACCTCGCCGGTCGCCACGAAGCCGAACCGCTCGTACAGCCGGCGGCTCGCCTCGGTGGTCGCCTCGAGGTACGCCGGCAGGCCCGCGGCGTCCACCGCCGCCAGCCGGTGCCGGAGCAGCGCGGAGCCGACGCCGAGCCCGCGCGCGTCGGGGCCGACGGCGATCTCCTCCAGGTACCAGTGCGGGGAGCGCGGCCGGTGCCGCTCGTAGCGGGCGGTCTGCGCGAGCGCCGTCGGCAGGTGCCGCAGGCCGATCGCCCGGACGACCGCGGGGAGGTGGCGCAGCCTCTCCCGCAGGGGTGCCTCCGGCCCGGGCCGGTGCCACACCGCGACGCCGACCGGCGGGCCGCCCGGCGCGGTGCGGGCGACGTCGACCGTCCCCGCCGGCAGCGGCCCGGACCGCAGCTGCGCCGTGTGCAGGGCCACGAGCCGGGCGGTCCGGTCCCGGTCGCCGGGGATCATCGCGCGGATCACCGGGTCGTCGCCGAGGGCGTCGGCGAGCAGCCGGGCGCACGCGGCCGCCTCGTCGGGTCGGGCGGGCTCGACGACGACCGTCACGGCGGGGTCCTTCCGGGGAGGGCGCGGGGGTGCGGCTCGCCCCCAGCATGCCTCGTCGCCGCGGCTACGTCGCGACCCCCAGGCGCCGGGCGAGCGGCACGGCCCGCAGCACCGCGCGCGCGGCCGGGCCCCGCGCGCCCACCAGCAGGTCGACCTGCGGCCGCGCGGCGGGCCACAGCCGCGCCCCGACGGCGTAGTGCGAGCCGAACCCCGGGTCCACGAACGGCGCGTCCGTGGTGCCGAGCAGGTACGTCAGGCCCGCGAGCCGGCCCACCGACCCCGGGCTGAACCGGCGGAACCGCTCGTCGTAGGCGTCGAGCAGCCCGAACCAGCCGCGGCCCGAGCGGACGTGGAACCCGGCCCAGATCGTCTCGCCGCCGGCGGTGAGCCGCAGCGCGTCGAGGTCGCCGTCGCGGCGGAACGCGGCCACCATGTCGCGGAACCAGCGCTCGTCCGCGGCGTCCAGCCCGACCGCCGCGCCGCCCCGGGCCGGGTCGCCCTTCCACCCCGCGGCCTGGAGCGCGACGAACCGGTCGACGGCGGCGGGGTCGTCCGACTCGTCCCGGAGCTCCAGCGGGCCGCCGAGCTCCCGGGCCAGCCCGCGGGCGACGCGCCGAACATTCCGGGCGTCGTCCGTGCGCAGGTGGGCGGTCGACAGCGGCGGGTCCACGACCACCCCCTCGACGGGCGCCGGCACCGGCAGGACGTCGAACGCCGCCCGCGGGGCCCAGGCCCCGACGTCGCGGCTGCGCTCGTGCACCCGCATCCGCCGCCGGGCCGCCACCCGGTCGAGCACCTCGGCCACGGGCCCCTCGGCGGGGAACCGGCGCAGCAGCGCCAGGCCGGGCAGCCCGACGGTCGGCGCGCCGCGCAGCAGGGCGTCCAGGGCCTCGTCCGCCCGGTCCCGGTGCAGCAGCGGGTGGTGCCGGTCGCACTGCGAGGTCATGAACGCGCCGCCCGTGGTCAGCGCGCGGACGGGCAGCCGCGGGGTGACCCGCTTGGTGGTCACCGCGAGCGCGCCCAGCCAGGCCCCGCCCTCGACGGCGGCGAGCACCCGGACCTCGTGCGCGTCCGGCCGGGCGCGGGCGGTCAGCAGGAACCGGGGGTCGAGGCACATGTTCGGCGCGAGCGCACCGGCGGCCAGCGCCTGCCACGCGCGGGCGTCGCCGTCGGTCACCTCGGCGAGCGGGAGGAGCCGGATGTCCATGCGCCGACCGTAGGGCGGCATTTGCCCGGTTTTGTCCTGGTCAGCGGGTGAACCGGCCGGGCGTCACCCGACCGGCCCAGCCGCGCGGCGCGCGCCGCCCCGCCCCACCCGCGCCGACCCGGGCGGGTGGGGCCGGACACGGTCGGCCGGGCGTCGGCGCTACGGCAGCCGCACGTGCTGCGGCCCGAGGTCGGCCACGGTCCGCACGCCCAGCAGCGCCATCGTGCGCCGGACCTCGCGGGTGAGGATCTCGGCCGCCCGGTCGACGCCGCGCTCGCCGCCCGCCATCAGCCCGTACAGGTACGCCCGGCCCACCATCGTCGCGTCCGCCCCGAGCGCGAGCGCGGCCACCACGTCGGCGCCGGACAGGATGCCGGTGTCCAGCCAGACCTCCGCGCGGTCGCCGACCGCCTCCCGCACGTCGGGCAGCAGCCGCAGCGGGACGGGCGCGCGGTCGAGCTGCCGGCCGCCGTGGTTGGACAGGACGATCGCGTCCGCGCCGGCGTCGACCACCCGCCGCGCGTCCGCGACGGTCTGGATGCCCTTGATCACCAGCGGCCCGTCCCAGGACGCCCGCAGCCACTCCAGGTCCGCGATCGTCATCGTCGGGTCGAACAGCTTGTCCAGCAGATCGGCGACGGTCCCGCCCCAGGACTGCAGCGAGGCGAACTCCAGGGGCCGCGTGGTGAGCAGGTTCAGCCACCACGCGGGGTGCATCCCCGCGTCGAGCACCGTCTTCACGGACAGCGCCGGCGGGATCGAGAACCCGTTGCGGGTGTCCCGCAGCCGCGCGCCGGCCACCGGCACGTCGACGGTGAGCTGCAGCGCCTCGAACCCGGACGCCTTCGCCCGGGCCATCAGGTCCTCGCCCGCGGCGCGGTCCTTCCAGACGTACAGCTGGAACCACTTCCGGGCGTCCGGCGCCTCGGCGGCGACGTCCTCGATCGACGTCGTGCCCATCGTGGACAGCGCGTACGGGATGCCGCGGCGCTGCGCGACCCGCGCGACGGCCCGTTCGCCCTCGTGGTGCATCATCCGCGTGAACCCGGTGGGGGCGAACGAGAACGGCACCGCGGCGGGCCTGCCGAGCATGGCGGTGGTCGTGTCCACCTCCGACACGTCCTGCAGGATCGACGGGTTGAACTCGAGCTGCCGGAACAGCGACCGCGCGCGGCGCAGGCTGATCTCGGCTTCGGCGGCGCCGTCGGTGTAGTCGAACACCGACCGCGGCGTGCGGCGCCGGGCGACCGTCCGCAGGTCGGCGATCGTCAGCGCGTCCTCCAGGCGGCGGCGCGTCGGGTCGAGGCGGACCGGCTTGGGTCGCAGCAGCGGCTTGAGCTCGGACCACCGGGGCAGCTGGCGCTCGGTCATGTCGCAGATCCTCTCTCGGGTCGCGGCTCAGCGCAGGAACGCGGCGGCGACGCCGGAGTCCACGGGCACGTGCAGGCCGGTCGTCTGCACCAGGTCCGGCCCGGTGAGCGCGAACACCGCCGCGGCGACGTGCTCCGGCAGCACCTCCTTCTTCAGCAGCGTGCGCTGCGCGTAGTACGCGCCGAGCTCCTCCTCGGGGACGCCGTAGGTCGCGGCGCGCTGCGCGCCCCAGCCGCCCGCGAAGATGCCGGACCCGCGCACCACCCCGTCGGGGTTCACTCCGTTGACGCGGATGCCGTGCTCGCCGAGCTCGGCCGCGAGCAGCCGCACCTGGTGCGCCTGGTCCGCCTTGGTCGCCGAGTAGGCGACGTTGTTCGGGCCGGCGAACAGCGAGTTCTTCGACGCGATGTACACGATGTCGCCGCCCATGCCCTGGGCGAGCATCGCCCGGGCCGCCTCCCGGGAGACCAGGAACGACCCGCGGGCCATGACGTCGTGCTGCAGGTCCCAGTCCCGGGTCGTCGTCTCGAGCAGCGGCTTGGAGATGGACAGCCCCGCGTTGTTCACGACCAGGTCCACGCCGCCGAACGCCAGCACCGCCTCCCGGACCAGACCGGCGACGGCCTCCTCGTCGGTGACGTCCGCGCGCACGGCCACGGCGACGTCGGGCCCCCCGAGGGCCGCGGCCACCTCCTGCGCGCCCTCCAGGTTCACGTCGGCGACCACGACGCACGCGCCCTCCGCGGCCAGCCGCTCGGCGATCGCCTTGCCGATGCCGGACCCGGCGCCGGTGACCAGGGCGACGCGGGTGGCGAGCGGCTTCGGCCTCGGCATCCGCGCGAGCTTGGCCTCCTCCAGCGCCCAGTACTCGATCCGGAACTTCTCCGACTCCGGGATGGGCGCGTAGGTGCTGATCGCCTCGGCCCCGCGCATCACGTTGATCGCGTTGACGTAGAACTCCCCGGCCACGCGCGCTGTCTGCTTGTCCTTGCCGAACGAGAACATCCCGACGCCCGGCACCAGCACGACCGCCGGGTCCGCCCCGCGCATCGCGGGGGAGTCCGGGGTGGCGTGCCGCTCGTAGTACGCCCGGTACTCCTCGCGGTAGGCCGCGTGCCGCTCGCGCAGGTGCGCGACCACCTCGTCCAGCGGGGCGACCGCGGGCAGGTCGAGCACCAGGGGCGAGACCTTGGTGCGCAGGAAGTGGTCCGGGCACGACGTGCCGAGCGCCGCGAGCCGGCCCAGCTCCTCGCGGGCGACGAGGTCGAGCACGACGTCGGTGTCCGTGTAGTGCCCGACCTGGGGCCGGTCCGTCGACGCGAGCCCGCGGATCACCGGCGCCAGGGCCGCCGCCCGGGCGCGTCGCTCGGCGTCCGGCAGCGGCGCGTACCCGGGGCGGATCGCGCCGAACGGGTGCCGGCCCTCGGCGGCCAGCGCCTCGGTGCGCTCGGCGATGAACCGCTCGGCGGTGCGGATGATCCGCAGCGACCGCTCCTCGGCCTCCTCGGACGTGTCACCCCAGGCGGTGATCCCGTGACCGCCGAGGACGCAGCCGATCGCCTGCGGGTTCTGCTCCTTGATCGCGGCGACGTCCAGGCCCAGCTGGAAGCCCGGCCGCCGCCACGGCACCCACACCACCGCGTCGCCGAACACCTCACGGGTCAGCGCCTCGCCGTCCGCCGCGGTGGCCAGCGCGATGCCCGCGTCCGGGTGCAGGTGGTCCACGTGCGCCGCGTCGACCAGGCCGTGCATCGCCGTGTCGATCGACGGCGCGGCGCCGCTGCGGCCGTGCAGGCAGTAGTCGAACGCCGCGACCATCTCGTCCTCGCGCTCGACCCCCGGGTACACGTCGACGAGCGCGCGCAGCCGGTCCAGGCGGAGCACCGCGAGGTTCTTCTCGGTCAGCGTGCCGAGGTCGCCGCCCGAGCCCTTGACCCACAGCAGCTCGACCGGCCGGCCCGTGGCCGGGTCGGTCGCGGTGCCCTTGGCGGACGTGTTGCCGCCGGCGTAGTTGGTGGTGCGCGGGTCGGCGCCGAGGCGGTTCGAACGCGCGATCAGGTCGGCGGCGGGGTTGGACATCGTCGTCTCCGGCTCGTGGGGGATGAATCGATTCACAACCTAAGTGGGTCGCAGGTCCCGCGTCAACGGAGGACCTCGGCGACGCCGGGGAACAGGTGTGGGGGGCAGCGCGGGATGCCAGGGGCGGCGTGTGGCGCGGGCGCGTGGAGCGTGAGGCGCGGCGCGCGGAGGCCCTGGACGAGGTGCGCGGTTCGTGTCGCGGCCTAGGGCGCGGTCCAGGCGGCGATCGCCAGGGGCACGAACAGCAGGGCGGCGACCGCCGCGATGCCGAGGTACACCCGGACCATCGTGCGACCCGCCGCCGACGGCCGCGTACCGGGGGAGCGTCGCCGCAGCCACAGGATCACCACGAGCCCGACGGCCCCGACGACGACGAACGGGAGCGCGAGCAGCACGACGTCGGCCATCCTGCCTCCCTCCCTCGGCAACGCTGCCACGGGCGGGCATCGGTCGCGCGACGGGCGCGTCAGGACGGTAGGGGTGCGTCGTCGGGGCCGGTCGTCGCGTCGTGGTCGCCCAGCCGCACCGCCAGCTCGTCCCCGGTGCTGGTGGGCCTCGATCCGGGCCCGCGCGGCCACGACCCCCGGGTCCGGTCCCGCCCGAGGGCCCGGTCCCGCCCGAGGGCCCGGTCCCGCCCCCCGGACGCCGGTACCGCGCCCCTCACGCCCAGGGCGAGTCGACGCCGAACTCCGTCGCCACCGCGGCGATCTCCTCCCGGGTGAGCCCCTGCGCCCGCCGGCCGGCGACGAGGTCCATGTACTCGTACTTGGCCCCGGTCTCCGCGTACTCGACCCGGTCGACGGCCCGCGTCACCGAGACGTCGGACCGCGACATGGTGCCGTGCTTGGACCACAGCACGATCTCCCGCTCCCGCAGGCCGGCCACGTTGGCGGCCTGGAGCTCGTCGGAGCCGGGGATCATGAACTCCAGCACCTCGACGCCCTGGGACAGCGACACGATGGACTCCGGCTCCCAGCGCAGGATCGCCCGGTTCATCGCGGCCGTGTCCCGGTAGGCCTGGACGTGCGACAGGTAGGTCAGGTGCGGCGGCTGGGCGTGCACGACGGCCTGGAACTCGATGCCGCGTCGGGCGACCTGGTCCTGGTGCACGGCGAGGTGGGAGTTGAACTCCGAGGTCAGCCGCTCGAACAGCCGCCTCGGCGAGGTGTGCAGGGTCGCGGTGGTCCCGCCCTCGTGGATCCGCACGGCCCCGATGGCGGCCTCGGGGTCGGCGGCGATCTGCCGCAGCCGGCGCCCGGACCCGGTGGCCAGCACGGTCCGTCCGGCGAGGGCGGGTGCGGGCAGCGGGAGGGTGATCTCCTCGGTGATCGGGAACCGGCGGCGCACCTCGACGTCCCAGCCGATGTAGACGGAGATGTTCCCGGCGCCGGCCTCGGAGGCGTCGATCGCGCAGATGCGGGAGCCGGCCTCGCCCATGGCGGTGAGCAGCTCGTCGAGCTCGGGGAACGGGGCGTGCAGGGGCATGTCGTGTCCTTCGGCGGGTGCGGATGGCGTTGCTGCCGTCACGGCCACAGGCGCTCCTCGGCCCGTGCCCACGGCTGCTCGGGTCCCCCGGGGTGGTGCGTGACGAGGCCGGACGATGCGCGCACGACCTCGCGCACCGCCGTCAGGCCCCCGGACAGCTCGCCGAGCGCGAGCGCCTGGGTCAGCAGGTTGCCGATCGCGGTGGCCTCGACCGGCCCCGCGACGACCGGCAGGCCGGTGGCGTCCGCGGTGAGCCGGCACAGCAGCGCGTTGCGCGCGCCCCCGCCGACCACGTGCACCACCTGGACGTCGCGGCCCGACAGCGCCGCGGCCTGGTGCACGGCGCGGCGGTAGGCCAGCGCGAGCGAGTCGAGGACGCACCGCGCGACCTCGGCCGGGCGCTCGGGCACCGGCTGGCCGGTCCGGCGCGCCGCCGCCGCGATCCGCGCGGGCATGTCGCCGGGCGGCGCGAACGCCGGGTCGTCGACGTCGACGACGGTGCGCAGGGCGGGCGCGTCGGCGGCCGCGGCGAGCAGGGTCGTCAGGTCCTGCGGGTCGCCGGCGTCGGCCCAGGACCGCAGCGACTCCTGGAGCAGCCAGAGCCCGGCGACGTTCCGCAGGTACCGCACGGTGCCGGCGACGCCGAGCTCGTTGGTGAAGTTCGCCGCCCGCCCCGCCGACGTGAGCACCGGGGCGGCCAGCTCGACGCCGACGAGCGACCAGGTGCCCGAGGAGATCCACGCGGCGGGGGCGTCGCCCAGCGGGACCGCGGCCACGGCCGAGGCGGTGTCGTGCGAGCCGACGGCCACGTGCAGCGCCCCGTCCAGCCCCGGGTCGCCGGCGACCCCCGCGAGGACGGGTCCCAGCACCGTCCCGGGCTCGACGAGCGGGGCGAGCAGCCGCCGCACGTCGCCGGCGGGGGAGGCGGCGAGCGCGTCGAGCACCGGGGGGCTCCACCGGCGGGTCGCGGGGTCGAGCATGCCGGTGGTCGACGCGTTGGTGACCTCGGTGGCCTCGGCGCCGGACAGCCACCGGCCGAGCAGGTCGGGGACCAGCAGCAGCCGGTCCGCCGCCCGCGGCGACGTCGAGCACCCGGCCGCCGACCCCGCGGCGAGCAGCTGGTACACCGTGTTGAACGGCTGCACCTGGCTGCCGGTCGCGGCGTAGTGCGCGGCGGGGGCGAGCAGCTGGGCGAACGCCTCCGCGGCGCCGGCGGTGCGGCCGTCGCGGTAGTGCACCGGGTTGCCCAGCAGGTGGCCGTCGGCGTCGAGCAGGCCGTAGTCGACGGCCCAGGTGTCGATGCCGACCGACGCGACGGGGCCGTGCGAGCGCGCCGCGGCGCGCAGGCCGTCCTGGACGCCCGCCCACAGGGCGAGCACGTCCCAGTGCAGCCGGCCGCCCGCCCGGACGGGGCGGTTGGGGAACCGGCCGGCCTCGTGGGTGGTGAGCCGCCCCGCCTCGAGGCGCCCGGCGAGCACCCGCCCGCTGGACGCCCCGAGGTCGACGGCGACCAGCGCGGGGGGAGTGGGCATCGGCGTCAGGCGCCCCAGCCGGCCTGCTGCCCGCCGACCCGCTCGGCGGCGATCCGCTCGCCGTAGCCCGACGCGGCGTAGGCGGCCACGGGGTCGCGCGGCAGGCCGCGGGACTCGCGCCAGTCCGCCAGCGCGGGCCGGACGTCGGTGTAGAACGCGTCCATGTAGACCGCGTTGGCGGCGAGCACGTCGCCGGCCTCCTGGGCCGCGGTGAGGGCGTCGCGGTCGATGAGCAGGGCCCGGGCCGTCATCTCCTGGACGTTGAGCACCGAGCGGATCTGCCCGGGGACCTTGTCCTCGATGTTGTGGCACTGGTCGAGCATGAACTGCACGTCGGACCCCGGGTCGATCCCGCCGCCGCGCACGACCTCGGCGATGATCCGGAACAGCTGGAACGGGTCGGCGGCCCCGACGATGAGGTCGTCGTCGGCGTAGAACCGGGAGTTGAAGTCGAACGACCCGAGCCGCCCGAGCCGCAGCAGCTGGGCGACGATGAACTCGACGTTGGTGGACGGCGCGTGGTGGCCGGTGTCGAGGCAGACGACGGCGCGGTCGCCGAGGGCGGTGGCGTGCGCGTACGCGGTGCCCCAGTCCGGGACGTCCATCGTGTAGAAGAACGGCTCGAAGATCTTGTACTCGAGCACCAGCCGCTGGTCGGGACCGAGCCGGTCGTAGATCGCCCGCAGCGACTCGGCCAGCCGGTCCTGCCGGCCGCGGATGTCGCCCTGGCCGGGGTAATTGGTGCCGTCCGGCAGCCAGATCTTCAGGTCCCGGGACCCGGTGGCGTCCATGACCTCGATGCAGGCGTAGTGGTGGTCGATCGCCTTGCGCCGCACCGTCGGGTCGAGGTGCGTGAGCGAGCCGAACCGGTAGTCGTCGTCCTGGAACGTGTTCGAGTTGATGGTGCCGAGCCGCAGGCCGAGGTCGTCGGCGTGGGCGGCGAGCTTGCCGAAGTCGTCCACCAGGTCCCACGGGATGTGCAGCGCGACCGACGGGGCCAGGCCGGTGAGCCGGTGCACCTCGGCGGCGTCGGCGAGCTTCTCCTCGACGGTGCGCGGCGTGCCCGGGGTGGTGAACACCTTGAACCGGGTGCCGGCGTTGCCGAACGCCCACGAGGGGAGCTCGATCGCCTGCCGGTCGAGAGCGGCGGCGATCTCGGGGGTGAACGACATGGGTGTCTCCTTCGACGTGTCGATGAATCGTTTCATTGCGACGCCCGCGGAAGCAAGTCCCGCCGCGCCGTCGCGCGAGGTGAATCGGTGCGCCACCCCGGGGACGCGGTCCGGGTGCGGGGCCGCCCGCGCGGCTATGCTGCGCCGGACGGGCCGCGGCACGCGGGGCCCGCGCGGACCCGACGAGGCGGAGGTGAGCGGTGTCGACCTCGGCCACCCGCCGCAGCTCGATCGGCGACGTCGCGCGCCTGGCGGGCGTGTCCGTCGGCACCGTGTCGAACGTGCTGAACCGCCCCGACCGGGTGGCGGCCGCGACCCGCGACCGGGTGCTCGACGCGATCCAGCGCCTGGCCTTCGTGCCCAACGCGTCCGCGCGGCAGCTGCGCGCCGGCACGATCACCACCGTCGGCGCGATCGTGCTGGACATCCGCAACCCGTTCTTCACCGAGGTCGCGCGCGGCATCGAGGACCGGCTGGCCGCGGCCGACCACACCCTCATGCTGGCCAGCTCCGACGACGACCCGGAGCGCGAGGCGCGCTACCTGCGGCTGTTCGAGGAGCACGGCGTCTCCGGGCTGCTGGTCGTGCCCACCGGCGACGACCTCGGCCCGCTCCTGGCGCTCGCGTCCCGCGGGGTGCACACGGTCCTGCTGGACCGCCCGTCGCCGACCGACCTGCTGTCCTCGGTCGCGGTGGACGACGTCGCGGGCGGCGTGCTCGCGGGCGAGCACCTGCTCGACCTCGGGCACCGCTCCGTCGTCATGCTGAACGGCCCGCACGCGATCCGTCCCTGCCGCGACCGGCTGACCGGCCTGCGCCGCGCCGTGGAGCGCCGCGGGCTGGACCCGGACGCGGTCGTGCGCGAGGTGCCGCTGCCGTCGCTGGACGCCGGCGGGGCCGCCGGGGTGTTCGCGGCCCTGCTCGAGTCCGACGACCCGCCGACAGCCGTGTTCTGCGTGAACGACCTGGTCGCGATCGGCGTGCAGCGGGAGATCCGCCGCCGCCGGCCCGACCTGATCGGCAGCATCGCGATCGTCGGCTACGACGACATCGAGGTGGCGGCGGAGCTGGCGACCCCGCTCACCTCCGTCCGGCAGCCCGCGCACGCCCTCGGCTACCGGGCCGCGGAGATCCTGCTGGCACGGTCCGCAGCCGGCGAGCCCGTGAAGCAGCACCAGGTGTTCCAGCCGGAGCTGGTCGTCCGGTCGTCCAGCGTCCCGGCCTGATCCTCGCGGCGGCACGGGTCAGCCCTTGACCGCGCCCGAGGTCATCCCGGCGACGATCTGCCGGTTGAAGATCACGTACATCACCAGCGGCGGGACCGTGATGAGCAGCACGTCCGCGAACAGCAGGTTCCACTGGTTCAGGCCCTGCGACTGGAAGTTGTACAGCGTGAGCTGCACGGTCGCGTTGTCGGCGCCGGGCAGGAAGTACAGCGCGTAGGTGAAGTCGTTGAAGACGGTCACCGCCTGCACCACGACCACGGTGACGATCACGGCGCGCAGCAGCGGGAAGATCACGGAGAAGAACAGCCGCATCGGCCCGGCACCGTCGATCAGCGCCGCCTCGTCGAGCTCGCGCGGGATGGTCGCCACGAACGCGCGGAACAGCAGGATGCAGAACGACAGCCCGAACGCGACGTGCACGGCGATCAGGCCGGCCATCGTCTTGAACAGCCCGATGCCCTGCAGCACCCAGATGGTCGGCACCACGGCGGGCGGGATGATGAGCCCGGCCAGCACCATCGCGTCCACGACGGGGTTCCACCGGCTGCGCCGGCGCTGCACCACGTAGCCCACCATCGCGGCGAGCACGGTCATGATCGCGACCGAGGTCACGGTCAGCACGGTGGAGTTCCAGAACGCCCGGACCAGGATGCCGTCGTTCGACTCCAGGACGGTGCGGACGTTGTCGAGCAGGGCCCACTCGGTCGGGAGCGAGAACTCCAGCAGCGACGCCTCCTGCTGCGACTTCGACGCGGTCAGCAGGACGAACACGAACGGGACGACGAACACCACGGTGCTCGCGAGGATCGACACCGACCCGAGGACCACGCCACGGCGCCTCACAGGGTCACCTCCTTGCGGTTCAGCCAGCGCGACAGCGGGAAGATGATCACGGCGATCACCACGAACAGCACGACGTTCCCGGCGGTGGACAACCCGTAGAACCCGGCCTGGTACTGCTTGTAGATCACCGAGCCGATGACGTCGCTGCTGAACCCGGGGCCGCCGCGGGTCATGGTCCAGATGAGGTCGAACGACCGCAGGCCGCCGATCAGCGACAGCAGCACCACGGTCACGGTGGCCGGGCGCACCAGCGGCAGCGTGATGTTCCGGAAGTTCTGCCAGGCGTTCGCGCCGTCGACGCGGGCCGCCTCGTAGTACTCCTGCGGGATCGCGACCAGGCCGGCGATGTAGATCAGCGTCGCCAGGCCCACGCCCTTCCAGACGTCGACCAGCGCCACGGAGAACAGCGCGAGGCTCGGGTCGGTCAGCCACCCGGGGCCGGTGACGCCGACCCAGGACAGCACCTGGTTCACGGCGCCGTCGAACGGGTCGAGCAGCACCTTGAACGTCACGCCGACGCCGATCGTGCTGACCAGCACCGGGAAGAACACCACCGAGCGCAGGTAGCCCCGCGCGATGATCTGCGAGGTCAGCAGCACGGCCAGCGCGAGGCCGAGCACCACCTTCGCGCCGGAGGTGAGGAACGCGTAGACGAACGTGTTGACGAAGCCCTTGACCAGCGCGGGCTCCCGGAAGAACTGCGCGAAGTTGTCGAGCCCGATGAACTCCGCCGAGTACAGGTCCCAGCGGGTCAGCGCGTACCAGAACGACGCGCCGGTCGGGACGACGAACAGCACCAGGTAGAACACGCCGGCGGGCAGGAAGAACCAGCTGGGGTACGGGCTGCGCCGCCCGGCCCGGCGGGAGTCCCGCCGGGCCGGACGCGACGCCGCCGTGCCCGCGGGGGCGGCGGGGCGCACGAGGGTCATGTCCTACCAGTCCAGGCCGAGCTGCTGGGCCTGCTTGACGACGTCCTCGTCGTAGAGCGCCGCGCCGTCCTCGGCGCTGCGGATGCCGGAGCCCACCTCGACGGTGATCTGCTCCAGGGCCGGGCCCTTGATCGGGGACAGGAACTCCAGCGCGAGGCCGGTGTCGCCGCTGTCGAAGTACGGCTGCATGTCGGACACGAGCGCCGGCACGTCGTCGGGCAGGTCGCACCCGTCCACCACGAACGGGCCGCCGAGCGTCGAGGCCTCGGCCTGGGCGGCGCAGCTGTCCGGCGTGACCAGCCAGGCCAGGAACTCCTTGGCCGCGTCGAGCTGCGGGCCCTCGGTCGTCTTGGGGATGTAGGTGCCGTTCGGCATCCAGACCGTGAGGCCGTTGGCGTCGCCCTGCGAGCTCGGCAGGGGGAAGACGCCGAGGCTGTCGGCCGCGTCGGGGTAGTTCTCGCCGATGGCGGCCGCGACGTTGCCGGTGAGCATCGGGTAGTGCGCCGCCTGACCCTCCGCGAGCATCTTGACCGCGTCGTCGTAGGTGGCGGACGCGAAGTCCTCGTTCATCAGGCCGGCGTCGAACACCTCCTGCAGGTGCTCGAACCCCGCGAGCGCGGGCTGGTCGGCGAACTTCGCGTCCCCGGCCGTGTACGCGTCGGCCCAGCCGGGCTCGGCCGCCTCGACGTTGTAGAAGTCGCCGAGCACCGGGACCTGCGAGGTCCAGGTGTCGCCGTAGGACTGCGCGACGGCGACGAGCCCGGCGTCCTTGATCGCCTGGTTGTTCGCCATGTAGTCGTCCCAGGTCGTGGGGACCTGCAGGCCGAGGTCGGCGTAGATGTCCTTGTTGTAGATCACGGCGCCGGCGAACGAGGCCCCGACCGGCGCGCCGTACAGACCCTGGTCGGTCGAGACGACGGTGGCGAAGTTGTCGTCGAGCGAGTCGACCCAGTCCTCGTCGTCGAGCGGCACCAGGTTCTGGTCCGGCTTGAGCGCCTGGAACAGCGACCCGGAGTTGTACCAGAACAGGTCGTTCATCTCCCCGGTCGCGAGCCGGGTCTTCACCAGGTTGTCGCCCTCCGAGCCGGCCGGGTGCGTCTCCACCTCGATGGTGACGTCCGGGTTCTCCTCCGCGTAGGCGGCCTTGAGTCCGTCCCACAGCTCGACCGAGGCCGGGGTGCTGTCGATGTACACCGACAGCGACGTGGCCTCACCGTCCCCGGCGTCGCCGGAGCCGCCGCAGGCGGTCAGGGCCAGGGCGGCGGCGACCGCCGCCGCGCCGGCCGTCAGGGGTCGGGTCCTGTTCACGCGATACCTCCTCGTAAGGCGCCGGGCGTCGTTGCCCCGACAGTGCTTGAACCGATTCACTGCTGCGGCGAGGCTAGGGGAGGCGATCACCTGGGTCAAGAGTCCTAGGGGTCACGACTTGGCATCGCCCTGCTGCGCGGGGGTGACCCCTTGACGGCGCGCCGCGGGCCGGGCGACGATGCGGGCGCGACGGGTTGAAGCGATTCACCCGGTAGGCGCACCGACCCGCGACGACGACGTCGACGAGAGGACCCACGGACCCATGACCACCTGGCAGGCACGGTTCATCGCGCCCGACGCCGAACTGGACGCCGCGCCGCTGCTCCGGCGCACGTTCACGCTCGACCAGGACCCCGGCGAGGTCGCCTCCGCCGAGCTGCTGCTCACCGCCCTCGGCGTCGTCGAGGCCCGGATCGACGGGCAGCCCGTGTCGGACGACCTGCTCACGCCGGGCTGGTCGGCGTTCGAGGAGCGCCTGCGGTACGCCCGGCACGACGTGACCGCGCTGCTCACCCGGCGCACGCCGACGCTCGGGCTCGCGCTCGGCGACGGCTGGTGGCGCGGGCGGCTCGGCTGGGGCGCGGGGGCGCGGCCGTACGGCGACGAGGTCGCCGGGTTCGCCGAGCTGCGGATCACGTACCGGGACGGCGCGACCCAGGTGGTCGCGACCGACGAGGCGTGGACCGCCGCCGCGGGCGCGGTGACCGCGGACTCGCTCTACGACGGGCAGTCGGTCGACGCGCGGCGGCTGGACCCCGGCTGGGCGGGGCCGTTCGACGGGCCGCCCGCGGCGGACCCGCGGTGGGGCGGCGTGCACCCGGTCGCCTACGACACCGGCCGGCTGGGGCCGTACCTCGCCCCGCCCGTCCGCCGGCTGGGGGAGCGGGCGGCCGAGCGGGTGTGGCGCAGCCCGTCCGGGAGGGTGCTGGTCGACTTCGGCCAGAACCTCGTCGGCTGGGTGCGGGTCCGGGTGCGCGGCACCGCCGGCGACGTGGTGACGCTGCGGCACGCGGAGGTGCTCGAGCACGACGAGCTCGGGGTCCGGCCGCTGCGCGCGGCGAAGGCCACCGACCGGTTCACGCTGTCCGGCGGCGACGACGTGTTCGAGCCGACCTTCACCTTCCACGGCTTCCGGTACGTCGAGGTCGACGGCTGGCCCGGCGGCCCCGACGCGATCGGGCCGGACGCGCTGACGGCGGTCGTGGTCGGGTCCGACCTCACCCGCACGGGCTGGTTCGAGACCTCCGACCCGCTGCTGAACCGGCTGCACGAGAACGTGGTCTGGGGGATGCGCGGGAACTTCGTCGACGTCCCCACCGACTGCCCGCAGCGGGACGAGCGCCTGGGCTGGACCGGCGACATCGCCGCGTTCGCCCCCACCGCGTGCTTCCTCGCCGACGCGTCCGGGTTCCTCGGGGACTGGCTGGTGGACCTGTGGGCGGAGCAGCGCGCGGACGGGTACGTGCCCTACGTCGTGCCGGACCTGATCCGCCGGATGGCCGAGGGGCCCGCGGAGTTCGAGCCCGCCGACGCGACCGCCGTGTGGGCCGACGCCGCGGTCTGGGTGCCGTGGGCGCTCTGGCAGGCGTACGGCGACCGGGCGGTGCTCGAGCGGCAGTACGACTCGATCGTCGACCACGTGCGGCACGTCGCGGGGCTGCTGTCGCCGAGCGGCCTGTGGGACACGGGCTTCCAGTTCGCCGACTGGCTCGACCCGGACGCCCCGCCGGACCGCCCGGACGCCGCGAAGGCGGACAAGGGCGTCGTGGCCACGGCGTGCGCGTACCGGACGGCGGACCTGGCGGCGCGCGTGGCCGGGGTCCTCGGCCGGGACGCGGACGCCGCCGAGCTCGCCGCGCACGCCGCGCGGGTGCGGGCCGCGTTCCGGGAGGCGTACGTGGACGCCGGGGCCCGGCGGGTGCTGTCCGACGCGCCGACCGTCTACGCGCTGGCGGTCGAGTTCGGCCTGCTCGACGACGAGGAGCGCGGCTGGGCGGGCGACCGGCTCGCCGAGCTGGTCGCCGCGGCCGGCCACCGGATCTCGACCGGGTTCGCCGGCACGCCGTTCGTCACCGACGCCCTCACCTCGACCGGGCACGTGGACACCGCCTACCGGCTGCTGCTGCAGCGCGAGGTGCCGTCCTGGCTGTACGCCGTGACGATGGGCGCGACCACGATCTGGGAGCGGTGGGACTCGATGCTGCCCGACGGCACGATCAACCCCGGCGAGATGACGTCGTTCAACCACTACGCGCTCGGCGCCGTCGCGGACTGGCTGCACCGGGTCGTCGGCGGGCTCGCGCCCCTCGAGCCGGGCTACGCGCGGGTGCTGGTCGCGCCGGTGCCCGGCGGCGGCCTCGAGTGGGCCCGGACCACCCTGGACACCCGGCACGGGCGGGTGCGGGTGGAGTGGCGGCACGCGGACGGCGGGCTGGCGGTGGACGTCGAGGTGCCCGACGGCGTCGAGGCGGTCGTGCGCCTCCCGGGGCGGCCGGACGAGGTCGTCGGGGCGGGGCAGCACCGCGTCCTGGCGGCGACGCAGCCGCTCCCTGCTCCGAGATAGGACCACGGCGCCGAGTGAGGGCGGTGCGCTGTCCTCCCTCGGCGCGGGGTCCGGTCCGCCGGCGGTCGGGCCGGGTCAGCCCGCGGCCGCGCGCGCGATCCGGTCGACCGCCTCCGTCAGGACCTCGGGGGAGCAGGCGAGGTTGAGGCGCGCGTGGCCGGCGCCCTGGGCACCGAACGCCGGGCCGCTGGTCAGGGCGACCCGGGCGTCGGCGAGCACCCGCGCGGCCGGGTCGTCGCCCCAGCCGAGGGCGGACAGGTCCAGCCACGCGAGGTAGCCGGCCCCGGGGCGCCGGAACCCGACCCGGGGCAGCCGCTCGGCGAGCAGCGCGCCCAGCAGGTCGGCGTTGTGCTCGATCGCGGCGATCGTCTCCCGCAGCCAGTCGCGGCCGTCCGTGAAGCCCACCCGGGTCGCGATCGCGCCGAGGTGGCCGGTGCGGCCCGTGACCTCCTCGGGCAGCCCGCGCACCAGGTCCGCCATCGGGCCGCCGTCGGCGACGACCAGCGCGCACTTCAGCCCGGCCAGGTTGAACGCCTTGCTGCCGGACTCGGCCGCGACGCCGTGCGCGCGCGCCGCGTCCGACACCGCGAGGTACGGGGTGAACGTCCGGCCGGCGTGCGTCAGCGGGGCGTGGATCTCGTCGCTCACGACGAACCCGCCCCGCCGTTCGACCACCGCGGCGAGCGCGGCCAGGTCGGCGCGGTCGTGCACCAGCCCGAGCGGGTTGTGCGGGTGGCAGAGCAGGACCCCGCGCGCCGCGCCCGACGCGAGGGCGGCGTCGATGCCGTCGAGGTCGAGCCGGTGCGTGCTGCCGTCGTCGAGCAGCGGCACCTCGACGACCGTGCCGCCGGCCTCCGGCACCAGGTCGGAGAACGGCGGGTACACCGGCGGCGTGATGACGACGCCCTGCCCGGGCGCGACGAGCCGGCGCAGGGTCTCCACGATGACGACGCTGACGTCGGTGGTGGTCCGCATCCGCGCCGGGTCGGGGGACCAGCCCCAGGTGTCCGCGGCGTACGCGGCGAACGCCTCCGGGACCCCGCCGCCCGAGGCGGGCACGTAGCCGGTGTCACCGCGGTCCACGGCCTCGCGCAGCGCCGCCGCGACCGGCGGGGCCAGCGGGTAGTCCATCTCGGCGACGAACATCGGCAGCACGTCGTCCGGGTAGGTCGCCCACTTCTCGCTGCCGCGGCGGCGCAGGACGTCGAGCGGGTGGGCCTGGGTCATCGGGGGCACGTCCCGCAGGGTAGGCACGGGTCGGCACGCGGTGCACCCGACGGGGCGACCTCGGGGCACGTCGCCCCAGGGGGCAGCCGACGCGTCGAGCGGGTACCCGCCGTCTGCTCGCTCGACGCGTCGGCTACCCGCTCGACGCGTCGGGCGGCACCCGCTCGGCGGGCGAGGACGCGCCGGGCACGCCGGCCGGCCCGTCCAGCCGGACCGCGACCAGGGCCACGTCGTCCTCGCCGGGGCCGCCGGGCAGCTCGGCGAGCAGGGCGTCGCACAGGGCGTCCAGGTCGCGGCCCGCGTGCCTGCCCAGCGCGGCCTGCAGGTCGCGCAGCCCGTCGCGCAGCGGGCGGTCCCGGCGCTCGACCAGCCCGTCGGTGTAGAGCAGGACCGTCGACCCCGGCCCGAGGACCGTCTCGTGGTCGGCGCGCGGCCGGTCCGGGTGCAGGCCGAGCAGCATGTCGGGCCGGGGCCCGTCGAGCACGCGGACGGTGCCGTCGGCGTCCACGACCATCGGCGGCGGGTGGCCCGCGCTGGACCAGCGCAGCCGGGTGACGCCGGCCGCGCGCTCCGCGGGCGTCTGCTCGACGCGCGCCACGACGACCGTCGCCAGGGCCGGGATCCGCAGCGTGCGGACCGCGGCGTCCAGCAGCGTCAGGACGTCGGACGGGCTGTTCCGGGTGACGACCGCGATGGCGCGGAGCATCGACCGCAGCTGCGACATGAGCGCCGCCGCCTCGACGTCGTGCCCCACCACGTCGCCGATGACCAGCATCGTGCCGCCGTCGTGCTGCGGGAACGCGTCGTACCAGTCGCCCCCGACGCGGGCGGCCTCCGCGGCCGGCTGGTACCGGACGACCACCTGCAGGTCGTCCGGGCGGACCGGTGCGCTGAGCAGGGTGCGCTGGAACGAGGCGGCGACGTCCCGCTGGCGCCGGTAGAGCCGGGCGTTGTCGAGGGCGAGCGCCGCCGTGGCCGCCACCTCCACCACGGACGCGACCTCGGCCGGCTGCAGGGGCGGGCGGTCCGGGCCGTTGAACAGGCTCACCGCGCCCAGGGTGCGGCCGCGGCTCTTCAGCGGGGCCACGGTCAGCGAGGTCGGGGCGAGGTGCTCGACGAGGTCGCGGGCGGGGCCGGGCGCCAGGACGCGGTCCAGCGCCTCGACCGCGGCGTCGTGCACGTGCACGACCGAGCCCGAGTTGATCGCGCGCATGAGCATCGAGCCCGGCACGAGGGCCCCGATCCGCTCGAGGGCGTACGCCGCGACGAGCTCGCGCCGGTCCGGGTCGGCGTGCCACCAGCCGACGTCGCGCAGCCGCCGCCGCGGCGCCCGGGACTCGTCGTCCTCGACCAGCGTCACGAGGCACCAGTCGGCGACGGCGGGCACGAGGAGCCGGGCGAGCCGCCGCACCGCCTCGTCGGCGTCCATCGTGCCGCCGAGCTGAGCGGCCACCGCCGGGACGAGCGGCTCCCGCTCGTCCGTCGTCTCCCGCACCCCGCCACTCCTCGTCCCCGGCACCCGCCCCGCTGCTGGAGGAGGGTTGCTGCGGCAGACGGTACGACAGCGCCCCGCGCCCGCGCGCGCTCAGCGGCCCCGGTCACCCCGGGGCGCCGTCACCAGCGCAGCGTGAACCAGACGACCTTGCCGCCGTCCGGCGCGGGCCGCCAGCCCCACGCCGAGGTCACGGCGTCGAGGATGTGCAGGCCGTGCCCGCCGGGCAGGCCCTCGCGGCCGCTGCGCCGGCGGGGCGGGACCGTCGCGGCGGCGTCGCCCACCTCGTAGGTGAGCGTGCGGCGCGCACCGACGACGCTGACGGTGATCGTGCGCGTCCCCGGGGCGTGCCGCAGGGCGTTGGTGAACGCCTCGCTCATCGCGAGCTGGACCGCGTCCACGACCTCGCCCGGCGCACCCGCCGCGCTGGCGCGCTCCATCGACCAGGCGCGGGCGCGCGCGAGGGACGACGCCGACGACGGGAAAGCGCGCTCCTCACCGCCACCTGTCCCGTGCACCCGCCGACCGTAGCCGACCGCGCGGGGCGACGCCCCGCGGACACGGCCACCCACCCGGGCACTCACCCCTCCCCTCACCCGCGGGCGGTCCGGGCCTCGGCGCGACGGCCGGCCGTGCCGCCCGCATACTGACCCCGTGACGACGCTCCCGACGCCCGCGGGCGCCCGGCGGCCCGCCGGTCGCCTGCACGTCGACCCGGCCCGGCCCGCGGTGCTCCTCGCCGAGGGCGAGATCGACATCGACGTGGTGCACACGCTGGCCGGCGAGCTGGGCGTCGACGAGGTCGGCGCGGGCCGGGTGCTCGCGGCGGCCGGCGTCGAGGAGGTCGACCTGAGCGCGGCCACGTTCATCGACTCGTCCGCGCTCGCCCTGCTGGTCTCGATCGCGCCGCACCGGCGCCCCGACCGGCTCCGGGTCCGGGGGGCGACGGGCGCGCCGCTGATGACGCTGCAGGTCACGGGGCTCGACGCGGTGCTCGACCTGGTGCCCGCCGGGGCCTGAGCCCCTGCGTCACACCCCCGCCGCCGCGCGCACGCCCGCGCCGGCACGCCGCGTGAGCGGGGCCCGCAGCCCGAGGTGCTCCCGCAGCGTGGTGCCCGCGTACGCGGTGCGGTAGGCGCCGCGCTCCTGCAGCTCCGGCACCACCCGGTCGACGATGTCGTCCAGCCCGGACGGGATGATCCACGGGCTGATGTTGAACCCGTCGACCGCGCCCGTCCGGACGAACCGCACCAGCTCGTCGGCGACCGCGGACGGGGTGCCCACGAAGCCGCGCTCCCCGGACACCCGGATGACGAGCTCGCGGATCGACAGCCCCTCGGCCTCGGCGAGCGCACGCCACCGCGCGGCGACCTCGTGCGTGCGGGCCCCGGTGGTGGACGAGCCGCCCTCGCCCCCGAGCTCGGCCACGACCGGGTCGTGCGCGGGCAGCGGGCCGTCGGGGTCGTAGCCGCTGAGGTCCTCGGCCCAGATCGTGCCCACGACGTGCAGGGCGGTGGCCGGGGTGACCTGCTGCCGGGCGACCCAGCGCGCCTTCTCCTCGGCCTCCGCGGCCGTGTCGCCGACCACGACCGCGGTGCCGGGGACGATCTTCACGTCGTCCTCGGGCCGGCCTGCGGCCACGACCCGGGCCCGGATGTCCGCGGCGAACGCCAGCGCGTCGGCGAGCACCGAGCCGTGCCGGGAGAAGATCACGTCCGCGGACCGCGCCGCGAAGTCCCGGCCCTGCGGCGAGTCGCCCGCCTGGAAGACGACGGGGTGGCCCTGCGGGCTGCGCGGGGTGGTCGGGTCGATCTCGACGTCGAGCAGGTCCCCGTGCGCGGCGACGTGCGCGACGGGCCCGTGGTCGTCCGCCGGCCACGCGTCCCAGATGCGGCGGGCGGTCGCGAGCACCTGCTCGGCGCGGTCGTACCGGCGGGCGTGGTCCAGGTAGCCGCCGCGGCGGAAGTTCTCCCCGGTCCACGCGTTGTCGGTGGTGACGACGTTCCAGGCGGCGCGGCCGCCGGACAGCACGTCCAGGCTCGCGAGCCGCCGGGCCAGGTCGACCGGGTCGTTGTACGTGGTGTTCTGGGTGGCGACCAGGCCGATCCGCCGGGTCACGGCGGCCAGCGCCGCGAGCTGGGTGATCGCGTCCGGGCGGCCGACGACGTCGAGGTCGTGCAGCCGGCCCCGGCTCTCCCGGAGCCGCAGGCCCTCGCCGAGGAAGAACGCGTCGAACAGGCCGCGCTCCGCGGTGCGGGCGACCCGCTCGAAGGACGTCACGTCCGTCTGCGAGCCGGACTCGGGGTCGGACCAGACGGTGGTGTGGTTGACGCCCTGGAAGAAGACGCCGAGGTGCACCTGGGCGTCGGGCCGGGTGATCGGGTGCGGGGTCTGCTGGGTCACGGCGGGCTCCTCAGGCGGTCGCGCGGGTGCTGGTGGCGAAGCGGTTCTCCGGCCGGGCGAGGCCCAGGTGCTCGCGCAGGGTGGCGCCGGGGCGCGGTGCGGCGGTGCGCCGGTCGGCGCGCAGCGCGGGCAGCACGTCGCGGGCGAGCACCGGCAGGTCCGCGTCGAGCGCCGCGGCGAGCAGCCGGACGCCGGCGACCGCGG